>JAFYAS010000025.1 GCA_017540605.1 Lachnospiraceae bacterium | reverse complement strand
TGTTGCCTTTCTTGACTTTGTGATGTTCATAACTCTCTCCTTCATAATATTGTTCCTCCTTTAGAATATTGTTTGGGCTCGGTGAAGTGTTTATATTGTTTTAGATTTTTTCTTTTTCATCACCGAAGGTTTAGGGTTATGTGATAGCTGTTAGCTATCTTCTGAGCCTATACTAACATAAAAGGGGCAACAAAAGCGCAACTCATTTTATATTTTTTTAAAATAGTTTTTCAAAAGCCCGCAAAGCCTTGATTTTACTACATTTCTTCTACTGATCAAGCTTAGTTTCTAAACTTTTTTCACAACAATTTGGATATTCCGCAACAAAATTTTCCTGTTTTAAAAAAACAGCTTCAAACAGCAAAGGTTCAGAGCTATTTTTTTCTGTTTTCACTTTAAAGGGATCTTGATAGTTGACACCGTACCCTCAGGTCCGGGATTGATGGATAGCTCTCCGTCGCACAAAAGTTTAAGTCTTGTCATGACATTCTTGGTACCAACACTTTTATGATCCTTTTGCGACTTAAGCTCTGTCTTCTTACCATGTCCGTCATCTGACACACTGATAAAGATATAACCGTTCTCAATCTTCGTTTCAATGACGACCCTGCTGCCCTCTGAGCTCATACCCACACCATATTTTATGGCATTCTCAACCAGAGGTTGAACCGTAATGGCAGGCACGCAGAAATCGGTTGTTTCGAACTCTTTTACCACTTCGAAATACTTAGACTGCGATATCCTGGCAAGCTCTATGAACATATCAACATGTTCCATCTCCTTCTCAAAAGGGATCATCTTTACATCAGTCAATGACTCGAGGTTTCGCCTCAAGTATCCCGAAAAATTGAGAAGTGCAGGCTTCACCGCATCCTTGTCATCATCACAGAGAAGCGCGATCTGCTGCAGGGAATTGTAGATAAAATGCGGATGGATCTGATCCATCAACAAGGAGACCTTGCTATCGGAAAGCTCAGCATCACGTACAAGAAGCTCTCTTTCCATATCTGCCTGATAAATGAACAATACGACTATAAGCATCAATACAAGTCCCATACCTTCAAGTCGAAAGCCGGGTTCTGTCATACCCACGATCGCTACAGTGATGGGGAACAAAGATCCTAAAACAAATCCGATACTGTTTTTAATACTTTTAGAAGAGAACAAAAGCATACCAATGATCACTACATATTGTAACAGGAATAAGAGCCAACATATAAAGCTGTTCTCATCAAACATTATCTGTAGGATCAGAGCCAATGCAATAAGAGAATTGAAGGAAAACCAGAACTGTCCGTCCCACTTGGCTCCATCCTCACGCTCGGTCTCAATAAAGTAAAGAGAAAAAAGAGGTGCCATCAACGCATAGAATATACGTGCTCTGATATAACAAACGTTAGTCATATTAAAAGCATCATATATAGATGAGGCGTCACCCATGATATCAGAGGTTATTCCTCCAAGAACTACCAATACCGCCGCCAAAAACCAACTCATTCTCTTAGTATGACTTTTCATCTGCATGATAACAGTAATAAGCACCATGATAAGCAATACTGCAATCATAGTCACTACAGCATTGACAACTGTTATAGTACTTTGATATTTAGCAGCTGAAAAAAATGAAGAAATCATAAAACACTCCGCCTTTCTACCTTTCAGCGTTGTATTTGTGGAGATAATACTCCTGACACGCATTATTGATGCTTGAATATACCATGAAACCGATCACTGCATGATAAACAAGCAAAGCCCCCGCTGCGATAATAGATACAATAAAAATTGCTAAGAAAGCAGAGGGTAGCTCCTTTACCCTGGTATAGCCCATATATCTGTAAGCAAATACCACTATATAAAGTATAGTCATAAAGGTTACTCGTGCAATCTGTATGATTATAAAAAAGTTTGATAAACTCCTGATGTTCTCGATATCCTTCTTCCCCATAGTCTCATACATCGAACACACACCCTTCAAAATATAGGCAACTGCGAATATAAATGCTATATCAGGCAATGGATAGAGGATAGAGGCAAATACCCCGGCCAAAAGGCTGTGTGGCCTCATGTCATAAAACCATGTACTTATCTGAGAAACAAGCTTTGCAAGAAGCTCGATAACCAAATAAGCCCATGCAAGATTGAACCATTTAACACTATCATTGAGTCTGTAGAGACAGATAAGTGTAACGATCAATGCTATATAATTGATAAATAAACCATTGGACAGCAATGCTCCGATAAGATCATTAAGCAGACTGTCGCGAAGATCAGCAGAAAGAGATGAGGCTGTCATAGAAACAACAGCCAACGCCACGATCGGTATGACAACAAATGTTGCCAACAAAGCATAAGGCAAAACTCTAAGCGATCTGTAATCAAATTTTTCAGACATAGATCAAATCCTCATAATAAGCTCGCCGAGAGTCATCTCAGCCCAATAATACTGCGACATATATTCACCCTGGAAGGAATTGACTGCTCTGGGATCGCCGTTTAAGGTATTGTAATAATCACAGTCAAGCTTCGAACAATCGATACCATAAGCATTCCAGCCCTTCACCAGCACATCCTCAGCTCCGACCTTGGCAAGATCCTGTCTAAGCTTTGACATAAAAGTTCTGATCTGTTTTTTAAGGGCACTGTCCTGCTCTCTGTCCTCGAAAAGAACTCCACAGAATTCGTTGGACGAACAAAGAGCTCCTCTTCTATCCACCATATAAGCGAAAAGCTCCTTACTTCTGGCTCTCTGAAATGCCACCGGCTGATCATTCTTATCAAAGACCTCAAAATTACCAAAGCATTGGACACGAAGAAGTCCCGTAGTTTCCTCACGTTCAACAGGAATACGAAGATCCTCTATCTCTCGCTCAAGAGCTTCCTTGGTCACAGGCTTCAAAACAAAGCCGCTGGCATGAAGCTTAAAGCTTTGATAAGCAAACTTCTCATGTCCGGTTACGAAAACTATGTTGGTAGAAGGAGATTTCTTCTTTATCTCCACAGCAAGCTCAAGGCCTGACATACCGGGCATCTCGATATCGAGCCAGGCAACGTCATAATTCTTCTCCCCCAAGGCCTTTAAAACCTTCTTAGGATCTGAGAAAGCCTGATGATCGCCACTGGGGTCGATCTCCCCCATCAGTTTCACAACTTCATTTGCAACATTGATCTGGTCATCAATAGATAAAGTAATCATGATTGTCCTCCCTATTTATCTATATTTTTATATAGTTTATCACCCAATGTCCAACAAATGTCCAACAAAAATGCCTTGATATTGAAAATTTTTTTCAATATCAAGGCATTTATTTTTTTAATATTTAAGTTTTTCGGCAAAATAAGCATTAAGCTCAGAGATTGCAATCCTCTCCTGCTCCATAGAATCTCTGTCACGAACAGTTACCGCACCATCGGTCTCGGAATCAAAATCGTAGGTAACGCAGAAGGGCGTGCCTATCTCATCCTGTCTTCTGTAGCGCTTTCCGATATTTCCTCTGTCATCGAACTCGCAATTCCAGTTCTTTGAAAGCTCGGCGTAAATCTTCTCTGCACCCTCTGAAAGCTTCTTAGACAGAGGAAGCACACCAATCTTTACAGGAGCGATTGCCGGATGGAAATGAAGTACGGTACGCACATCATTCTTCTCAGCGTCAAGCACCTCTTCATCATACGCCTCACAAAGGAAGGCAAGAGTTACACGATCTGCGCCCAAAGAAGGCTCGATAACATAAGGGATATACTTCTCATTGCTCTCATCATCAAAGTAATCCATAGGCTCACCTGATACATTCTGATGCTGTGTAAGGTCATAATCTGTACGGTCTGCGATTCCCCAAAGCTCGCCCCAATCGGTGAAGGGGAAGGCATACTCAATATCCGTTGTAGCATTTGAATAGAATGAAAGCTCTGCCTTGTCGTGATCACGAAGTCTCAAGCTCTCCTTCTTGATACCAAGATCAAGGAGCCACTGATAGCAGTAGTTTCTCCAATATTCAAACCACTCAAGATCTGTTCCGGGCTTGCAGAAGAATTCAAGCTCCATCTGCTCAAACTCTCTTGTACGGAAGGTAAAGTTACCCGGTGTGATCTCATTTCTAAATGACTTTCCTATCTGTCCAATACCAAAGGGAACCTTCTTTCTTGAGGTTCTCTGTACATTCTTGAAATTGACAAATATACCCTGTGCGGTCTCAGGACGAAGATATACCGTATTCTTTGCATCCTCAGTCACACCCTGGAAGGTCTTGAACATCAGATTGAATTCTCTGATATCTGTAAAGTTGTGCTTTCCGCATGAAGGGCAGGCAATACCCTCTTTCTTGATATAGTCTGTCATCTCATCCTTTGACCATGCGTCAACAGAGCCTTCCTTCTCGATATTGTTCGCTTCCATGTAATCCTCGATGATCTTGTCTGCACGGAAACGCTCGTGGCATTCCTTACAGTCGATCAAGGGATCAGAGAAGCTTCCAAGATGTCCTGAAGCCACCCAAGTCTGCGGGTTCATAAGTATGGCACAATCCACACCTACATTATAAGGATTCTCCTGAATAAATTTCTTCCACCATGCTTTTTTTACATTGTTCTTAAGCTCTACTCCAAGATTGCCGTAGTCCCAGGTATTCGCAAGTCCGCCGTATATCTCAGATCCGGGATATACAAAACCTCTTGATTTTGCCAGTGCAACTATCTTGTCCATTGTCTTTTCCATTGTTATTCTCTCCTAATGTTTTAACTATATATTATTAAAGTAGCTTAACTACCTTATCCAGCACATCCTTCATATGATCATCGATGAAACCGAAGTCCATCTCCTTATAATTCCATGCTGCCCTTCCGATACCGAAACGATTGAAGGCCTCACTTATAAGCTCGTACCACTTAAGAGTATCCTCAGGTGTCGCGAGATTGATCATACCATACTCTCCGCAATAAAGAGGTACATTTCTCTCTTCAGCTATCCTTACTGCCTCGGCAAAATACTTCTCGAAATATGCCACATCAAGAGTTCCGTCAGGATCAAGATCATCAAAGCATATAGATGCGATGTTGATATACTTCTTTGACATCTCATCCATCTCTTTGTAGGTTGCAGTGATGGGAATCCTGAAATTGGTATCCATGGCATCTATCCAGTATGCGCCCTGATGTGTAAAGATCAAGGGCTCATAGCAGTGGAAGTTGTAAATGATATTCTCATCATAGGGAGGCAAAAGATCCTTAAGTGCCTCAATGGAATTGTTCCAATAACCACCGATAAGTATCTTTACATCGGGAGCAATGACTCTGATCCTCTTTATACACTCATTTGAAACTCTGTTCCATGTATCACAGTAGGACTTGTCCGTCACCTCGTTAAGAAGCTCAAAAGCAAGCCTCTCGCCGATATTGTCATACTTCTTTGCAAGTCTCTCCCAAAGCTTTATAAAACGCTCCTGATATGCTTCATTCTCGAAGAAACCCTCTTCATTCTCACCCTTATCAAAGGAATATCCATAGGTCTTGTGAAGATCCAAAACCATATTGAGACCGTATTTTTCGCACCAATTTACAGCGCGATCGATATATTCATAGCCTGAAGTGTCCTCGTTCCCAGCTTCATCCTCAACAAGCTCATAATCTATAGGTACACGCACATGATCGAGGCCCCAGCTTGCGATCTTCTCAATATCTGACTCTACAATAAAGTTCTCATATCTCTCTTTTGTATGATCGCACTGAGAAAGCCAGCCTCCGAGATCCACGCCGTGCTCATAACCTATCCATCTTTTCATAACATCTCCTCCTGCCCTAAGGCTTATAATACATTTTTAATAGCAGCAAGCAACTCATCATACTCTTCGTAAGCAGGAAGCTCGGGATATTCTGCCTTTATAGCATCCGTACTCTTAAATAAAAATCCTGCTTTTGAATTGAGTATCATACCCAGATCGTTGTGGCTGTCTCCGCTTGCTATAGTCTCAAAGCCTATAGACTGAAGAGCCTTTACAGTAGTGAGCTTTGATTTTTCGCAGCGCATCTTAAAGCCTGTGATCTCACCGTTTTCAGCTACCTCAAGTGTATTGCAGAACAGTGTGGGATAACCAAGTTTCTTCATAAGAGGCATCGCAAACTGCTCAAAGGTATCAGAAAGTATGATCACCTGAGTAAGACTTCTAAGCTCATCAAGAAACTCCTTTGCTCCGGGCATGGGATCTATCTTTGCGATGACATCCTGTATCTCTTTAAGTCCCAGACCGTGCTCCTTCAAAATACCTATACGGAACTTCATCAGCTTGTCGTAATCCGGCTCATCTCTCGTGGTCCTCTTAAGCTCCGGAATACCGGTCTCCTCTGCAAATGCGATCCAGATCTCGGGTACAAGTACACCCTCCATATCAAGACATACTATATTCATCTCATTTTCCTCCAAAATAAATAGTAAAAAGCTGTCCGTCAGAAAACGAACAGCTTTATTCTACCATATCGTTAAAGAATAATCCATCTTTTTATTCAACGTTCTTTAGCGCTTCATCCATAGGTATCTTTTTGATCTTGAAGAACTGGAATACAACCACCACAAGATAAGTGATAACCATAAGCATGAACATCTTCGCATAAAGCGGGAAGGATATCACAAGCTCAAACCATCCGCCGTAGCCCTTCATGAACAAACGCAAGATGATATGGAATACACCGGTATTTATGGCAAGTGAAAGTATTGCCGATATAATGACCACCCATACCGATGACATAATATATAGCATGCTGATCTCGTCATCATAATAACCAAGTATCTTCACCAACGATATAGATGTTGTATTCTTCTCGATGATAAGTTTTGTGAGCAGGAATATCAATAGCGCAAACAGTATGAGTGCAAATACATATACCGCACCGAAAAGGCTTCCCATAGACACATCCATCTGCCTTGCAAGGGCAGTAAGATCATCCTCTGTAATAACAGTCTGAACATATTCATCCTTAAGATATGTACCCCTGATGTCCTCATCAGAAAAATATCCATTGTAGAAGGATTCATCCTTCTTTCCTGTCAGCTTGTCTATCATCATGCCCATCATATTGGTCTCATCAGCCTGATCCTCTATCATATCCGCAAATATCTCGCAGAAATATTTCTGGCGCATATAGACACCGAGGGAGGATTTTGCCGCATATATTCCCTTTACCTCAAAGGCATAAAGCTTTGTTCCGAATTCCTCACGGAAATTGATGATATCTCCTACCTTGATCCTATACTTATCTGCAAAATCAGAGGTAACAACCACTCCCTCCTTAGGTAGCTCAAGCTTTGGAAGATATCTCGTACCTTCGATAATTCCATATATACTTATGTCCTCAGGAGAAAAGAAATCATCGATCATCTTAAGTGATGTTACACAGTATTTTTCCGCCACATCCTCAGGTACCTCCTGCTTTCCCTGAAGGATATACTGATAATTGGCAACCTTGTACTTCACAGCATTATCACTGTAATTGTGTAGAAGAGGCGTCATAATAATACCAAACATTAGGATCAGATTGGCAAACAATATTCCGAAGAATAATGTTGCATAGTTCGAAATATTTTGTATGATCACTCGCATTCTGAATCTTGAGAAGAAGTTTACATGGGGTAACTTTATAGCCTTCTCTCTTCTATGCTTCACTATATCCCTTCTTATAAATTGAAGGGGACTAATTGAAAGCTTACTCCAAAGTCCGATTCCTGTCACTATCATCATAATGATCATAGGGACTATTGTTGTTTTCACAAATGCATCCGCATTGAAATACGATACATAATGTGTCAGGCTATAGCTATCTCTGTACATTTCCACAGCTACATCCTCAAGAAGTGTGTAGCCAAGGACATTTCCGACTATTGCCGCCACAAGGGTAACAATCATGGGAGTTGCCATATAGTGCTTAAATATCTCTCCCTTTGTATAGCCCGACGCACGTAACGTTCCTATGACATTGGATTCTCTCATTACATTGTGATTGATGGTAACTGCAAATACAAACGCCATGATCGCGATCAGTATATAAAGAAGAATCGTCATCATAGGTCGATCTTTTCCGATATCATCTCCTGCAAATTGGATAGCAGAATTGCCATACCTTGGAATAAATATCTTTAGCTCATTACTCTCGTCAAGAGCATCCATGGCTATATCATAGGCAAGATCATCCGATATCTTTTTCTCATCGTCCTTATCTACCGGTTCATTCTCATACATCCATGCATAGCTATAATTGATATTTCCGGTTCCCAAGGCATCAAATGCTTTTTCGGTGATAATCGCTACTCCAAAGGCCACGGAGTCAAACATGATATCTCCGTTCTTCTTGTGAAGTGTACTATAATCCGTAAGTGCGACTATACCGGTTATTTTCTTGTCACTTCCATCCACTGTGATGATGTCGCCGATCTTCAAGCCGTTATTTTGCATATACAATCTGTCAAGGCCCATCTCATCATCCGTTTCGGGAAGACGTCCCTCAAGCACATCTACCTTATTCACATCATTTCTTGGTTTGAAAAGCCTGAGTGTTCCTCCTGGCTCTCCATTTTTCAGGACATCATAATCCTTATAAAACACTTCATATAGATTGATGCCTTCTTTTTCAATCTTTTTCTTTAGCTTTTCGGACATCTCATTCTTTAATACGAAATGTCCCCATTCCACATTGTAATTCTCAAATGAGTTGTCGTATTCTATCTTAAGTCCCCTTGAGCCTACCAAAAAACCTGATATAAAGGCAATGGTAAAACTCATGAACAAAAATATCGCAAGATATTTTCCAAACTCGTGGGTCAGCTCCCTGACGATTCGTTTCCTCAATGGATTCCTCATGCTGTCGCCTCCCATCACCAGTCAAGCTCTTCTGCGGGAAGCTTCTGCTCATTCCTGATATCATGTCTGATCATTCCATCACGAAGCTTTATCACTCTGTCAGCCATATTCTTGATGGCGTCGTTGTGGGTTACCATAACCACGGTGCTACCGTATTTTTGATTTACCTGCTCGATGATCTTTAGAACTTCCTTGGATGTATTGTAATCAAGGGCTCCCGTAGGCTCGTCACAGAGCAGGATATCGGGATTCTTGATGATCGCACGTCCTATGGAGCATCGCTGCTGCTGACCTCCCGACAACTGATTGGGAAGCTTGTGTCTGTGCTCATATAGTCCCAATGTACTTAACAGGTCATCGATATCCAGGGGATTGTCTGATAGATATGCGCCTACCTCCACATTCTCCTTCACGTTGAGATTGGGGATCAGATTGTACATCTGGAAAATGTATCCAAGATGTTTTCTTCTGTAGCGGGTAAGCTGCTTTTCATTCATATCCGCCATCTTCTCTCCGTTTATGGCTACAAAGCCGGAGTCCGGAGAATCTATTCCTCCAATGATATTTAACACTTTAACAATAGTCGGTTCATCATGAACTGATATTTTGCTCAGAACACCCATTGAAAGAACATACACGAATTCTGAATCCATTTCTTTATTAAATACATTCAATGAATATCCCATAGTTCCAGTTTCTGGTCGCAATAAC
>JAFYAS010000024.1 GCA_017540605.1 Lachnospiraceae bacterium | reverse complement strand
GTCCCGCATTCTCCATGGCAAGTATAAGTGATCCGGAATTGTAACGCTTGGGAGGTGAGGTCTCACCCTCCTTTATCTCGAAGGATCTGATGCCGATGGTATCACCCTTTTTTAATGCCTCTATCTTCTCAAGAAGTGAAGCATCCACCACCTGCTCATTGTCATCCTTATCCTTTTCCTTCTTCTCAGCCTCTACCTCGGCAGGAGTCTTTTTCTTAGTAAATGAATATTGCATAACCTTTAGATAGCCTTCTTTTTTAAGCATCTTAAAGCCTGCAAAAAACTTTTCGCCGCGCCTTTCTACCACAAGCTGATATCTCACATATTCAGCCGGAGGATAAAATATCGCAATAAATCTTCTTGCGATGATCTCATAAACCTTGTTATGAAGGTCGCTCATGGACTGAAGATTCTTTACAGCCTGCCCCGTTGGAATGATGGCATAGTGATCCGTGATAAGTTTATCATTTACATATTTGCTCTTTACCACTCCGCTATAGGCGTTCTGATTGATGATGGGAGCCGCAAACTGCGCCGTATGCTCATAATTCATAAGGCCACGGATATTCTTATCTATCTCCTTTGCAACGGCAGTG
Source organism: Lachnospiraceae bacterium (assembly GCA_017540605.1). Taxonomy (GTDB): domain Bacteria; phylum Bacillota; class Clostridia; order Lachnospirales; family Lachnospiraceae; genus RGIG6919. Next base: position 16,322 of record JAFYAS010000024.1, on the reverse strand, counting down.
GATAATACTCTCGCATCGGTTCTCGGATAGGTTACAAGCTTTCTCTCATAAAGCTCCTGAACTACCTTCAAGGTCTCGTCAGGACTTATCTTAAATAGCTTTGAGCAATCATTCTGAAGCTCTGCAAGGTTGTATAAAAGAGGTGGGTTCTTCTTCTCTGTCTTCTTTTCCTTTTGGATGAGCGTAGCATCATAATCCGGCTCATCATTCTCTGTCATAAGACCGATAAGCTCTTTTGCCGTCTTTTCTTCCTTGAAGCCGTTCTCCTTGTAAAGAAGGGGTGAGTTGAAATATCTCGAACCCTCAACTGCCTTCCATTCCGCCTCAAACCCGGAATCCTCCATGGCACATTTGGCAACAACTCTGTAAAACGGAGTCTTCTTAAAATCCCTGATCTCCCGCTCTCTTCTGACTATCATACCAAGTACACAGGTCATCACACGTCCCACCGATATCACAGCCTTGTCCGCTCCCAAAAAATCCTTCACGGGATAGCCGTACTTAAGGGTAAGAGCTCTGGAAAAATTGATACCCATGAGATAGTCTTCCTTCGCACGAAGATAAGCGGCAGAACTCAGGTTATCATATTCATTAAGGGGCTTTGCTTCTCTGATACCGCGAAGGATCTCCTCCTCTGTCTGAGAATCGATCCACACACGAAGTCTTTTCTTGTCCTTGGGAACCTTTGCCATATCATCTACCAGACGATATATATATTCACCCTCACGCCCGGAGTCTGTGCAGACATAGATGCATTCCACATCATCACGGTTTAGAAGTCCCGCTACGATCTTAAACTGCTTCTTTACAGTCCCTATCACCTCGTATTTAAAGGTATCGGGAATAAAAGGAATAGTCTCAAGGGACCATTTTTTCATAACCACATCATAGGCCTCAGGATAAGACATGGTGATAAGATGTCCCACACACCAGGTCACGATATATTCATCTGATTCTATATAACCGTCGCCATTCTTCCCCTTAACCTTCAGGGCATCGGCAAACTGCCTGGCAACGCTCGGTTTTTCTGCAATAAATAGTTTCTTCAATTCATATTCCTCAAATCATCAACAGCAAGTGTCCAGAGCTGTAGTGAATAGTTATTATCAATCTTCATATTCAAATTCATACTTTTCGTATGCATTGATAATGGTTGTTTCTTTGTATTTGCTAACCCGCTTAAACTGTCTTCCATAGCTTAAATGAACATGACCGTGGATGAAAAATTTAGGGCAATATTTCTCCATAAGAAAGACAAAGGCTCTAAATCCCGTATGGGGACGATCTCTGTCATCATTTATCTCAAATGCAGGAGAATGGGTTAAAAGAATATCAAATCCCCTGTGATACATGATCTTTGGCATAAGCCTCAAGACCCTGTTCCTCATCTCTTCCTGAGTGTATTGATAATGCCCCTGTTTATACCTCATGGAGCCCCCAAGTCCAAGTATTCGGATCCCCTTGTAGACATATATCCTGTTGTCTACACAGATACAACCATTGGGGGGAGTATCATCATAGCAATCGTCATGATTACCGTGAACGTAGAGAATGGGAACCTTGGCAAAAGTCGCCAAAAACTCAAGATACTGAGGCTTTAGATCTCCCGCCGATAGTATCAGATCCACATCCGAAAGCTTCTCCTTGTCGAAGAAGTCCCAAAGAGATTTGGATTCCACATCAGCCAAAACCAGAATATTCAGTTTTTCTGCTTTTTCACCCCTTCTCTTCAAAACAACTTCTCCTAGATCATTTTTTTCCTTTTAGCGCGTTCTGTATAAGCTCCTGGGCATGGAACATGCCGGGCGTAAGACGCTTTGTATCCCCTGAACAAGGTGTAACTCCCTGATTGTCAAGCAATGTCTTTGCCTTGGGCAAAAGCTCATTCTCGAGGGGAATAGCACCTATGACATTGTCATTTAACCAATTCATCTCTATGATCTCTTCCGGTGTAAGATATCCCTTTTTAGAAGCCTCAACCTCACCATTTTGTGAAAACTGAGGTCCTGAGAAAGGATGGAAGGATCCGCTCTTTATCTGATTCTTCATGATATCCGCAAGGGTCCTCACCCCAAGAGGAAGGTTCTGGGAATAAATGACATCTATGACATCGGCCGACATACCCCACCAGTAATTTAATGCCTTGGTCTCTGTATTCGCCCAACTCTCAGTTCGCCAGCCTCCGCTTATGATATTGCTTATAAGCTTCTCATAAAAAACTCCCCAATGGCAGATGGACATGGCAATGTTCTGTTGCTTACCGTCAACTGAATTGTAAAGACCAAACTTTCTCTCCTTGTGCTCGGGAGTGATCAGATCCTGATCGGAAATGCAGTGGATATTATTTTCTCTAAAATACTCATTGCAATCGTGGTCTTTTTTGGTGGACCAGTCAAGATATATCCTGGCTCTTGGATTGGTCATCTTGGCGCCTCTGGCAAATGCATTGATATTCGCTATAGCGCCGTAAACCGGATAATCCGCTATATATCCGATCTTGTTGTCATCGCATACCGAGCCCGCTATCATACCCGTGATGAACTTCGCCTCATAAAGTCTCGCTTCGTAGGTTCTTATGGCATTGTGGGAAATGTTCAATGAACAATTGAGTATCTTTACATCAGGATGGTCAAGAGCCACCCTTAGGCTTGGTTGGATGAATTCCGTAGTGGTATCAAAAATGGTAGTGTATCCATCATTTATAACCTCTTCCAAAACGGCCTGTCCGTACTTTTCGGGATTCAGGCAGGTGATCTGAATACTCTCAACCACATCATTCATAACCTCTTGAACGTGAAGCCTTCCAAGCTCGTGAGAATAGATCCAGTCAGACTGCTCAGGATAGCGATCATATATAAAGGCCACCTTCATCTTCTTGCCTACACCCTTAAAGAAGGAGCCGAATACACCGAATCTCGGAGCCTCTGAAGGATTCATAAGTAGTTCTACCGCTTCATCCTTGGTAACCAAGGTGATCTCTGACCAGCTCTTTACAATATTCTCCTTGATCTCGGTAGGAGTCATGTCCTTGGCACTCTTGTAATCATATATCTTTAGGAATGCCAAAAGGGCGTCGCCACAGGTAATGTTTAGCTTGGCGCCACCATTCTCCATATATACCTTCTTGAAGGAATGATAAAATGATAATAGATCAAGTCTGTCATCCTCTGACCAGGTTTCCGTTTCCGTATGTCCTGTAAGTTCATTGAGTCTTTTAAAGCTTCCGGGAACCGAGCAGGTGATCTCACCATTTTCCGTCTGCTTGTAAAAATCCATGAACTCATAATACATGATATTCTCTAGATCATCGGTCTTTTTAGGAACCTTTCTTGTGACTGTGGCAGTGATGGTGACAGCATCAAAATACTTTAAGACACTGACACGCTTATTGCCCTCAACCACATAGTAACGGTTCATATATTCATAAACCTTGATGGCATCATGAATACCCTCTTCCACCTGGGCATCACAAAGATGTGACCACTTGGTACCGAACTCTGTGCCGTAGTCAAGCAAAGGCATGAAATTCGATGCAAACGCAGTAGTCCTTCCAAAATTGCTTGTTCCAACCACCTGCTCCAAAGGAATATCCATGGTTCCAAGAGCAACCTCACACTCAATATCAGCGTGAGAAAGAATCTCATCGAGCACGGGAAGATAGGGAGACTGGCCCCTGGCTACCGCAATCTGAAAGGCTTTGTTGCCCATCTTCTGGGCTTTTATATATTCTGTATAAGACATATTTTTCCCTTAATTTACCTTACTTATAATATGTTCAACTACCTGATCGATAGTCATATCGGAGCTGTCTAAATACTCCGCATCCTCTGCCTGCTTTAAGGGCGCGATCTCTCTATTCATATCACGGTTGTCCCTATCGATGATATCTGCCTCGATCTTTTTTAAATCTGCCTCCATGCCCTTCTCAATAAGCTCCTTATATCGTCTGTTGGCTCTTTCCTTACTTGAAGCCGTAAGATAGATCTTAACCTGAGCATCGGGAAGGATGTTGGTTCCTATATCCCTTCCGTCCATGACAACATTGTTCTTCTTTGCCATATCTCTTTGAAGCTCCAGTAAAGCAGCGCGAACTGAAGGCTTTGCAGAGGACTTTGATGCCATATTACCAACCTCTTCGGTTCTTATAAAACCGTTGACATTCTCACCGTTTAAGAGAACGATCTGAGTATCGCCCTCATAGGATAGGGCAACATCTATCTTTGAAAGCTCAGCCCTCAAAGCCTCTTCATCCTCGGGATCGATACCGTTCTTTAAAAGGTCATAGGCTATCGCCCTGTACATTGCTCCGGTATCAACATATATAAAGCCCAGTTTCTTTGCAACAAGCTTTGCTATGGTGCTTTTGCCTGCTCCCGCAGGTCCGTCTATCGCAATATTTATCATAATTTTAACACCTCTTTCTTAAAAATCACATAGTCCTTCTGATTATACAATAATAAGGTAAGATTTTCAACGCTGAAATAGGACGGGTTCCAAAACAAAAAGGCAAAAAAGCTCTTGCTAAATCAGAAAAAAAACGCTATTATTCTCTTTGTCATTTTTTAGGAAAAGGAAGATAATCATGAACAAAGACAAGTTGAAACCTATGTTATTCAGCACAATGAAGCACTATAGTGGAAAGCAATTCGCAACAGATTTCATATCCGGAATCATTGTTGCGATCATAGCACTGCCCCTTTCCATTGCTCTTGCTTTAGCATCCGGAGTAGGCCCTGAGGAGGGACTTTATACAGCCATTGTGGCAGGCTTCATCATCTCATTTTTAGGCGGAAGCCGCGTACAGATTGCAGGACCCACGGCAGCATTTGCAACTATAGTCGCAGGCATCATTGCCCAAAGCGGCATGGAGGGCATGATGCTCGCCACTATTATCGCCGGTATCATTTTAGTACTGATGGGTGTCCTTCGACTTGGGGGACTCATAAAGTTTATACCCTACACCATCACCACGGGCTTTACGGCGGGTATCGCTGTCACCATAGTCATAGGTCAGATAAAGGACTTTTTAGGTCTTACCTATCCCAAGGGTACTGTAACCATTGAAACCTCTGAGAAGGTAAAGGCTGTCATCGAAAATATAGCTACATTAAATCCCTCCGCACTGCTTATGGGAATGATAAGCCTTGTGATACTTATCATCTGGCCTAAGATAAGTGAGAAGATACCCGGATCCCTGATAGCCGTGATCGCCGGCATACTTATCGTAAAGCTTTCCGGTATGAATGTAAATACTATAGGCGACCTCTACACCATAGAAAGTCACCTCCCGACCTTCCACACCGTACATTTAGATTTTGCTTCCGTAAAGGCAGCGCTTCCCGACGGTTTCACCATAGCTATTCTTGCAGCGATAGAATCACTTCTCTCCTGCGTAGTAGCTGACAGTATGATCAATTCACACCATCGTTCCAATATGGAGCTTATCGCCCAGGGCCTTGGAAATATGGGTTCCGCCTTCTTTGGAGGAATCCCCGCAACAGGAGCCATAGCAAGAACTGCTGCCAATATAAAAAATGGCGGTCGTACTCCTATAGCCGGAATTATACATTCCATAACACTTATACTTGTGCTTGTGATATTGATGCCCTATGCAGCACTGATACCTATGCCCACCATAGCAGCAATACTCTTTATCGTAGCCTACAATATGTGTCAGTGGAGAACCTTCGTGCATCTATGTAAGACTGCACCGAAAAGCGATATCATAGTGCTTGTTCTTACATTTACACTTACGGTTGTATTTGATCTTGTGATCGCTATCGAGATAGGAATGCTACTTTCAGTTCTCCTCTTTATGAAGAGAATGAGCGAGGAATCAGGAGTATCAAGCTGGAAATACTACGATCCCGAAGAGGATCCAGACGGTATGGGACTTAAGCCCATTCCTCCTCAGGTCAGAGTTTATGAGATCTACGGCCCTATGTTCTTTGGCAATTCAGGTCAGATCGACACCATGAACTACCGTGACGAAACCAAGGTCATCATCATACGTATGAGAGGTGTTCCCGCTTTGGATGCCACAGCTATGCACTCCCTTGAGAACTTCTACGAGCGCTGTCACGAGCAGGACATCACTCTTGTATTCTCTCATGTAAACGAACAACCTATGCATACCATGGAAAAAGACAATTTTGTGGAAAAGGTCGGAAAAGAAAACTTCAGACCTCATATAGATGATGCCATCGAATGGGCAAATGAACTGATAAAGAAATAGATAATAGTTAAGAGGTAGGGTTTTCCCTACCTCTTATTATTTGCAAAAAACAGATCCAATTTTTGTAACAGAGAATTCTTATCAATAGTCTTTAATAGATAATCAACAGGCTTAAGATTCATAACAGACATAACTCTTTCCTTCTCACCATGACCGGTCAAAAACATCACTGGTATCTGTCCGGTCTCGGAATCATTCTTAAGCATCGAAAGTACCTGCGGCCCGTTGGCAATGGGCATCTCATAATCAAGCAATATCAGATCGGCACTGTTCTTCGCCAGATAACTGATAGCCTGAACTCCGTTTGATGCCATACCCACATGATATCTTTCCTTAAGCCATTCATATACTGTTCGCATATATGTGATATCATCATCTACGATAAGCACAGTCTTCTTTTTCTTATCACCACTATGCTCGTCAACATAGGCATTTATGCTCTTCATGAGATTGTCTATTTCAAGAGGTCTTCTGAAGAATTCAGTGACATTCTGTTCCTTCATTGTCTTAATAAATGATTCATACTGTATTTTTTCGCCAATAACGATAAGCCCTATATCCTTCTCCTCTATTATATCCTTAAGGTAAATGAGTGTTTCAAGATTCTCATCAAGCTCATCGCTCAAAAACAACACAAATAAAGACGTATCACTAACAACCGGAGCAAGCTTTTTTATATCAGCATAGAGATAAGAAACAGGTATACTGCTTGCTTCAAGCTTGGTCAAAAGCCCTCTTGCAAGAAAGCTTTCCCTCTCGCTTATGATCAAAACCTTTCCGATATCGTCTTTATTTTTCCTTACATACATCTCATCACTCATCTTATCTCATCGCCTCCTTTGCCATTTCTATGATACCATCCCAATCAAGTGCTGTAAATGCTTCTTCAATTTTCAACACTCTTTTTTCATCCTCAGGCTTTAGCTTATATTCCTTTAACAGGGTGATCACATCATCAAGCATACCGAATTCCATAGCGTTCGCGGCCTCTATCATAGTCTGATATGCCTCTCTTATACCTTCCTCAGATATCTCCGGTAAAGAATCATCCTTTTCATCGATCGCGGAAAGCTTTTCATCAAGCTCTCGATACATCGAAAGTAGCCTATCCGTATTCTCCTTAATAAAGGTCTCATTCTTTTCCTTTCCGGCAAACTCAAGCTCCTTTGCAAGCTCCGAAAGTGCTTTAGCTCCAATGATCCTTGCAGAGCTTTTTAAAGCATGAACCATGATAGTATAGTTTTCAAGATCACCGGTAAGGTAGTATGCCTCGATCTCCTCAGCCTTTGTTTTTGCAGATCTGTGGAAGGTGGATACTATTGACATATATCCGTCCAAATCACCACAATTATTTAATCCCTCTGTAATATCAATCTCCGGGATAGCTTTTAACCAATCAGGTATCTCTTCGGTTTTCTCTACTTCTGTTTTATTGCTTTCTTCGGGCACTATTTCTTCCTGAATATCTTCATGAGACCTTAATACCTTTTCCTTGGGAAGCAATGAGATAATAAGCCTCTCAAGTGTTTCACCATCCACAGGCTTTGCAAGATAATCGGTAAAGCCTTCTTGAAGGTACATTTCTCTTGCCCCTGCTATGGCGTTGGCAGTAAGGGCAACTGCAGGAGTCTTTTTATTGTGCCACTCTTTTCTGATAAGCTTAAAGGTCTCTATTCCATCAAGCTCAGGCATCATATGATCAATAAACAGTATATCGTAGCTATGTGCCTTTGCCTGCTCTATACCCTCTCTTCCAGACTTTGCCGTATCGATCCTTATTTCTGTCTTTTTTAACAGATGCTTTATAACTGTTAAATTCATCTCTGTATCATCGATCACAAGTATCCTTGCATCAGGAGCATGAAACAGTTCCTTATAGCTCTTTTTATCCTTGCTCTCGCTCTTGAACTTTTCCGAATTCTCAAGAATACCATTTATCAGGGATAAAAGTGTCTCTCCGGAGGTCATGATCTCTCTGGCATAGGAGAGTATGATCTCATCATTCGTCTCCCTAAGTATCATCTCATCCATACCGAGAACTGCATTGATGGGGGTTCTGATCTCATGTGACATATTTGCCAAAAATTTTGTTTTAGCTTCGTTGGCCTTGTCAGCTATATCCTTTTGCTTCTGAAGCTCTTCCATATATCTGATATACTCTGTCACATCCGCCAAAGCATATAGCTTTCCGTATTTTTTTTCTTCGAATATCAGTGGATTTTCTTTGCCTGTATATATGCGATCAGATAGCTTTATATTGTCATTATTTTCAATAGCCGCCTTTATTGCATTTATCACATCGGACTGCTCTTCCTTTTTTGCAAGCTCAGGATATAGCTTTAGGGCAGGCTCATTGAAATACTCCACTCTTCCCTCATTATCAACAGCGATGATGGCCTCTGATATTCTATCTATGACAAATTCACGCGCTATCTCTCTGGTTCCCATCAGATCGTAAGCAAATAATGCTATACACATCAATATAGTTCCCGCAAAATATCCGAGCATGGTCACATCATAATCACGGGTGATGGAAAATACATGAAGTACCTGAACAATATAGCCTCCGCCCTGCATCCATGTAGCTATCAACAGTATCCAAATGCGTTTTTTGGCGATCGCCCTGTCCTCTTCCTTCAGGTTCTTAAAAAGCATGACCGTACCAACGATCAGATAGAAAATATTTAAAAGCACATTGGAATAATAAAGTATTCCATACTGATGCTTAAGCTTCGGGAAAATGCCGTCATTCACATATTCCATACTAAGATAATAAAGCTTGTTGTATCTTATAAAAAATATGGAGATGTAGGTACCCATATGTATCGCAGAAAAGATATAGGTCAAAGTCTTCGGGAACCCAATACCCGTCAGATACGCTATAAAAAGGAGCATAGAAAGCCCGAACCAGATGCGACCAGCATAGGAAAGCTGTAGAGCAGATATATAGGACTCCTCAGATCCTGCCTGCAGCTCAAACAAATATCCGATATTGTTGATCAAAGCCGCAACACAGCAAAAAAACAATATGACATGAAGCTTATTTCTCGATCTGGTGATCACAAGAAAGCTTTGAATAAACAAGCCGAATACCCCAAGATATTGAATTGTAAGCAAGATGTCATGTAAATTCATAAAAGTCCTTTTCCTTTACAACCGAAATGAAATACACATTGCATTTCGCATTGAAACAGTTAGCAAGCTTAGCCTAATCCGGTTACGTGCATCTAAAAAAATATCTTCGGTTACTTTATATACTTCAGATCTTTCTTTTCAAGTATCACCAAAAGCTCAGTATCTTCCTCAAGGGGACGGGCGGGATCGATAAATGATCTCATCTCACTGTGATCCTTTACGGCAACCACATTGATCCTGTATTTGTCACGAAGCTTAAGCTCTATCAGATTCTTGCCTATCCACTCAGGCTTTGGCTTGATCTCAAGAAGACAAAGATTGTCATCTATTTCGAAGAACTCAAGGAAATTGTCCGATAAAAGGATCCTCGCGGTACGCTGACCGGATTCCTCTTCGGGATAAATGATCTTATCCGCACCTATCTTTGTAAGAATACTACCCATTCTTTCGTCCTTGGCTTTGGCCAGCACATAAGGCACTCCCTGTTCCTTTGCGATCATAACCGCCATGATGCTTGAAGCAAGATCCTGTCCTATGGCAACCACCACCACATCCATTTCCTTAAGTCCCAAGCCCTTTACCACATCAGGATTGGACACGTCAGCCTCTATGGCATAGGTTACATTTCCGGATACATTCTGCACAAGCTCTGCATCCTTGTCCACCGCCATGACATCACTTCCCATATCATAAAGTGTTGTGGCGAGCTTTTTTCCGAATCGACCAAGGCCGATGACTGCTATTGATTTTGACATAATTATCTCCTATCCTACAAAAAAGTTTCCCTTGGCATAGCTGATCTTATTCTTGCCCTCTGTATCATAGCTAAAGAACAGAGCCATGGATATAGGGCCGATACGACCCAAAAACATTGCAACGATGATAAGCCATCGTCCAACAGTATTAAGCGATGAAGTAAGGGATCTTGAAAGCCCCACCGTGGCTGTGGCACTAAAGGTCTCATACATACCGTCTACAAGTCCTACATTGTTGGTGGTCATAAGAAGGATCAAAAAGATCACTGTTACAAAGAAGCTGACCATGACAATAGCCGATGCCTTGTGTATCATCTCAGATGTGACCTTTCTTGAAAAGACCACATTCTCATTTCTGTTGCGTATAAATGAAATACCATTTAGTAAAACGATAAAGAAGGTCACTGTCTTCACACCACCGGCTGTACCCACAGGAGATCCGCCAATAAACATATATATGCATCCGAGAAAGCATGTACTTTCAGTAAGTGCATCTTGAGGAACCGCAGCAAAGCCGGCCGTCCTAAAGGTCACAGACTGAAAGATGCTGTTTAGTATCTTATCCCACATATTCATGGAGCCTATGGTTTCATTGTTGCCATACTCAAGAATAAAGACAATAAGTGCTCCCGAAAGGATCAACACAATGGTTAGTGTAAGCACAAGCTTTGTATGCTCGTTGAAATGCTTTATAGCCTGAGTCAGACTATATTTTTTCTTTATGCCTCTTCTAAGGCTCCTAAAGACATCGATCCATACCACATATCCAAGTCCGCCCATCACAATGAGCATCATGGAATTGACCAGAACCAAGGTATTACTCTGAAAGCCTATGAGACTGTCAGGCCCCATAATATCTATTCCCGCATTGCAAAATGCCGAGATAGACGTAAAAAGCGAATACCACAATCCCCGTAAAGGTCCGTACTTTGGGACAAAGGTAATGGCATATATGGCGGCACCTAAAAGCTCCACCACAAAGGTACTCTTAAAAACAGCGATCAGAAACCTGAACACTCCATCCATGGAATTAAGGTTGAAGGCATCATGTACCAGCAACGCCCCTGAAAGCGACATCTTTCTTTTTAGCATCAGCATCAATATAGACGTGACAGCAATGATACCGAAGCCACCGAGTTGGATAAGTATCAATATCACTATCTTTCCAAAGAGACTCCAATATGCATAGGTATCCACCACCACAAGTCCTGTCACACAGATAGAGGTTGTTGAAGTGAAAAATGCAGTTGTAATATCCGCACTTCCCTCTCCCGCCTTTGCTATGGGAAGCATCAGAAGTATCGTTCCGATGATGATAGCAAAAAGAAAGCTTATGGGTATGAGTTTTGCGGAATCAAGTTTTATCTTTTTCATAGTTAAAAATGTACGTGCCCCCTCAACCTGCATCGCATTTATAATGTACTCCGAAGACAAGTACAAAAAGCTGTTGCAAACAGTTATGGACACTCTTCTTTTTTCTATATATCTTATACCTTTTATGAAAATGTTTCAAGTATGATCAATTTTAGTGATTGAGGTTTTTCATTATCTGTGATAAGGTGTATCATAAGAAAGAATGAGGAGGAATCATCATGAAAACGATTCTAAAAAAGATCAATGTAGTATTAGTTTTTTCTTTGATGCTCACGTTATTTTCCGGCATTCTGATAAAAGGAACACCGGATGTTTCTGCCGAAGGAGGCTCAGGCGCCCCCAATATTTCAGATGCCTATGTCTATATCTTCACCGGTCAAAAGTACGCTGTCACTGTTTATAACACAAATGTCAAGTCAATAAAAAGCAGTAATTCAAAGGTTGCTACAGGAACAAAGAAGGGCAAATCCTGGGTCATCATAAAGGCAAAAAGCAAGGGAACTGCGACCATCAAGGTCACAACAACCAAAAAAACATTTTCTGTAAAGGTTACCATATATGGAAAAAACTTGGATAAAAGTGATTTCAAAGTAACCAATGATTTTGACGATTCCAAGACGCAATTTATCGGAAGAAGCAATGACGACTATGATCTCCTGGTCGTAAGCGACGTGAACGGCTCTTATACTACCAACAGAAAGTTCAGCATTAAAAATGATCTTGATAGTCTTTTCGAAAAATATCCTAAAAAGAAGCTTCAAAAGTTCGATGCCAAGTCTGACAGAGTTTATAAGTACTATGCAGGGGGACATACTACCTCCGATGACAGCGAAAGTGCTTCAGAAATTGCAAAATACATGAAGGACACCTACGCAAAATATGTAGACTACGATTATAAAGGTGGCTACAAGATCAGATTCTATATAGACAGCACCGACTATGTCATGGGAATCGCCTATATCAAGAACTACTCAAAATTGCCTTAAACGAAGATATGCAATGAATGCAAAACCGGCATCGGGAAGTTTCCGATGCCGGTTTTTTAATTTTTTAAAGTTTTACTTTAAATTTCTATTGACAAGCTATAAATGATATGTTATATTCTGTTTAAAGATTTAAAGTTTTGCTTTAAATTCTTAAAGAACACAGAGTTTAAATACAACCATTCAAATTCAGAAGAAAAGAGGTAATGTCTATGAAATTCACAAATGCAGAAGAAGGAAGCAAGGAGTACAGATCTATGATAAGGTGGTGTTCCACCTTTGCCACTATCATCGTGTGTATACTACTACTTATGTCAAAGGATTTTTTCACAGATCTTTTGTCGGATAAGCACAGCTATGAGGTCAAGCTTGTCAAGGAGGAGACACTGGGAAACGGCCAGGATGCATATCGTCTTTTCAAGGATGGATATGAGATCAGGGATGTGGATTACAATGAGTACTTCTCTTTAGACGATAACGGCAACACTGATTTCAAGTATTGTGCCCTGGTAAATGATGCAGGCAATCTTACATTTTCCATCATACTGGGCATCATGCTCATACTCGTCATCATGATAATCTCAAGCACCGCCAAGGGCACCCCCTTCACAAACGAGAACGTAAAAAGAATAAGAGCTATAAGCATTTTGCAGCTTTTGCTCGGAATCTTACCGGGTATCGTTAAGTTGCTGATGAGATTCTTCAAGTTCTCCTACTACAGCGGACATTTTGAAATGGGAAGCCTTTATATGTTTATCATAGCATTCATCATAGGAATGATCGCGATGGTATTTAACTATGGTGTGAAGCTCCAGGAAGACTCAGACAGCATAGCTTAGGGGGTGAAAATATGCCGATCATTGTAAGACTTGACCGTATGATGGCAGACAGAAAGATGTCTCTAAACGAACTGGCAGAAAAGGTCGGAATGACAAATGTCAATCTCTCGAACCTTAAGACCGGTAAGATGAAGGGTGTTCGTTTCGAAACCATGGAAGCGATCTGCAAGGCACTTGATTGCCAGCCCGGAGACCTGTTTGAATATAAGGAATAACGAAAACCGGTGCCGGGAATCACTACCCGACACCGGTTTTTTATGCTATATTTTCACGCTCCGAACCCTTAACTTTGATCCTCCTATAAAGCACATAAAATGCCACCAACATCATGGTTCCCGTCACGATCCATGACAGCGGATATACAAAAAATACTTTCGTGATATCAGTAGTACCGGCGCAGACAGTTTTTACCCATATAACTCTCAATAAGCATGTTCCGACTATTGTGATGGCTGTGGGCAACATTGAATATCCAAAGCCTCTGATGACCGATCCTGCTATCTCGTAGGTGCAGACCAAAAACTGTACTATAAGCACCACACTAAATCTCAAAAAAGCATAATGTAGTACATTTTCATCGGTTGTGAACAATCCGCAGAAAAAATACTTTCCAAAGATAAAGGTAAAATTCACTATATTTGTTAACACAAGGGCTGCCCCCATAGATAAGGCGAATACCTTCAGGCATCTCTTCTTATTGCCGGCTCCGTAATTTTGACTTGTAAATGTAACTGCAGCCTGATTAAATCCGGTGATGACATAATAAGACAGAACCTCGAATATCAAGGCTATGGTATTGCCGGCTATGGCATCCGAACCGAAGATATTGATGGCAGACTGTATGGTCATATTAGCTATTGAAAATACCATAGCCTGTCCCCCTGCAGGAAGTCCCACCCTTAAAAGCTTTTTAAGATCACCGGGATCTATCGAAAGCTTCTTAAGATCAAGCCTCACGTGGCTTTCTGTTCGAAGAAGAAAAGCTATGACTATCATTGAACTGATAACATTTGAAAATACTGTGGCAATGGCAACACCAGTAACACCCATTCCGGCTACAACAGTCAGAACATAATCACCCACCATATTGACAACTCCGGCAATCATCAGGGCATACAGAGGTCGCTTCGTGTCACCTATAGTTCTAAGTACTGCCGCGCCAAAATTGTAAACAAGTATAAATGGCATACCTATGGCATATATCCTTAGGTAAAGCACAGCCTGATCAAGCACATTATCAGGAGTTGACATCAGTATCAAAAGCGGCCTTGCCACAAACTCGATCAGGCATATCATCAAAACGCCTGACAAAAATGCAAAGGTAATAGCTGTGTGAACAGTCCTCGATATCCTCTCCTTGTGTCCCTGTCCTATGTAGCTTCCCACTAAGACATTGATCCCCACGGAAATGCCGATAAAAAAATTGATGAACAGATGGATTATAGTTGTATTGGCTCCTATGGCCGCCTGTCCCACAGTATCACCCGTCAGCCCCACTACTGCAGTATCCACAGCACTAAAAAGCTGCTGAAGTACACTTCCCAAAATGATAGGAAGAGCAAACAACAACAACTTGGAAAGCAAGGGCCCGTTAAGCATATCTATTTTTTTATCATTATCAGGCGTTGACATAACGTGTATCCCTCCTTTTATCATTGAGAGTATACTCGCATATAATCGGTTTTACAAGTGTTTTATGCAGTTACTTTTCCATAAAAATCCGGTGCCTGGAATCTCTTCCCGACACCGGATCGTAGTAGTTTACACTATTATTTATTTCACGGTCACATTTATGGTCTTTCTAGCTCCATTAACGGCAATGGCATATATTGTACATTTGCCCTCGCCTTTTGCCGTGATCTTGCCGTTTGCATCTACTGTTGCAACTGCTTTATTGCTTGATGCATAACGGATCTCTGCTGCATGCCCCTTAGAAAGCTGTGCTTTCTTAGTTGCGATAAGTGTTACCTTAGCTCCTACTTTTGCTGTCTTTCCCTTCTTCAGAGAGAGTGTTTTCTTTGCAACTGTTACAGCCGAACCATTGGTGAACTTCTTGTCAAGTGCGCCCGCAACATATGCTGTCATACTTGTAGTTACCACTACCTTCTTGCCGTCCAGCAGCTCCATCAACGACCTACTTCCCTGTAATGCCGATCACTGCTCCCCGGCAACGATCAGACATTTCTTTCCCTTGAATGCAAAGCCGTACTTAAGTATCTTATCTTCTGGTATTCCCTGGGCGATAAGATCTGCAACATACTTCTTCTCCTCAATCTGAGCAAGGGCATTGGCGGCGGTATCCTTCAGATCATCTTCATTGTCATATTCCTTGTCATAGACCTTGAATTCTATGATCACAGCTACATCATTCTTGTTCTTGGGTTCAAGCACCACGTCATAACGTCCGTAGCCGCTCTCGCGATTGGACTTCACTACATAATTCTTCGCATTATCCACCAACAGTCCGAGCACAAAACCATGATAGAACTTCTCCGGCTCTTCTTCCTCTGAGGGCTTCTTGCCAGCATCGAAATAACTGAAGGTATTGAGTGCCACCTTATTCATATATGTGTTCATACCTCGAAGGTCACATTTAAACATGGCTTTTACGAAGGTATTGAAGGATTCATCCTCTTCGAACCAATCTCTTACCATTTGTTCAAACATTCTCTTCACTTCATAGTTGGTGAGAACAAGCCGATATATGGGTA
Source organism: Lachnospiraceae bacterium (assembly GCA_017540605.1). GTDB lineage: Bacteria > Bacillota > Clostridia > Lachnospirales > Lachnospiraceae > RGIG6919. The sequence goes on along the minus strand of JAFYAS010000024.1, from coordinate 290 downwards.
CTTCTCTTGGATGATCCTGTATGATCATATCACACTTTAGATATCCTGTAGCCAACAGAAGACTCCAGACAGCGCTCTTTTTTCTTGATAACTGATCAAACACAATCTGCTCATCTATAGGCACCTCTACGCACCCACCGGTAATTAGTTTCTCAAAATCCATCTTGATATTCGGATCACCACCTTGTATCAGATGCCCCACAAGACCATTGCCGCTGGTGTTTGCCCAATAGGTATCGTATTTTCCGCAATCAAGAAAATACGTGATAGACCAGGGATTGTATATATTC
>JAFYAS010000023.1 GCA_017540605.1 Lachnospiraceae bacterium | reverse complement strand
GGAGAGTTTTTTGTCGGTCAGAGTTATCTTGCACCGGTATCAAAAGAGCAGATTGCTCTGTTTAATGTTACATTTGAGCCTTCGTGCAGGAATAACTGGCACATCCATCATGCAAAGAGCGGTGGCGGTCAGCTCCTTATCTGTGTAGGCGGCAGGGGCTGGTATCAGGAAGAGGGCAAGGAGGCAGTAGAACTTGTTCCCGGCAAGGTTATCAATATCCACGCAAATGTGAAGCACTGGCATGGGGCTGCTTCTGATTCATGGATGAGCCATCTTGCAGCAGAGATTGATGGTGAGGATACATCAACAGAGTGGTGCGAGGCTGTATCGGAGGAAGAGTACGGCAAACTGGGGTGAAAATTTCTTGAAAAAATTTTTATCCCATACTTGACACAAGCAGGGTTTGGTATTGGTTGTGAATTGTTTTTCGTACTCCAATGCCTCGTGCTTGGTTCTAAAGCCTCTTTTCCATTTTTGTTTTCTTTCGCCGTTTTGATCGGTGTAATAGAATTTACAAAACCATGTTAGATTTTTTGGATTTTTGTAAACTGGCATATTGTCCGCCTCCTTTTGATAGTGTTTGCTACTGGTTTGCTACTTAAAAATGCTTGGTTGATCCTATTTTTATATTACAACAAAAAAAACCTTATGACGATAGCATAAGGCTTTTTTGTACGCTTCAGTTTAGTCCGAAAATATACCTTGTGAGTTGTTCAGCGTTCTTTTTGTTCTCTTCACTTGTTCCTGCGTAGCATAGATAGATATCGTCATAGGGGAGCTTTAATTTTTTGGCAAAATCTGTATCCCTTATATCAAGTGCTACCGCATATTCGATGTCAGTTAAATCTTTCTCTCTGATTGTGTGATCCTTTATGATCTTGTTGTTCATAAGCTCGTCTGATAATACATCATCCATAATCTTGAGCCTGACCTTGGTTTCACTCTTTATCAAGTATTCAAGGCCTTTTTTGTCGGTGATGACTACATCATAAAAATCTGTATTCATAAATTCTCTGAACTGGGTTAAGAATCCGCTGCTTAGAATATCTTTGTAATAATCATCCTCCTGTGTTTCAAGATCCACCATAACTCTTGTGTTTGAATGATTTTGATATTTTGAGGAGTTAAGGCCATAGGCTTCAAGATAATCCTTGAAGGGATTTCCCTCGGTGGCGACAGTTAGTGCTGAAGTATTGTTGTTGCAATTTAAGATTACATAGGAAATGCCTACCGGTCTGCTGTTTTGTCTCATTGTGTGAATGCAGTAGATGGAGACGGCGATCACTACACATAGTATGATGATATATACTATGTTATAATATAGAATATACTTGAATTTCTGAAAGCCTGTCATATCACGCATTTCATACTTCATGCGTTCAAGACTGGTTTTGGGTTCTGGAATGGTTTCTTCTTCGAGAGGAGTGTTAGAATCTTCGTTGTTTGATGATTCTGTCGCTTCTTCTTTCGTTTCGTTAAGTGTTTCAATTTTAGATTCTGAAGATTTATCTATTTCTTTTGGCATCATTAATATCCTCTTTTTTTCTTGATTGTAACTATATACATAAACAAAGTATATATATATTTATAAATTCTTGCAAGTAAAAAAAGGAAAAACGAAAAGAAATGGTAATAATATAGATGTACCTAGTGAGATGTCTGTAAACGGAAGTTTTTTAAAGTTTCAAAACAGGTATTAAGCAGTAGTATATGCTTAATAAAGGGTGGTGACATGGTGAATATCAGGGAAAAGCTGGAGCAGAGAGAGCATATGGTTTTGAGTAAATATGCTACATTTTCTGATCAATCCAAGGGTAGAGAGAGACCTGAAGAGGAATGCGATATGAGAACCTGTTTTTTAAGAGATAGGGATAGGATATTACATTCTAAGTCATTTCGTAGATTGAAACAGAAGACTCAGGTTTTTTTGAGCCCCGAGGGAGATCATTACAGAACCCGTATGACACATACCTTAGAGGTTGCTCAGATTGCAAGAACTATCGCCAGAACCTTGAGTCTTAATGAAGATCTGACTGAAGCCATAGCCTATGGGCATGATATAGGACATACGCCCTTTGGACATTGCGGAGAAAGAACCTTGAATCGCCTTTGTTCAACAGGATTTGAACACAACAAACAGAGTGTCAGGGCTTTGCAGGTGCTTGAGAAGAATGGACAGGGATTGAATCTCACCTTTGAAGTTCTCGACGGGATCGTGAATCACAAGACCTCCAGAATGCCGGCAACTCTTGAGGGCAAGGTGGTCAGAATGTCTGATAAGATAGCGTATATCAATCATGACATAGATGATGCCATAAGAGGCGGGATACTTGAAGAAACCTCCATACCTGAAAAATATACCAGCGTTCTTGGAAATACAACCAAGACAAGACTCAACACCATGATCAGGGATATTGTGAAGAACAGTATGGAAAAGGACGATATCTGTACCTCGGAGGAGATATTTGAGGCAATGACAGGTATTAGGCAATATATGTTTAAAAATGTATATGTAGGCTCTGAGGCAAAGCAGGAAGAGGCCAAGGCGGACAAGATGATAGAGTGCCTTTTCAATCATTATATGGAGCATACGGATGATCTTCCGGCTGAATATGTGTCTATGATAGCTGAGGGAACAGCTTCTGAGATAGTTGTCTGCGACTATATTGCGGGGATGACAGATACCTATGCAATTAACAGATTTAGAAGTATATATGAGCCTCGCTCATGGAGCCTTAGATAACTTGTAACCGAAACAGCTTTGTTGCTTCAGGTTATGAAACTCACTATTTTGAGTATGATCGGATGGGGGAAAGTGAGGAAAAGATGTATTATAGTGAAGACATTGTAGAGGATGTCAGAAGTAGGTGTGACATAGTTGATGTGATAGGCGGCTATGTGGGACTTAAAAAGCGTGGGAGTAATTACGTATGCTGTTGTCCCTTTCATCAGGAGAAGACCCCTTCCTTTTATGTAAGCGGTCCAAAGCAGATGTACAAATGCTTTGGCTGTGGAGAGGGTGGCAATGTTTTAACCTTCGTGATGAAATACGAGAATCTGACATTTCCGGAGGCGTTAAAGGTGCTGGCAGACAGAGCCGGCGTGAAGCTTCCGGAACGAGAGCTTTCTGATGAGGAGAAGAGAAAGCTCGGACAAAGAGAACGATATTACAACATAAATAAAGTGGCGGCGGGCTATTATGTGCAGATGCTTAAAAAACCACAAGGAGAAAGAGCCCTTAAGTACCTTCGGGACCGAGGCTTGTCGGATGAGACAATACACAAATTTGCTCTCGGATATTCTGATATTCAAAGAGATGATCTCTATCGTTATATGAGGAATGTGGTAAATTGTTCCGACAGGGATTTGGTCAATATTGGGTTGGTGGATATAAACGAAATAGGAGGAGCGAGAGATAGATTTTTCAATAGGGTGATGTTTCCCATACTCGATATCAGTAAGCATTGTATAGGCTTTGGCGGAAGAGTTATGGGGGAAGGAGAACCCAAATATCTGAATACCAGAGAGACTCCTATATATGATAAGAGAAGGCATCTCTTCGGACTATGTTATGCAAAAACTTCAAGGAGAGATGGCTTTATACTCGGAGAGGGTTATATGGATGTGATATCCCTGCATCAAGCCGGATTCGACAATGCTTGCGCTTCTTTAGGGACTTCGCTTACTGAGGGACAGGCGGCTCTGCTTAAGCGATTCAGAGATAAGGTATATATATCGTATGATATGGACAAAGCCGGAAGAAAAGCTGTTAAAAGAGCCATAGGAATACTCAGAAGGTATGACTTTACCATCAAGGTGATAGATATGTCACCCAAAAAGGATCCCGATGAATTCATCAAGGAATACGGGGCAGAGGCCTTTAGTGAAAGGATCGAAAAGGCTGTGAGCGGAACTGAGTTTGAAATGGATTACGAAGCTCAATCAGTAAGATTATCGGATCCGGATGAAAAGACAAGGTTTGGCCACGCCATTGCCAGATTGATAGCGGGGCTTTCCGATAGGATGGAGAGAAAGAATTATGCGGAATTTGCCGCTAAAAAATACGATATGGACTTTGACATCCTTTATGATGAGGTTAATAAGCTTGGATATATTGAGGAGATGGGTGAGAAGAAGGACAATATAAAGCCTGTAAACACCGGAAATAAGGCGACAAAAAAGGAAAGACTCGAGGAAATGAAAAAACAGCCTGATATGCTGTTGCTTACCTACTTTGTAGAGTATCCAAAGCTTATAGACAAGCTTCGTGATGTGATAGGACCTGAGGACTTTTACCATGATATCATAAAAGATGTGGCAAAGGAGGTATATGCTCAATATGAGGCCAAAAAATCCATAGATCCTGCTGCGATACTCAACAAATTTCAGGATGCCGATGAACAGAGCAAGGCAGCGATGGTTGTGCAGACCACCATCGGAGAGGTAGAGGATAAGGAGTATGAACGGCAGGTTATATATGATATCACCAAGAAGGTTAAGCTTAACTCCATAGAACATAGATTAAAAAACTCCAAGGATATGACGGTAACACAGGGCTTGCTTGGAGAAAAAGGAAAGATACTGATGTGGCAGCTTCCCTATTTAGACGATCTGTGATGTAACTGGAAACAGCGAAACTGCTGAACGGTTATGCATGGGCTAATATAGGGTAAATAATAGAAAGGAATGGGAAAAATGGCAACAAAAAAGAAGAAGGATGAAGAAATTAAAGAGGTAGAAAAAGTAGAAGGAACAGAAGAGAAAAAGTCTGCTAAGAAGTCTTCTAAGAAGTCTTCTAAGAAGTCATCAAAGACTGATTCAACAGAAAAGGAAGCAGAGGTTAAAACTCTTTCCGATGAAGAGCAGAATATTCTTTTTGAGCAGAAATTGAATGAGCTTCTTGAAATGGCAAGAAGTAAAAAGAACGTGATCGAGGATCGTGAGTTCATCGATTATTTTATGCAGGTAAAGGAGATAGAGCTTACAAGAGACAGGATGGAGAGGATATTCTCTTTCTTTGAGGAGAAGGGCGTAGATATCCTGACAATAACTGATGAGGATCCCGATGAGCCTGATGATATCGAGCTTGATTTCGATGGAGAAGAGGATATCGAGATTGAGATCGATATGAATGACATGAGTGTTCCTGAGGGCGTGGGTACTGACGATCCTGTCAGGATGTATCTGAAGGAGATAGGAAAGGTTCCCTTGCTTACCGCTGAGGAAGAGATAGAGCTTGCCAAGCTTATGGAGGACGGCGGCCCCGAGGGAGAGAGAGCAAAGAAGAAGCTTGCAGAGGCCAATCTTCGTCTGGTTGTAAGTATAGCAAAGAGATATGTGGGTCGTGGAATGCTTTTCCTTGACCTGATACAGGAGGGTAATCTCGGTCTTATCAAGGCTGTGGAAAAGTTTGATTACAGAAAGGGCTACAAGTTCTCTACCTATGCAACATGGTGGATAAGACAGGCCATTACAAGAGCTATTGCTGATCAGGCAAGAACCATACGTATTCCTGTTCATATGGTTGAGACTATCAATAAGCTTATCAGGGTATCAAGACAGCTCTTGCAGGAGCTTGGCCGTGAGCCCAGTCCCGAGGAGATCGCAAAGGAGATGGATATTCCGGAGGATAAGGTAAGAGAGATACTAAAGATATCACAGGAGCCTGTTTCCCTTGAGACACCTATCGGTGAAGAGGAGGACAGTCATCTTGGCGACTTTATTCAGGATGACAATGTACCTGTGCCTGCAGAGGCGGCAGCGTTTATGCTTCTCCGTGAGCAGCTTGAAGAGGTCCTTGACACACTTACTGAACGTGAGAGAAAGGTTCTTAAGCTCCGTTTTGGCCTTGAGGATGGAAGACAGAGAACTCTTGAGGAGGTAGGAAAGGAATTCAAGGTAACCAGAGAGCGTATCCGTCAGATCGAGGCAAAGGCGCTTAGAAAGCTTCGTCATCCCAGTAGAAGAATTAAATTAAAGGACTACTTAGAGTAGGATAGGTGGTGAACCTATGAGAGGCTTTAGATTGTCTGACAGAATGGAAGCGGTGGCAGAAATGGTCCCTTTCGGCGTAAGGGTTGCTGATGTTGGTTGTGATCACGCCTATGTATCTATATATCTTGCTGATCACAAGGGTTGTACTGTCTATGCCACGGATCTTAGGGATGGTCCTTTAGCGATTGCGATGGAGAACATTAAAGAGGCCGGACTTGAAGAAAAGATCGATATCATAAAAAGTGACGGTCTAAAAGGCATTGAGGCCGGAGATATAGATGCAGTAGTTATAGCCGGTATGGGAGGGCTCCTTATAAGGGATATATTGGATTCATCAAAAAATATCGTGGATGATCTTAAGTATCTCATATTGCAGCCCCAGTCGGAGATTTCGGAGCTTCGGCGTTTCATTCATTCTATTGGTTTTGATATGGTGGATGAGGATATGGTATGGGATGATGGAAAACCATACTTTATGATGAGATGTGAAAAGGCATCAAAAATACTTTGCTGGAGTGATATAGAGTATTCCTACGGAAAGCGTCTCATTGAAAAAAAACATCCCGGTCTTTTGGTCTATCTGAAAAGAAGACTTGATACTCTTAAGGAGATAGAAAAGAATCTTAAAAATAGCTGTATGAGCGAGAAGGTTAAGGAGCGCATTGCGACTATTGAGCAGGAAGAGATGGGGATCAAAGATGTTCTGAGTCGTTTTGCGAAGGAAGAGGATTGAGGTATTTGGAGGTATATATTTATGGGTGATATCAGACTTGTCGTAAATGGGCAGAAAAATGTAGTAAAGGAAGGTATAAGGTACAGAGAGCTTGCAACAAAGCATCAGGCAAATGAGGGTCATGACATAGTTTTAGCTTTTGTTGACGGAAAGCTTTGCGAGCTCAATAAAAGAGCGAGAAGAGATGGAGAGGTCAGATTCATCACAACTGCCGAGAAAATTGGAAATCAGGCGTATAAAAGAAGCGCTATTTTCCTTATGATAAAGGCGGTTCGAGATGTGGTAGGCAAAGAGAATTTTGATACCGTTAGGGTGATGTATTCCTTTGGAAAGGGATATTATTGCGAGATAGCAGGCTACGACAAGGAGATCACCTCTGAGCTTTTAGACAGGGTTGATGCTCGCATGAAGGAGCTAGTGGCGGAGAATGTTGATTTTGAAAAGGAATCATTAAGTACCGATGAGGTGATAGAAAGATTCAAAAAACAGGGTATGTCTGATAAGGAGAAGCTCTTTAAATATCGTAGGGTTTCCAGAGCTAACATTTATCGCGTGAAGGACTACGAGGATTATTTTTACGGTTATATGGTTCCATCCACGGGGTATGTTAAATATTTTAAGCTAATACCCTATGATGCGGGTTTTGTGCTTCAGCTTCCCGTGACGGATGCTCCTGAGGTTGTTCCTGAGTTTTCCCCTCATGAAAAGCTTTTCAAGGTTTTGAAGGAATCTGATGATTGGGGAGTGAAGCTTGGAGTTGATACTGTGGGAAGTCTAAATGATGCCATAGCATCAGGAGATATAGGTGATCTGATGTTGGTATCTGAGGCTTTACAGGAGAGAAGGATTGGTGAGATCGCTACACAGATAGTTGAAAGTGGAAAGCAGATCATATTGATCGCAGGTCCAAGCTCTTCAGGCAAGACGAGCTTTTCACATCGACTTTCTATACAGCTTCGGGCACATGGACTACATCCTCACCCCATAGCTATGGACAATTACTTTGTCAATAGGGAGGATACTCCCAAGGACGAGGACGGCAAATATGATTTTGAGTGCATTGGAGCCCTTGATGTCAATCAGTTCAATAAGGACATATCGGCGCTTTTAGCCGGAAAGACAGTGGAGCTTCCTACCTTCAATTTTCAAATAGGTCAGAGGGAGTACAGAGGTGATACACTGACTCTAGGAAAAGAAGATGTTCTCGTAATAGAGGGTATTCACGGATTAAATCCCGAGCTTTCAAAAAGCCTTCCGGATGAGAAGAAGTTTAGGATATATATCAGTGCCCTGACTCAGTTGAATGTTGACGAACATAATAGGATACCTACCACAGATGGAAGACTTATCCGCCGTATAGTCAGGGATGCAAGGACCAGAGGAAATACCGCTCAAATGACTATCTCTATGTGGAATTCCGTAAGAAGAGGTGAGGAGCAGAATATCTTCCCTTATCAGGAGAACGCTGATGTGATGTTCAATTAGGCTCTTATCTATGAGCTGTCCGTTATAAAGCAATATGTAGAGCCTTTGCTCTTTGGTATTCCCAAGGAAGCTCCCGAATATATAGAAGCTAAAAGGCTTCTTAAATTCATGGATTACTTCCTCGGGGTCAGCAGCGAGAATATTCCCAACAACTCGATATTAAGAGAGTTTATCGGAGGAAGCTGCTTTAGGGTTTAGCTTGTCGCTCTTTGAGTTTAGTATTTTTATGATCTCGGGATCGTTGATCATCGATTCCGGGATCATTTCAATTATATCAACATTCATAATGCGGGACATAGAAAGAAGCGTGATGAACCTTGGGTGAATCTGTCCGGTTTCTATCTTCGTGAGATTTTGCCTTTTCATGCCTAGGGCATCGGCAAGCTCTCCTTGAGTCCAATTATGATCTTTACGAATCTTTTTAATATGAGCTGCAAGTATTACGATATCCTCGATATCGATCATATTAAGTCTGATATTCATGTTTTCACTCCTTTTAAAATATTGGTGAACAGTATATTCCTATGCTGCTCACTTTTTTTGTTTTCCGGTAAGGTGTGGCCACTTTCCCTGATCGGATACACCTAAAATATCATTTTTGAAAACACGAAATGTGAATATTATGCAAAATGAATAAAAAAAGTTTTCTTGTTTAATTATAGTATATATGGTAAAATGCCTTTCGAGTCAGGCGGATGATCGCGGCTGCTTTTTGCAGGTGAGGAAAGTCCGGGCTTCATAGGGCAGGATGCCGGATAACGTCCGGTGGAGGTAACTCCCAGACCAGTGCAACAGAAATAAACCGCCGGTTTTACCGGTAAGGGTGGAAAGGCGAGGTAAGAGCTCACCGCTTGTCTGGTAACAGACAAGGCTCTGTAAACTCCATTCGAAGCAAGACCAAATAGAGAGCTATACGGCGGCCCGTCGTGCTTTCAGGTAGGTCGCTTGAACCTTAGGGTAACTTAAGGTCTAGATAGATGATCATCTAAAACAGAACCCGGCTTACGGCCTGACTCATTCCTTTTTTTGATCACATTTCTTAAGATTTATGTAAGGACAAGCCTTTTTTTTTATGGTAAACTCATACCATAAAAAAAGGCCTTTTTTCTTTTAGGAGGGAATTATCCATGGATAAAACAACGATACTTGTAGTTGATGACGATCACGAGATTGCGGATCTGGTAGGTATCTATCTGACCAATGACGGCTTCAATGTGCTGAAGGCAGAGAATGGTAAGGGATGTCTTGACATGTTAAAGGAGCATCCCGAGATCAGACTGATCATTTTAGATATCATGATGCCTGATATGGATGGCCTTACGGTTTGCAGACATATCAGGACTGAAAGCAATATTCCCATTATTATGCTTTCTGCAAAGACTCAGGATATGGACAAGATCATAGGCTTCGGTACAGGTGCTGATGATTATGTGACCAAGCCATTTAATCCTCTTGAGCTTATGGCGAGGGTAAAGTCTCAGCTTAAAAGATATGAGACTATCATGGTTCCCGATGACAAGAGCAATACTGTTGCGGTAGCAGGGCTGATCATCAATCCCGATGAGCATACTGTTACGAAGAATGATGAGCTTATTGCTCTCACTCCTATCGAGTTCAATATTCTTTTGCTCCTTGCCAAGAATCCCGGAAAGGTATATTCCGCAGAGGATATCTTCCAGCTTGTATGGAATGAGGAGAGCTTTGAGGTGAACAACACTGTAATGGTACATATTAGAAGGCTTCGTGAGAAGATCGAGGATGATTCCAAGAAACCGAAGATCATAAAGACTGTATGGGGGGTTGGCTACAAGCTTGAAGGATAACGAGAATAGCATATTTAAAAGCATAAGAATGAAGCTCGTTTCGGCGATGATATTAAGCTTGGCTCTTACCTTTTTAGTGGATTTACTTCTGATAGGAATCATCACTGTGGTCAGGGGAGAGCAGGACAGAAAGTACTTTTCCAGAGAGATGGAGAGGATAGAAAATACTGCCCCCAAAGGTGAAGGCACCGAGGAAAATGCCCTCGGAGTCCGGGCGGATAATACTTCCTCGGAAGGCGGTTCGGAGGATACTGAATCCTTCGACGAGAAAAAGAAGAGGATAGAGCCAAACGAGTTTATAGAGGACGCAGACAGGATGTACGAGGTTACCTTTAGGATGCGTCGTGGCGGTCTTCTTACAAGGAATATCTTTATTGATATACTCTTGTTGCTTACTGTTTCGGTAGTGATATTTATAAGCTTCTATATTTTATTCACCAATCATATCATCGAATATTTCAACGAGATCAACAAGGGTATAGAGCGGATAAAGAACGGCGATATGCAGTCCAATATAGTGGTAAAGGGTAGTGATGAGCTGTCAACCTTAGCAAGCTCCATAAATGGTATGAAGTATGAGCTAAAGAAAAATATAGACAGCCAACTTCTTGCTGAGCAGATGAAAAACGAGCTTGTTACCAATGTTGCTCACGATCTGAGAACCCCTCTTACTTCCACCATAGGATATATGGAGCTTCTTTACAGAGACAATAATCTCGACGAGGAGACTAAGAAGAAATATATCGAGGTAGCATACAAAAAATCCAAGACCTTGGAGAATCTGATAAATGAGCTCTTTGATTTTACGAGATTTCAAAAGGGTAAGTTAAAGCTCCATCTTTCAGAGCTTGATATAGCTCTCTTCCTAGCTCAGATGACTGATGAGTTTTATCCTCAGCTTGAGGATGCGGGCCTTAAGCTTGAGACTGATATTCCGGATGAGCCCATTATCATAGAGGGAGACGGAGAAAAACTTGCCAGAGCATTTTCCAATCTTATGACCAATGCCATAAAGTATGGTGCGGATGGAAAGATGATGAAGCTTGCTGTCATCGAGCTTGAGGATCAGGTATATGTATCCATTACCAATTATGGCAAGGTGATACCTCAGGAAAAGCTACCGTATATTTTTGACAAGTTCTACAGAGTGGATGAATCCCGAACCGAGAGAATGAAGGGCACGGGTTTAGGACTTGCCATAGCGAAGAATGTTGTCGTCATGCATGGTGGTGAGATATCTGCCAAGTCTGATGAAAAAGGTACTACATTTACGGTATGTCTCCCAATGCATGTAGTGGAACATACAGAGGATACAAGAAAGATAAAGCAGAAGGCTTTATTTAACAGAAAAGATAATAAGGGGAAAAAGTAATGTTTAGAACAAGATTGAAGAAAGGATTATGTATGGCCGGCCTGGTCGCATTTTTGGTAAATGTGACAGCACCTTTTTCAAAGGCGATGGTCGTCGATCCTGAGGATGTTACTGAGGAAACAACAGAAGCGACAACCGAAAGCAATAACGGACAGTTCCTTGTGAACATTCGTTACGGCATTGACTCATTGGTGAAATATTCGGCCAATGTTCCTGTACAGGTAACGGTTACAAATACCGGCAAGGATTTTACAGGCGAGATGACTATGACCGAGATAAGATCTACCAGAAGGAATGTGGGCTATTCAAGGGATATCAGCATAGCCGAGGGTGAGACGAAAGCATTTTCCATGAATCTTGCCAATGCAGGGGATTTTACAAACTGTAAGGTGAGGATCTTAAATGAGAAAAAGAAGATCCTCTTTGAAAGGACTATTCTTGACAAGGACAAGCTTGAGATCAGTAATAACAATACCTTTGTTGGAATACTGTCAGACGATTATGCCGCTCTAAACTATATAGACGGTGCGGTCATCGGTATAAATGGCAATGGAGCAACCTCCGGTTCTGACTACGATGTAAAGAAGTATATGAATAATGGATTGATCACTCAAAGTGTAACATCGTCATATGTTACCAACGGAGACAATCTCTATCTGAATCTCAATATAGGACAGATGGATGAGGAAACTATGCCGGATCTGTCTGCTTCTCTTTCTTGCCTAAACTTCATTATTATTGACAATTTTGATACTTCGAAGCTTTCTGATGAACAATACAGAGCACTTAAGGATTGGGTGTCGAGTGGCGGTGTGCTGATCATTGGTACGGGTGCCAATTACAATAAGACACTGTCAAAGTTTAAGGATGATTTTGTAACGGGTGATGTTGGCGGTCTTAATAAAAAGAATGTGAACTTCAATATATCCGCAGAGCTTTTGATCAATCAGAATGACCCGGCTACCTTTGGTGAAGATTATGCCTCAAATGCAGATTCAACAGAGGAAGAGATCACCGGGGGAATTGTGGAAACTCCTGAGAACGAAGAAAGCACAGAGGATTTGGTTGATAGCGCTACAGAGGAAGCTCAGTATTCAACCAGCACCCAGGAAAAAACTTTGAATCTTGACCTTGCTGATATCAAGCTTACAGATGGAGAACCTGTTGCCGGAGGCGTAGCCGATGTGGCAGAGATCGCTCAGATGAAAAAGTATGGACTTGGTGCAGTGATCGTCTGTGAGTATGCTCTCGGAATGGAGCCCTATAAAAGCTATGACGGAAAGATGCATGTCCTTAATTCATTTATAAATGAGATAAAAAGCGTAGGTGTAAGAACCAGCCTTTTCAATGGCTTTGTGGGTAGCGGAGCAGGCTCTAACGGTATGGAGAATGTTGATACAAGCTTTATAGAGTCTGCCAATGATTCCCCAAGACCCCAGTTCGGCGGCTATATGATCCTTTTCCTCATATATGTTGTATTGGTTGGCCCCGTTTGTTATCTGGTATTAAAGAAGATGGATAAGAGAAAGGCGCTTTGGATCGCGATCCCTGCCATAGCTCTTGTATTTACAGTTGGTGTATATGTTGTGAGCGCCAATGGTGTGGTTAGAAATACTATTGTGGATATCGTATCCATCGAAGAGATCGAGGACGGTATAAAGAACGAGGTGCTTGCTTTCAATATCAGAAGTCCCAAAAGCTCAGCTTATTCATTGGAGCTTTCGGAAAAGGTTAAGAACGTTCAGCCCCTTAACACCGGTTATTATTCCAATTCATTTTGGGGTGTGGACATAGACAGTGCGGAAACTACAGCTATGATCAAGGACAAGATAGAACATTCATCTATTGAGATATCAAAGGGGCAGGCATTCTCAAGTCACTATTTTTCCGCTACAAGATCTGATGTCACAACAGAGGATATTGATTATGATATCCAGTACTTTAGAGACCATTTTGAAGGAAGTATAACCAATAATCTAAGCACAGATCTTGAGAAGGTTATTGTATATTTCTATGGTAATCTTGCTTATATCGAGGAGATAAAGGCGGGAGAGACGGTGAACATTACGGAAGAAATGTGCACAGCCAATGTGGAATTTTATGATGTACCTGATGTGATCTATAATAAAAATGGCCAGAGTGGATATGACCCGGATACATATGACCAGATCAATGAATTGAGAAATCTGACATATATTTTGCAGGATAGGATAGAAAGTATTTCTCCTCATGGTGATGGATTGATCTATGGCTACAGAATAGGCGACACCGCCAATATCACAGACGGAAAACATGTAGATGAGTATTCGAAGATCGCTGTGGTTAAGGAGTTTACACCTTCTTACAGAAATATCAGCAATAATTATTCAAGAAATATCCACACAGAATATCTCAGAACTTCCACCGGTGATTGGGATACTCAAAGGGGATATATGTATGATATGCAGGAGATAGAGGCTGAGTATGATTTTGGAAGCTCAGGGATCAATACCCTTTACTTTATGGGCGATCGTGAGGAAAATGTTAACATTGCCGAGTGTCTGATATTAAATCCCAATACAGGGGCATGGGATCGGCTCTTTATTGGAAATAGCGGTGAGGAGACTGATATATCAAATTATTTCCTTGATGATGCTCATAGGATCATAAAGCTCAAATTTAAATCAGCACAACCGGGATCCGGAGATGCGGTTGTACCTACTATTTCGGGAGGTGAGGAGTAATGCTGACTATCAATAAACTAAACAAAAGTTATGGCAGATTCAAAGCACTTACAGACCTTGACCTCCATATCGAAAGAGGAGATATATTCGGATTCATAGGACCGAACGGTGCAGGAAAAACAACTACTATGAAGATCGTATGCGGACTTTTGTCCGCAGATTCCGGAGAGGTATATGTAGACGGGATCGATGCATTAAGAGAGAATTCAAAGATCAAGAGAAAGGTTGGATATGTGCCGGATTTCTTCGGAGTATATGACAACCTGAAGGTTATGGAATACATGTATTTCTTTGCATCCATGTACGGCTACAGTCAAAAGGATATAAAGGATACAATACTTGGACTTTTGGAGCTTGTGAATCTTTCAGATAAGCAGGATTCTTATGTGGATGGTCTTTCCAGAGGTATGAAGCAAAGACTGTGTGTGGCAAGAGCACTTATTCATGATCCGGATCTTTTGGTGCTTGATGAGCCGGCTTCCGGACTTGATCCGAGAGCACGTTTTGAGTTCAAGGAGATCTTAAAGAATCTCGGAGAGCTTGATAAGACCATCATCATTTCCTCTCACATTCTTCCGGAACTATCTGAGATGTGTAACACCATCGGTATCATGGAGAAGGGACATCTGATCGCGGCAGGAAATGTAGAGGATATCATGCGACAGTCCATGGGTATCGCACCTTTGCATATCGAAGTAGTAAAGAATGAAGATGTGGCAGTAAAGGTATTAAAGGAATCACCCCTGGTTGAGAAGGTTTCAATACGTGACAATATGATCGTTACAACATTTACCGGAGACGATCTTGAGATAGCCAATCTCGTTAAAAGACTTACTGATCTTGATGTTGGAATATGTAAGATATTTAGAGAAAAAGGCAATCTTGAAAGCGTATTTCTTGAGATCACAGGCAATGAAGGAGGTGCGAAATAATGTTTATCAATCCTATACTCAATAAAGAGCTGACACTTGGCTCTAGGACAATAAAGCTTCCCATAGCTATATGTATTTACAATATCGTTCTTGCAGCTATTGCCCTTACAGTGCTTTTTTCAATATCGTCATCAACAAGGGCTATAGATTATGAAAGCCTGATGATGTTATTTCCGCTCCTTGCGACCATGCAGTGCTTTATCATACTTTTGATGATACCGGTGATCACAGCATCTTCTATTGCAGGAGAGAGGGAAAGACAGACACTTGATGTAATACTTACCGCACCTATTTCTCCCATGAGGATAGTACTTGGAAAGATAATGTCTGCTATCTGTCAGGTAATGATGTTCGTGATATCAAGTATTCCCATTATGTCTCTGGCATTTATCCTTGGAGGTATGAACTGGTTTAAGCTTTTGGGCTTTATCGGAATGGTCATATTTGCATCATTTTATGTGGGAGCCATCGGAGTCTTTTGTTCATCAAAGACCAAAAAGACAGTGACTTCAGTCATACTTTCATTTGTTATCATATTTGCGGTTATGGGTGTGACACTGTTTATCTTTGCTTTGAAGATGGCAGCAGTAAGTCGTTCATATTATACTCCAAGTTATGCAGGTGGTCAGGCTGTATCACAGGTTATTGATGTTACTTCGGCAGTGATATGGCCGCTTATTAACCCGGCGGTGACAGTTGGTAATTATGTATTTCAGGCTTTTACCGGAGTGGGAATTGCCGATATTGGTGATAGAGTTAAAGGAAATATTGATGGTGTTAGCTTCTTTATCATTCAACATTGGAATACTATCGGTGTGATCGTTAATACTTTGATCGCATTTATATTCATATCCCTTGCAGCAAAGGAGATCGACCCCATGAGAAAGAAGAGGATAAAGAGAGGAAAAAAGAAGCAGACTGAGGAAGAATAGTAACTGTTGACCACAGTTTAGATAAGGCGGTTAATATGTCGGATGATAAAAGGATCGTAAATTACATAAAGAAAGCAAGAAGGATGGTTGTAAGAAACCGTATGATCGATCATATGCTTTTTGGTATCATCGTCGGTTCTTTGGTTGCTACGATCCTTGTTATCATCTCATTGCTTACCCCCATAGTAGATGCAAGGATATATGCCCTGGTGATCTTTATGGTGGGGCCTTTGTCAGGATTTATATTTGCTTTGGTAAGTGCACCGGGTTTAAAGAGAGCAGCGCTGATCCTTGATTCTAAAGGCTTCAAGGAGAGGGTATCAACTGCATACGAACTAAAGGGTAAGAATGACAGATTTGCAAAACTGGTAAAAGAGGATGCTCTTGCTACACTAAAAAAAACGAAGTTAAAAACTCTTTTTTCATATAAGGTTGATACAAAGAGAGTAGTTATTGCACTTGCTATGATGATGGTCTTGATGGGCGTATCATTTGTTAAAACCCCCGCCGTTGCAGAGGCGGAGAATATCAAGCTCACACAGGTGGATGCAAAAAAGAAAGCGGCAGAGTTAAAAAAGCTTGAAAAAGAGATAGATGAAAATGACAAGCTAACTGCCGAGCAGAAAAAAGATATAGAGGAATCAATAAAGGCGGCAAGGAATGAACTAAAGTCAGCGAAGAATGAAGAAGAACTAAAGAAAGCCGAAGAGAGAGTAGTAAAAAAGCTTGAACAGAAGATGAAGGAATATGCAAAGAACGATCAGGCTGAAGCCGCGAAATCATTGGCTGATATGGCGGTAGACCTAAACAACAAGCTGACTGATGAGGAAAAGGAAGAGCTAAAAAAAGAGCTCAAGGATATAGCTGAAGGAAAAGACGACGAAGCGAAAGAGCTAGAGAAGGACATAAGTGATGCCAAGGATCAGGGTACGGAGCTGTCTGAGGAGCAGTTAAAGGAGCTTTCGGAAAAACTGAAAAAAGCCGCTGAGAATATGGATTCATCAGAGCTTTCGGAGGCTGCTAAAAATCTCGGAAACGGGAATGTCAATCCGGAGGATTTAGATGGTGCGATGAAAGCACTGAAAAAAGCCCAGGGCTCAAAGAAGGCATCCGATATGGAAAACGCCTTAAATAATGCCAACAAAAATCCCGGCGGAAACGGAAAGAACGGCAACAACAATTCCGGTGGAAACCAGAATAACGGTAATAATAATGGAAATGGTCAGGGAAACGGCAACGGTCAGGGTAACGGCAATGGTAATGGAAATGGCCAGGGAAATGGCCAGGGAAACGGCAATGGTAATGGTAATGGAAATGGAAATGGAAATGGCCAAGGAAACGGCAATGGCAATGGAAAAGGTCAAGGAAACGGCAACAGCCAGGGAGGCGGCGGTAAAGGCGGCGGCTGGAATACCGGAAGCAAGAATGGCAAGGAGACATCGGATAACAATAACGGAGATTATGTGACCATTCCCGACGACAAGGTATATGACTCAGGCAATCTAAAGGGTCAGGATACAGGAGGAGAATCCTACAATACAGCTGGAGGCCCCGCTGTCACCTGGAGCGGCAACAAGAAAAACTATAAGCAGGTCATCGGAGATTATGAAAAGGAAGCCTATGAGCGAATAAATAACGCCGAGATACCGGCAGATATGCAGGAATATGTGAAGGATTATTTCAACGAGCTAAGGTAAGGAGAGAGAAAAGTGGAGAATAATGAATTTAAGCAAATGGCGGAAAAGATAAGAGCCTGTGAGGCGGAGATAGGAAAGGCTATCATCGGACAGAAGGATGTCATAAGACAGGTAATGCTTGCGATTCTTGCTGACGGCAATGTGCTGCTTGAGGGTGTTCCTGGACTTGGAAAGACAGAGCTTGTAAAAGCGATATCAAGAGCCCTTTCCCTCACATTTTCCAGAATACAGTTTACTCCCGATCTGATGCCTGCCGATGTGACAGGAACCAATCTGATCGTGAAGGAAAATGATAAGAATGTATTTCAGTTTGAAGCAGGACCTGTATTTGCAAACCTGGTACTTGCAGACGAGATAAACCGTGCAACACCGAAGACACAGTCAGCACTTCTTGAGGCTATGCAGGAAAAAACAGTAACCGTAGGAAAGACAACCTACGAGCTACCCAAGCCCTTCATGGTGCTTGCTACACAGAATCCCATAGAGCAGGAGGGAACCTATCCCCTGCCTGAAGCACAGCTGGACAGATTCCTCTTTAAGCTCAATGTGGAATTCCCTACAAAGGCAGAGCTAAAGGAGATCATGGATATCACGGTCACAAACAGAAAGACAGAGCTAACCCCCGTGATCACAGGTGACGAGATCATAGAGATGCGAACAGCCATCAGAGATATGCCTGTATCCGAGGCAGTTATGGATTACGCCCTGTCCCTTGTAGTAGCGACCCATTCGGAGCTTGCCGATGCCCCCGAGATATCAAAAAAATACATCACCACCGGAGCAAGCCCCCGTGCAGCCCAGGCCATCGTAAAGACAGCCAAGGCAAGGGCACTTATGGAAGGACGTTTCAATGTAGCCTTCGAGGATATAAGCTATGTAGCCCTCCCGGCCCTCCGCCACCGTATCCTATCCAATTTCGAGGCGATGTCCGATGGAGTCACTAATGATGCGATCATTGCTGAAATAATGAAAGAAACAAAGGCAATATAGTTTTTTGAAAACCTTGTTAAGAGAAACAGCGTAAGCGACTTGCAATCACACAAAAGAATCGAGGACTATCATTTTACGCCGGCGCTTAGCGACCGTTTTTTGGTCGCTTACGCGTCCGTTGCGTAAAATGCTAAGCGGCGCTGGATGTCCAGTGGACATCCGTTTAGCGCGGACCGTAGTGGAACGGAGACAGCGATGTCCGAGATTTTTGTGTGATTGTAAGGAGCGTGCAATAACGAAGGATATATATACATGGAATTATTTACCACAGACTTCTTTCAAAAAGTGAATACATTGAAGCTCGCAATGCTGATGCGTCTCTCCGCCGGCACAAGCGGTGCCAGAAAATCCACCGCAAAGGGAACCTCAGTAGAATTCTCAGACTTCAGGGAATATATGCTGGGAGACGACATCAGAAGGATAGACTGGAATGCATACGGACGCTTTGATAAGCTCTATATCAAGGAATTCATGGAAGAAAAAGAGGGACTATACAACATATTTATAGATACCTCAAAGTCCATGGACTTCGGAGAAAAGAAAAAGTCCGAAATGGCACTAAAAATTGCAGGAGCCCTATCATATCTGGTACTGGGAAACCTCGACAGAGTATATGTCAATGAGTTAAAAGAGGATGCCATAAGAATCGGCAAAGGCTTATCCGGAAGAAATGCCTGGGGAAAGATCGCCAAGGCACTTGGTGAGATCACATTTGATGGAAAGACAACACTATCAAGCTCAATCTTAAGGCGAAATATTAAGGTGAGAGGAGCATCCATCATCATAAGCGATTTCTTTGATAGAGAGGGAATCGAGGGAGCTTTAAAATATTTGGCATACAAAAAGCAGCAGATAGTATTGGTCCAGGTATTTAGTCGTGAGGAGATAAATGTGGATTATGAGGGAGCTCTAAATCTCATAGATTCCGAGGACGGAAGTAATGTGAAGCTAACCATGAACCGACAGGCAGTGAAGGAATATGAGGACACCCTGGAAAAGCATGTAAGCTATATGAAAGGACTTGCAAGAAAATATCAGGCATCCTATGTTCAGGCTGTGTCGGATGAGAGTATAGAAAAGGTGCTGTTTGACAGCATGATAGGTGCAGGACTTATATTGAGGAAATAAAAATGATCATATCAAAGCTGTGGCCGGTAGCCTTTATCGTGCTGGTGCCCCTTATCGTATTGCTCTATGTTTTGAAGCAGAAGGGCAAGGATATCACGGTATCCTCCACATATCTGTGGAGAGAGGCGATAAAGAATACCGAAGCAACCACACCCTGGGAAAAGTTCAAAAACAATATATTGATGTATCTGCAGATACTTACAGTGCTATTTTTGATCGCTGCACTTATGGCACCGGTACTTAAAAAAGGTGGCGGTGATTATAAAGAGGCAGTGATAGTCATAGATGACAGCGCCAGTATGGGCTATATCTATAAGGACGAGGTCACAAGGCTTGATGAGGCGAAAAAAAGAGCAAGATCTTATGTAGACAGCTTAAATGATAACTGTGAGATCACGTTGCTAAAGACAACCGGCGGTGGACAGGTGGTGCTCTCCAATGCCATTGATAAAAGAAGTGTAAAGCAGGCCATAGATGATATAAAGCAGACCGCACTTACCGGGGATGCGGATGAAGCAGCGGCAATCGTTAAATCCCTTGCAAGTAATTGGTCAAGGTATGGAGTGACGATATTCACAGATACACCGGTGACACTTAATGATCTGACTGCAGATGTGATCAATCTATATTCAGAAGGAAAAAACTATGCAGTGGAATATGTCAATTACGGCATAAAGGAAAATGGAAAGCTCACTGTACTTGCCAAGATCGACAATTTTGCAAGTGATGATACCACCATCGAGGTGAATCTTTACGGAGACGGTCAGATCCTTGATATAAAGAGTATAAGTGTTCCTGCCAACTCCTCGCAGGTAGTATATTTTGAGGATATAGATTTTAGGGGAGAACTGATAGAGGCCGAGGTCAACAACAAGGACTATCTTGCCGATGACAATAAATCAGGTTGTATAGTTACGGAAAACAGCGGAAAAAGAGTACTGCTCGTGACAGCGGGAAATACATTTTTGGAGAAGGCACTTAATTCCGTTGGAAGACTTGATGTATTTAAGACAACGGATCTGTCGGTTATCGGGAAAAATGAAAGCTACGACCTCTATATTTTTGATTCTGTTGTTCCCGATGAATTCGATCTTCCGGGAAGCGTGCTCTATATCAATCCGGAGGGCGCGGAAGGTCTGGGAGTAGAGGGAAGTATTGAAAACTCCCTTATCACATTTTCAAAGTCTGAGCTTTCAAACTATCTTGAAAAAGCTGAGGTGGGAGTAAATCATTCCCTGATCTTTAAAAGACCTGCCTGGGCCATGGGCTATCTAAATAACGGCGACGATTGCTGTGGTTATTACGGTGAAGACGGAAAGAGAAGGATAGTGACTCTTGGCTTTGATATCCATAGCTCAGATGTGGCTTTAAAGCCTGAATTTCCCATGCTTATCTACAATATAGTGAATTATACTCTTGAGGCGGGACTGACCGATAATTGCCAGATCATGACAGGAGAAAAAATTAAGCTCTATTCGAGAAGCGATTCCAATATGTCTGTAAAAAAGCCGGACGGAAAGGTTTCTGAGATCGATAAAGGCTTGGTATCCAAGGTATACACGGATACTGATATGAAGGGTGTCTATACTGTGAGCCAGGAGACTGAGGACGGCACGAATGAAAGCCTTGTCTATGCAAGCTTTCCAGTCAAGGAGGAATCCGATGTGGCAGCAGGAGAGAGCGTAAAAGGCGGAGAAGCCGGAAATGATGTGACTCCTTCAGGCGGAAAAGAGCTTCGGAATTTATTTATATTATTATTGCTGTTCACTGTTGTTTTGGAGTGGGCAGTCTATATTTATCAATCATAAGGGGATAGGTAATGCGTATTTCTTTTGAGCGTCCCTTGGCGCTACTTCTCTTTATTCCTCTTGCTATCCTGATATTTTTTCTGTCAGGGAAAATGAGGTCAAAGAGTAAGACAAAGAAAAATAAATATACGGCAGTAAGGATGTTTATCCTTCTCCTTTTGGTGCTCGCATTTTCGGGTATATCTTTAAATCGCGTGAGAGATAGGGTATCAACTGTTTTTCTTGTGGACGTGTCTGACAGTATGACATCAAATATGTCCGATATGGAGCGTTTTCTTGAGAAGCAGATCAGCTCCATGCCTGAAAAGAACGAGATGGGAATAGTGGCCTTCGGTTCCGACAGCAAGGTTGAACAGTTCATGACGGACAAGAAGATATTTACAGGACTTGAGACCACACCTCAAAAGACGGCTACCAATATCGAGAGTGCCATAGCGTCTGCGATGTCTCTTTATCCGGAGGGATCGGCAAAAAGACTAGTTCTCATTTCCGATGGTATAGAGAATGAAGGAAGCATGCTTAATATGGCGGGAAGCCTTGAGGCACAGGGTATCGAGCTTGATGTGTTAAAGCTTGATACTGAAAAAAGTGACGAGGTCTATGTAGATGATCTCAAGGTTCCCGAAACCATCAGGATAGGGGACAAGTATGCTGTAACTGTATCGGTCATCAGCAATGTGGAGACTGATGCAGAGATCAGGCTGTTTTCCGGAAGGACACTTAAGGGCTCGGAAAATGTAAAGCTTTCTGTAGGTGAGAATCAGTATGTATTCTACGACGAGGCAGACGAGACTGGCTTTAGGAATTACAGAGTTGAGGTGATCGCTTCTAAGGACAGCATTTCCTTAAACAATGAATATTCGGCCTATGCCCAGGTTGAGAGCAAGGACAAGGTGCTTGTGATAGAGGGTGCCGCCGGTGAGAGTGAAGAGTTTACAAAGGCTTTGGACGCAGGTGGAGTGGACTATGACAAGATCACTCCCACAGGTGTACCAAGGACCTTGAATGATATGATGGAGTATAAGAGCATCATCATAGAGAATGTTCACATTGATGATCTCAAAAAAGAGTTTCTAGACAATCTTGAAAGCTATGTGAAGGATTATGCAGGGGGTATTCTTTTTATCGGAGGAGACAATGCATTTGCTCTCGGTGGATGGAGAGATTCGGTACTTGAAAAGCTTTCTCCCGTAAATGTGGACCTTGAGGGAGAAAGAAGCATCCCCAAGATGAGCATGTGCATGGTCATCGATCATTCGGGCAGTATGATGGCAACCTCCAAGGATGCGACCAATGTCACCGCCCTGGATCTGGCAAAGAATGCCGCAATAAAAGCACTTGATAACCTTCGTGACACAGATGAGGTTTCTGTTTTGGCCTTTGATGATTCTTATACCTGGGTTCAGGAACCAACCCTTGCAAGTGACAGGGATAAGGTTTCCGAAGCAATAGGAAGGATAGAGATCAGAGGCGGAACAAGCATTTATCCCGCTTTAAATGAAGCATATAAAAAGATGAAGGAATCAGATGCTGCAATAAAGCATATCATCCTTTTAACGGATGGAGAGGATACCTTTCAGGAGTTTGATGCTATAACAAACGGAATAAAGGATGACGGTATCACTCTTTCAACAGTTGCGGTGGGAGAATCCTCAGATACCGGTCTTATGCAGAGGCTTGCCAATGCCTGTGGCGGAAGATATTATTACACAGATATCAACAACGGACTTCCAAGGATATTTGCAAAGGAAGTATTTTTGGCGACCAAGGAATATTTGATAAACGAAGAATTCACCCCTGCGATCACGGCAGACAGCCCTATGATAGGCGGGCTAAAGGATGGCTCTCCAAGCCTCCTTGGATATATTGCTACCACCAAGAAGCCAACTGCCACTTCAGTTTTGGTATCCCACAAAGATGATCCCATACTTGCTACCTGGCAGTATGGTCTTGGAAAGACGGTTGCCTGGACGACAGATGTGACAGGAGAGTGGAGTGGAAACTTCTCCGGATGGGAAGGATATCCGGGATTTTTGAGAAATGTGATCGACTATACCATTTCCGATACTGAAGTGGGAAGTGATCAGGTAGAGGTAAGCGGCAAAGGAAGTACTGCCCATATAAGCTACAGCACGAAGGATTATGATGCCAATACAAAGGTTGAGGCTGTTGCCACAGATGAGAATGGCAATAAGCAGACCTTTACTCTTGACGCAAAGACTCCGGGACAGTTTGAGACTGATATCAAGCTTTCTGAGCTCGGTATATACAATATCGCCATAGTCAACAAGTCAGGTGACAAGGTGGTGAGAAACTTAAATACTGCCACAGCATTTCAGTATTCTGCAGAGTATCGCTTCTACGACAGCGCCGAGAATATGGATAAGCTTGTAACCTTAGTGGGTGGCAAGGAGCTCACTGTAGATGATACTGTATTTAAGCCTATCAATGTAAAGACAAAGGTACAGGCAAATATCTCAGACTGGCTTTTGATGCTTGCTCTTATCCTAATCATGATAGATATCATTGAGAGAAGATTGAATGTGGAGCTTTTTGCACCTGTTGCTAAAAAGGTGAATGCTGTGGTCAAAAAGGTTGATCTGAAGAAGCCTGAAAAAAAGAGTAAGAAGATCAAGGAAGGAGCTTCAAAGATTGCTGAAGAGCCTATAAAGGTTGAGACCATTGTCTCTGAGAAAGTTAAAGAGAAAACGGATATTTCTCCTAAGAATGCAGAGCAAAAGAAAGAGACAAAGAAGAAAGCAAAAGAGCAACCGAAAAAGACAGGACTCGATACCAATGCTCTTCTTAAGAAAAAGCAGGAGAGGGATGGGTTGTAAGGTGATACTTCTTGTGGTATAGTAACCCTATGGATAACAAAGCATCAGATTTCAATTTTGAAGAAGAACTTAAAAAACTCCCGGAAAAACCGGGAGTTTATCTTATGCATGCAAAGGATGATTCCATCATTTATGTGGGAAAGGCGATAAAGCTAAAGAACCGTGTCAGACAGTATTTTCAGAGTAGCAGGACAAGAACTCCGAAGATAGAGAAGATGGTGGCGAATATCGCCTATTTTGAGTACATTGTGACTGATTCCGAGCTTGAGGCTCTTGTTCTTGAGAACAATCTTATCAAGGAGCATTCCCCCCGCTACAATACCATGCTAAAGGATGACAAGACCTATCCTTTTATAAAGATCACAGTAGATGAAGCATTTCCGCGGATCATGCTCTCGAGACAAATGAAGAGAGACAAGTGTAAGTATTATGGCCCGTTTACCTCTGCGGCGGCAGTCAAGGATACCATTGATCTTTTGAAAAAGCTTTATCACATACGCTCCTGTGACCGTGTACTCCCTAGAGATATTGGAAAATCAAGACCCTGCCTTTATCATCAGATACACCAATGTGATGCACCCTGTCAGGGATTGATAAGCGAAGAGACCTACAGGGAAAATGTAAATAAGGTGCTTGCATTTTTGGAGGGAGGCTATAAGCCTGTTCTTTCCGAGCTTCAAGAGAAGATGAATAAGGCGGCTTCAGAGCTGGAATTTGAAGAGGCGGCAGAATACAGAGATCTGATAGACAGTATCATGCACGTGACAGGAAAGCAGAGGATCACAAGCTCCGATTCATCTGACAGAGATGTGATAGCTATAGCTATGAATGAGAAGGAAGCGGTAGTGGTTGCATTTTTTGTGAGAGAGGGTAAAATACTCGGAAGAGAGCATTTTCATATGAGGGGCAGTGAGGGTGAGAACGCGTCGGATATCTTAAATGCCTTTATGAAGCAATATTATTCCGGAACACCCTACATTCCCAAAGAGATACTTATCGAGGAGGAGATATTTGAACATCAGGTCATAGAGGATTGGCTTTCCGGAAGGCTTGAAAGCAAGGTCCATATCATTGCTCCCAAAAGGGGTGAAAAGGTGAGACTTATGGAGCTTGCCCATGAAAATGCCGAGATGATCCTTAAGCAGGATCTTGAAAAGATCAAGCGACGGGAGGAAAAGACACTAGGTGCAGTTAAAGAAATGGAGGACCTTTTGGGACTTACGGGCCTAAATCGCATGGAATCCTTCGATATCTCCCATATAAGCGGAACCAATTCCGTTGCCTCTATGGTGGTTTTTGAAAATGGACGAGCTAAAAAGAGTGACTACAGAAAGTTTAAGCTTCGTACCGTGACCGGACCCGATGATTACAAGAGCATGGAAGAGGTTTTGACAAGACGATTTACGGATAAGCGCTTTGATATACTGCCCGATCTTTTACTGATGGACGGTGGAAAGGGACAGGTAAATATTGCCCTAAAGGTGCTTGAAGAGCTAAAGCTCAACGTAAAAGTAGTGGGCATGGTGAAGGATGATAATCACAGGACAAGAGGCCTGTATTACAACAATGAAGAGGTTGATTTTCCTAAAAAGAGTGAGGCCTTCAACCTTGTGACAAGGATACAGGACGAGACACACCGATTTGCTATCACCTATCACAAGCAACTTCGAGACAAATCCCAGGTAAAGTCAATACTTGATGATATCAAGGGTGTGGGACCGGAAAGAAGAAGAGAATTGATGCATCACTTCAAGGATGTGGAGGGCATAAGGAATGCTTCCGCTTCGGAGCTTAAAAAATGCTCCAAGATCACAGCAGAGGTTGCTGAAAATATATATAGATTTTTTCATGAGGAAGATTGATGTTTAAGAAGCTAAATGATCATACAAAGGGAATAATGTGCGTTATCTTTGCGGCCTTTGGCTTTTCTCTGATGACATTTTTTGTGAGGATATCAGGGGATCTGCCTACTATGCAGAAGGCTTTTTTCAGAAATGCATTTGCTGCTGTGGTCGCTTTTGTCACTTTAGTAAGATCGGAGGATGGCTTCAAGGTAGGAAAGGGAAACTGGGGAGATATATTTTTCAGGTGCCTTTTCGGAACCTCAGGACTTATCGCCAATTTCTACGCTATAGACAGGCTTGGTATAGCGGATGCCAATATGCTCAACAAGCTTTCTCCTTTTTTTGCGATCCTTGTATCGATCCCTCTTCTTAAAGAGGTTCCTTCAAAGCTTGATATCATAGCAACTATCATCGCTTTTATCGGAGCTTTGTTTATAATCAGACCTACTACCAATATCGCGGTTGTTCCCGCGCTTTTAGGTGCATATGGAGGATTTGGTGCAGGTACGGCTTACGTATTTGTGAGAAGACTTGGAAAAAAGAAGGAGAGAACTCCTGTGATCGTGATGTGTTTCTCAGTTTTTTCCTGTCTTGTGACTCTGCCGTTTTTGATCTTTGATTATCATCATATGGCGCTTTGGCAGCTTGGATGTCTGATACTTGCAGGTATCGGTGCATCCATCGGACAATTCTCCATCACGACTGCTTATAAATTCGCTCCTGCAAAGGATATTTCTGTGTTCGACTATATGCAGGTAGTATTTGCTGCTATCTGGGGGATGCTCTTCCTTGATGAGATACCTGTTCCCATGAGTATCGTGGGATATGTGATCATCATAGGAGTGGCATTTATCAGGTGGGAGAGGAACAGAAAAGACACCGCATAGATGGTGCCTTTTTTGGCTTTCACTATTGTAATTATAGGTGTTATGAAGTATAATTATTCTATCTGTGAATTATGAGGGGCAAGCGTTCGTTGCTTGTATTCTTGGGAGGATTCAATGTCAGGAAAAAGAAGGACAGCAAGGGATATATTTAATCGATTGGGTTGGAAGCATATCATTCCGTATATACTTGTTCCAATCATTTTTTTGTGTATTGTTTTTGCCAATTTCTCTATGATGGTCAAGCTTGCTACCGAGAATACCAACAACCTTGGAACTATTGAGATGTCAGAGTATTCTGCAGTTTTTAAGGGCTTTCTTCAGGATGGTGTGCGTTGTATAGATTCAGCGGCCGACAATATTGAACGTATGCTTGCCGATGGAGATGATTTTGAGACTCTCAAAGCTTTTTTTGTCAGAGAGATGAACTCTCTTGATGAGAATATTGCGGATAAGACAGAAGGACTCTATGGATTGATCGACGGGAATTTTATTGATGGAGTTGGCTGGATCCCCGATGATGACTATGAACCGAAGGAGCGTCCTTGGTACAAGGAGGCTATAGCTGCCAAGGGAGTGATCGTATATGTGGCTCCATATATTGATTCTCGTACCGGCAATATTACTATGACCATCGCAAAGCTTCTTGATGACGGAGAAAGCGTGCTTGCCATTGATTTCAATATGAATGATCTTCAGAGAGAAACAGAGGCTCTTATGAAGGCTAATTCTGATTGCAGAGTGGGAATCATAGATGAGGATGGAACCATAGTTACCCATTCTGAGAACGCTGAGCTCGGCAAGAATTATCTCAACGGGGACAGTGAATCAAAAAAGAGCTTCGCAGAAACTATCATAAGCGGTAACAAGTCTCGTTTCGGTTATTCTACAAGCAAGGGTGATTTCATTGTATTCTCTGAAGCTATGGGTGGCGGATGGTTTGCATTTTCCATAGTAGAATCCAATCGTATATTAAAAAGTATAGTATTATTCATATTGGTAGATCTATTGGTCGGTATCATAGGTATTGTTATCATTTTCCGCGTTCTTTTGAATATTTCATCAAAGAGACTGGATGCAGAGGATTTCAATGTGAATCTCGGTGCTATGTCATCTGTTTATTATGCCATTTACAAGGTTCATCTAAAAAGCGATACCTTCGAGGTGATCAGCTGTGTTTCTGAGAAGATGAATGAGATGGTGGGAACAGGTCCCGACAATGCAAGAAATGTTATGCTTTCATCCATAGAAGAGTTCGTCGATGACAGGTCGAAGGAAGAGGTTTTGGAATTCGTTGATTATTGGACACTTCCTGACAGGATGAAGGAATGCAATTCCCTGACTATTGAGTTCCTTGCCAATACGGGACGATGGGCGCGGGGAAGATTTATTGCAGCCGAGAGAGACGAAGAGGGTAATCTTGAGACTATCCTGTGGCTTTTGGAGATCATTGACGAAGAACGTCGTATGCGTGAGAAGCTTCTCTACCTTTCGGAGACTGATCGTATGACCGGTATCAACAATAGAGGAAGCGGAGAGAGCAAGATCAGAAAGCTCCTTATGGATAGTGTTGGGGGTATGTTCCTTCTCCTCGATGTGGACAAGTTCAAGTCGATCAATGATAAGTTTGGTCACGCTGTTGGCGACAAGGTCATCATTTCCATAGGTAAATGTATGAGAAATACCTTCCGTGGTAATGACATCTCCATGCGTCTTGGTGGAGATGAATTTGCTGTATTTGCACCGGGAATCTATTCCAAGGCCGGTGGCGAGAATGTTATCAAGAGATTTTTGAAATCTGTTGATGAGATCAATATTCCCGAGCTCGAGGGAAGAAAGATAGAGGTCAGCGTGGGAGTGTCCTTCTACGGACCTGATGATGATTATTCCTTCGAGGTTCTTTATAAACGCGCTGACGATTGTACCTACAAGAGCAAGGAAGTTAAGGGCAATTATGTGACGTACTATGAAGGTGTGTAGATGATGCAAGGAGTATTTTACGGTGTGGGTGTTGGACCCGGATCACCGGAGCTTATCACAATAAAAGCATTAAAGATCATTAGGGAGTGCGATACTATCGTACTCCCTTCTTCACCGAAGGAAGAATGCAGGGCCTATCAGATCGTGAAGGAAAGCTTTCCGGAGATAGATGAAAAAAAACTTGTCGCTTTTGAATTTCCCATGAGCATGAATAAACAGGCTCTTGATGAATATCACAGGAATACCGCAGCTGCTCTCCTTGAGTTATGTAAAAGCGGTGAAGACATTGCGTTTCTCACTATCGGAGATCCATCCATCTATTCCACCTACACCTATGTGGCGGAGATATTAAAGGATAAGGGTGTAGAGTGTCAGATCATAAGCGGAGTACCTGCTTTTATAGCATCTGCTGCTGCACTAAATATTAGCCTGGCTGAAAAAAATGAAGAGATACACATTATTCCCGGTTCCGGGGATGTGGATGAGGCCTTGAAGCTTCCCGGAACGAAGATCTTTATGAAGAACGGAAGACAGTTTCCAAAGCTTCTTGAAAGACTTAAGCGACTCGAGGAAAAAGGGCAGATAAGCGTGAAGGCAGTTTCTCATTGTGGTATGGAATGTGAGAAGCAGTACCAAAGCGCATTTGAAATGGATGAGAATATAAGTTATCTCACAACAATAGTGGTTAAAGATATCTGATCATAGAAGAGGGCAAAACCTTAGAAAATAGGGTTTTGTCCTCTGTTTATGCGGTTTTGAGAGCAGTTCACAAAATCTTCACAATATTTGCTAGCACTCACTCTTGACGAGTGCTAACAAATGTGCTATAACATCATTGTAAGAACAAAACAACAACGACTTAATAGTGAGTCGCTACACCCGATGAGCGAAAACACTCACGGTTTTAGATTAGGAGGAATGACTTATGATGATGCCAAGTGTATGGGAAAACAACTTTTTTGATGACTGGTTCGGAGTACCCTTCTTTGAGGACAAGGATATGAAGGATCTTGAGAAGAAGCTTTACGGAAGACGAGGCAGGAACATTATGAGCACCGATGTCAAAGAGACAAAGGATGGCTATGAGCTTGCTATGGATCTTCCCGGATTTACCAAGGATGAGATATCTGTTCAGCTTGAAAATGGCTACCTGACAGTGAAGGCTGAAAAGAGCATAACCGAGGACAAGTCAGACAAAGAGACCAAGTATGTTAGAAAAGAGCGCTGTGAGGGTGCTTGCCAGAGAAGCTTCTATGTAGGCGACAGAGTTGAGCCCGAGGATATCAAGGCCGACTTCAAGCATGGTGTATTGACACTTGATCTTGTGACCAACAAGCCGGAGCCTGAGAAGAAGAATACATTTATTCAGATCGCAGGTTAAAGGTTTGGTAAATAAATAATCTCTCTTAAACGGGACTTCCTCAAAACAGACGGGAATGCGTATTCCACCTTGATGGGTGCTGATGGCATTCCCGTTCTATTTACAAATACTTGCAAATAACCTGATTTTGCTTTATAACTATAGATAGATTTTTGGTAAGGGTGAATGGCTATGGCAGTTGATTATTATGAAATGTTGGGGCTAAAAAAAGGCGCCGACGAAAAAGAAATAAAAAGTGCATATAGAAAGCTGGCGAAGAAGTATCACCCTGATATGAATCCGGGAGACAAGGACGCTGAAAAGAAGTTTAAAGAGATCACGGATGCTTACAATGTGCTTTCCGACCCCGAGAAGAAAAAAATGTACGATACCTATGGTACAGCGGATTTCGGTGAGGGCTTTAATGCAGGTGATGCTTCAGAATTCTTTAGGAATTTCGGAGGTTTTGGAGGTTTTTCCGGAGCGAGTGGATTTGGAGGGCAGACCGGTTCCTATACCGATGGCAGTGGAACCACATTCCACTTTGAAGGCGGAGATATGGGGGGCATGTTCGGAGATATCTTCGGAAGTATGTTTGGTGGAGGAAGAAGCTCCGGTTTTGGCGGCGGGTCAGGCTTTGGTGGCTTTGGAAGAAAGAGGCAGACCAGAGGAGAAGATTATAATTATGAGATGGAGATCGGATTTGATGAATCCATTTATGGTGGCGAGAAGGTCATCCGCTATTCAAAAGGTGGCAAGGTTGAGACTCTGAAGGTAAAGATTCCTGCGGGTATTGAGGATGGAAAGACCTTGAGACTTCGTGGAAAGGGACTTGCCGGAGCAAATGGAGGTCCTGCAGGAGATCTGCTCGTAAAGATAAAGGTTCTTGATAAGCCCGGTTGGGAGCGAAAAGGGCTCGATGTATATACTACAGCGAATATCCCATTTACCACGGCTGTTTTTGGCGGTGAAGTGAAGTTTCATACTCTTGGAGGAGATGTGGCCTTCAAGGTGCCGGCAGGAACTCAGAGCGGAAGCAAGATAAGGCTTAAGGGAAAGGGCGTCAAGTCTATGAATTCCGATAAATGCGGTGATGAATATGTCACCATTCAGATAAGCGTTCCGAAGAAGGTGGGACGGGCAGCGGCCAAGGCTCTTCGAGAATTTGAAAAGCTTACTGTGGATGAAGAGGCATTTGTTCAATAAAGGTTTTTGTTAAGTGTTTGGTGAATGATCACCAAACACTTACTCTTTATTTGCGGAGGATTTAGTGATATAATGTCATTATTATTATTCTAAATCGGCGAATTAAGGGGGATCTATGAGACAGAAGATCAGATTCGCATTTGCAATACTTTCAATTGTTTTATATATTTGTTTTGCGGTTGCAACCTTTGCAGGACATACATTTTATATCGAGCTTTTTTCTCCACTCACAACGTTTATTTGTGTTGTGATGATTTTGCTTTCTCTGCCTGATCTTGGAAAGTTTCGTATCTGCGCCATAGCTTGCGCTCTTGGTATCGGTTCCTGGTGCGTGGCTGATGTGATCCTTTTTATCAATGATTTTTATTTCGGGCTTGAGGAGCCCAGAAATGCGCTTGTCCGCGCTATCTATCTTATCCCCAATTATTTATATGGTGCTGCTGTTATTGTGTTTTTGATGATAAAGCTTAAGAAAACCAATCTTTATATAACTGCGGCGAATACATTTTTACTTACCGTTGCAAGCTTTTCTGTTGTAGCAAAGCTTGTCCAGGCATCGGGCGGACTTGTAGAAAATGATCCGGCGACCCTTAGGGCATATCTTTATTTCTTTGTAAATATCGTTATTGTTGTAGTGGGTGTTCACATCCTTTATATGGTGGGGGCAAAGAACCTTTTAAGAGGAACCAATCTCGTACCAATCTGTATTCTTGGTTATATTCTCATTGATTTCAGATATTCATATTTGGAGGCTATCGGCAAGGAGGCTGAGAGCATTTATTTTGATGTCCTCTATATGTTCTTTATGTTGGGCCTTGCCTGGGGGATTCTTTTTCAATCCAATATCAAATATGTATATAGGCTTAAGGAGGGCGGTGAGAAGGAGAGACGCATGATCTATGTACGTATCCTGATCCCTCTTTTGATCATTGCGGTAGCGGCACTTCGTGTTGCCGATATACTTTCACGAACTGAGTTTTCGTACATTATCATTGCTCTGTTAGCTTACTTTATCATGTATGCGCTGTTACAAAACAGTTCATTGAATGAAAAGCTTTTGATCAAGCAGCAGGAGCTTAACACCTCCCTTGAAGCACAGGTGGCTGAAAAGACACATGATCTCAAAAAGGCAAATGAAAATCTGAAGGTTTTGTCCTCTACAGATATTTTGACAGGACTTTATAATAGACGTCATGGTATGCATTTGTTTGATATATTGGTTAAGGAATCAGAGGAAGAGAAGAAGAGCTTTGCTGTTTTTGAAGTGGATCTGAATCACTTCAAGCCTGTAAATGATACCTATGGACATGAGATGGGTGACCGTGTCCTTGAGGAATTTGGAAGGCGTATGAGAGAACTACCTGAAAGATTTATTTCCATAAGAAACGGTGGAGACGAATTTGCTATTCTTTGCGCTGATGTAAAGGATAGGGCGGATGTGACAGCGGCTGCAAAGACCTTGCAGAGACTTTTTAATGAACCTCTGATCCTTGATAGCTTTGCCTTCAGACTTTCAGGCAGTATAGGAATATCGATTTATCCCGATGATTCCACCAATCCTGAGGATCTTCTGCAATATGCAGATGCCGCCATGTATACGGTTAAGAGAAGTAAGAACAGAGATGGTTTTCGTTTCTTCGATGCCGGCCTTGTGGTAAATGTTGAGCGTAGGAGAAAGATAGAGGAGCATCTGAAAAAAGCTAATCCGGATAAGGATTTCCTTTTGCATTTTCAGCCTCAATATGATGTGAATGAGGAAACCATCGTGGGTGTTGAGGTATTCCCGCGTCTTTTGATACCGGGACTTGAGGATTGTACTCCGGCAGAGCTTATACCAATAGCTGAGGAAAGCGGCGTTATGAGTAAGCTTGGTATATGGACCGCACTTACAGCACTTAAGCAGGTTGATGATTGGAATAAAAAATACGGTCTTGAGCTTACTACCACTATCAATCTGGCTCCGCTACAGCTTTTGGATGCGGATTTTATAGAGAATCTTGCAGGTGCGGTAGAGCTTTGGAAGCTTGATCCTGCTTCTATCATACTTGATGTGAGCAACGAGGTTATGATGGGTGCGGCGGAATCAGCCAAGGAAACCCTTCATACATTCCATGAGTTTGGTTATACTCTTTCATTGAATGAATTCGGTGGCGGAGATATAAATCTTTCTTATATCCGTGATTGTGGTTTCTCCATCATCAAGCTTTCGAGAGCTCTTATCCCCCAGGGTATCGGAAATCCAAAGAGGCTCGAGATCATCCATGCTCTCTTGGCTTTGGCAAAGGAGCTCAAGGTAGATGTTGTGGCTGTGGGTATCGAAACCAAGGCACAGGTTGAATTGATGAGAGAGCTTGGTATACGCATTATGCAGGGATTTTTCTACAGCAAGCCTTTGACTGCGGAAGAATTGGAAAATACTTGTTTATTCGGAGCATTAGAGTTAAAATAAAAGATGCTTGCGGGCAATAAAGTATAAGCCCGTATTCTCAAACAGGAAGGAGATGATATTTTGGAGGAAAAGGTTAAGGAGCTCATTGAAGCACTTGAATGTGAGACCGTGTTCACCATACCTATTGGTAATGGTATTCCTGTCAAGGAATCTACCGTAGTCACATGGATCATCATGGCCTTTTTCGTAATTATCGCTATTATTCTCACCAACAGGTTAAGGACCACAGGTATTGGAAAGAAGCAGGCTGTCACGGAGCTTATCGTGACCAAGCTTTTTGGACTTGTGGAAGGTATGGTAGGAGAGGAAGGAAAGGATTATGTTCCGTATCTGGTTACGGTCATGCTGTATCTGGGTGTCTCGAACATCATCGGTATCTTTGGATTCAAGCCCCCTACAAAGGATCTGAATGTTACTCTTGCACTGGCAGTCATGAGTATAATGCTTGTGCAGATCGCGGGAATAAGAGCTAAGGGCGTAAAGGGATGGCTCAAGAGCTTTACACAGCCTATTGCGATAGTTACACCATTTAACATCTTGGATCTTTTTACAAGACCGTTGTCGCTATGTATGCGACTTTTCGGTAATGTGCTCGGTGCATTTGTTATCATGGAGCTCATCGAGACTATGGTGACCAAGGCGGCACTTCCGGCACTGTTCTCATTGTATTTTGATCTGTTTGACGGACTGTTGCAGGCTTATGTATTTGTATTTTTGACCTCTCTTTATATCAAAGAGGCTATTGAAACGGAATAAGAATAAAAGGAGATTTAATTATGAACGGTTTGGTTGCTATTGGCGCAGGTATTGCGGTTTTAGGTGCATTTGGTGGTGGTATCGGTATCGGTATCGCAACAAGCAAGGCGGTTGAGGCTGTTGCTCGTCAGCCTGAAGCAGACGGAAAGATCATGAAGAACCTGATCCTCGGTTCAGCTTTGGCAGAGGCTACTGCTATCTACTGTTTTGTTATCGCTGTTATGATCATTATGATGTTGAAGGGTTGAAAGGCTGGTAAGATACATGTTAAGTATTGATTTTAATTTGATTTTTACAGTACTCAATATTCTCATACTTGCTTTTCTCATGAAGAAATTTCTCTACAAGCCTGTTCTCGCTATCATCGAGAAGAGACAGGCGGAGGCGGATGAAGCTTTAGATCAGGCCAACAAGGCAAAGAGTGAGGCTGATAAGATCAAGTCCGAATATGAGAAGAATCTGGCTGAGGCAGAGGAGGAGAGTAGAAAGACTATCTCTGAAGCAAAGAAGACTGCCGGCGAAGAGTACAAGCGTATTGTGTCAGAGGCTGAGACTAAAGCCAGGGAGATACGTGTTGCAGCAGAGGATGATGCGGTCAAGAGAAAGGCTCAGATCATCAAGTCTGCAGAAAAAGACCTGGCAAATCTTGCTCTCGATGCTGCAGCAAAGGTAGTCGGAGCTCAGGCAGCAGAGGGTATAGATAAGTCTCTCTATGATGAATTTTTGAATAAAGCAGGTGAGTAATGATGAAGGCAGAGCTTATATATGTTACACCGCCTTCAGATGAGCAGCTTGCCGGAATGAAGGCCTTCCTTGCCAAAAAGCATGGCACGGATGATATTGAGCTTGTGCTTACGAAGGATGAGAGTCTTAAGAACGGTTTCATACTTCGTATGGACAGATATGAATACGACTGGAGTGAGAAAGGTCGTATTGAACAGTTGAAAAAAGAATTCACAAAGTCCATCTCTCAGTTTGAGGGCAAGGATTTTGATGAGAACAGGATTATCTCAGTGCTCAGAAGCAGTGTTGAAGATTTTAAGCTTCAGGCTGTGGACAAAGAGATCGGTCATGTGACCTGGGTAGGCGACGGTATCGTAACAGTAGAAGGTATCGAGCATGCCTGCTATGGTGAGATAGTATTGTTTGATTGCGGTATCAAGGGTATGGTTCAGGATGTTCGGAGGGATGAGATCGGTATCATCCTCTTCGGAAGAGACACTGAGATCCACGAGGGCTCTGAGGTGATCAGAACTGAGAAGATGGCAGGTATTCCTGTAGGCGAGCATTTCCTTGGAAGAGTCGTTGATGCCCTTGGAGCACCCATAGACGGTGGCGAGGAGATCGATGCTGACGGATATCGACCCATTGAGAATCCCGCCCCCGGTATAGTTGAGAGAAAATCAGTAGGTGTTCCTATGGAGACCGGTATTCTTGCCATTGATTCCATGTTCCCTATCGGACGTGGTCAGAGAGAGTTGATCATCGGAGACAGGCAGACCGGTAAGACCTCTATAGCCATGGATACCATCTTGAATCAGAAGGGTAAGAATTGTATCTGTATCTATGTGGCCATAGGTCAGAAGGCTTCAACCATAGCGAAGCTTGTCAATACTTTTAAGTCTCACGGAGCATTGGAATATACCATAGTTGTTGCGGCTACCGCTTCGGATCCGGCTCCTCTTCAGTATATCGCACCCTATTCCGGTACGGCTTTGGCTGAATACTTTATGTATCAGGGCAAGGATGTATTGATGATATATGATGATCTTTCAAAGCATGCGGTGGCTTATCGTGCTATTTCTCTTTTGCTTGAAAGGTCACCCGGACGTGAGGCGTATCCCGGAGATGTATTCTATCTTCACTCAAGGCTTCTTGAGAGATCATCGAGACTTATTCCCGAGGCAGGTGGAGGTTCAATTACGGCACTTCCCATCATCGAGACTCAGTCGGGAGATGTTTCGGCTTATATACCGACGAATGTTATATCCATCACAGATGGTCAGATATATCTGGAAAGCCAGTTGTTCTTCTCAGGTCAGAGACCTGCGGTCAATGTGGGACTTTCCGTATCCCGTGTAGGTGGAGCGGCTCAGACAAAGGCTATGAAGAAGGCAGCGGGAAGTATCCGTATCGATCTTGCCCAGTATCGCGAGATGGAGGTATTTACCCAGTTTTCTTCTGATCTCGACGAGAATACAAAGAAACAATTAGCTCATGGTCGGGCTCTGATGGAGCTTTTAAAGCAGCCTCTCGGAAGACCGTTTTCCATGGCAGAGCAGGTAGTGATCCTGGTTGCTGCCAATGCTCATATCTTCAGTGATCTGGAGGTTAAGCAGGTGGCGGACTTTAGAAAAGAGATGCTTCAATATTTTGCTGACGAGAAGAGCGATCTGATAAGTGCCATTGAAAATGGCAAGGATCTGACGGATGAATTGAAGGCTGATATCGTCGAGGCAGCAAAGCTTTTCAAGCAAAAATACGAGGAAGTTTCAAAGGAATCAAAAGAAGAGTGATAGCTTATGGCAAGTGCTAAGGAGATTCAAAACAGAATAAAAAGCGTAAGTGATACCATGAAGATCACCAATGCCATGTATATGATGTCTTCTATGAAGCTTAGAAAGGCTAAAAGCCGTCTGGCGGCAACTGAGCCCTATTTCAATGCGTTGGAAGAGAGTATTGCTGATATCTTCTTTCATTTTCCTGAGATAGAGCATATATTCTTTGACAATCGTGCAAAGGACAAGAATGAGGTTGTCAAGAAGCGTTGTTTTGTGGTGATCACCGGTGACAAGGGTATGGCAGGTGCCTACAATCACAATGTTATCAAGGAGACTGAAAAGCTGCTTTCCGAGACTCCTGACGCGAAGCTTTTTGTAGTCGGTGAGGTGGGAAGGAATTATTTCAAAAGCCGTGGCTACAATGTGGATGAGGACTTTGTATATACAGCCTACAATCCCAGCCTTCACAGGGCGCGTATCATAGAAGAGCTTATCGTGAAGCTTTATCTTGATGAGGAGCTTGATGAGGTGAAGGTCATCTGCACACGCATGGTGAATTCCATGCGAGAAGAGGTAGAGGTTCACAGGATACTTCCACTGGGAGTTCATGACTTTTTGAGAAATGAGCTTCAGGATAAGGCGAGAGAGAACGCCGAAACCGGCGGATTAGAAAAATCCGATGAGTTATATAATATCAATCCTTCGCCGGAAGGTATCTTGGAGAAGCTTGTAAGACAGTATATCACAGGATATATGTATGGCGTGCTGGTTGAGGGTACTGCCGCCGAGGAGAATGCCAGGATGATGGCTATGCAGTCGGCTACAGACAATGCGGTTGCCATGCTGTCATCATTATCCATAGAATTCAACAGAGTGAGGCAGGCAGCCATTACCCAGGAGATCACTGAGGTTATAGGCGGAGCTAAAGATCTTAAAAAGAAAAAGAAGAAAAAAGTAAACAGTTCAAATAATGAGATAAGTGAGCAGTGACATTATGGAAAATACAGGTAAGATAGTACAGGTTTCAGGACCTGTAGTGGATGTGGAATTTGATAATGGAAATCTTCCTTCCATCAAGGATGCTCTTTATGTGGAACTTGATGGCAAGAAGCGTGTGATGGAGGTTGCTCAGCATATAGGAGGCAGGGTGGTCAGATGTATCATGCTTGCCGCCAGTGAGGGCCTTTATAAAGATATGGAGGTTCATGCGACAGGTGCCGGTATATCTGTTCCTGTTGGTGAGAGAACTCTTGGAAGACTTTTCAATGTGCTCGGAGATACTCTTGATGACGGCGAGAAGCTTGACGATGTGGAGCATTGGGGTATCCACAGAGAGCCCCCTAAGTTTGAGGATCAAAGTCCTGCTATAGAGATGCTTGAGACAGGAATCAAGGTCATCGATCTTCTTGCCCCTTATGCCAAGGGCGGAAAGGTCGGACTCTTTGGTGGTGCCGGAGTTGGAAAGACAGTCCTTATTCAGGAGCTTATCAGAAATGTGGCTACTGAAAGTGGCGGATATTCTATATTCACCGGTGTAGGAGAGCGTTCAAGAGAGGGTAATGACCTCTGGAACGAGATGAAGGAATCCGGAGTTATTGAAAAGACGGCTCTGGTATTCGGTCAGATGAACGAGCCCCCCGGAGCACGTATGCGAGTTGCGGAGACGGGACTTACCATGGCGGAGTATTTCAGAGATATCGCCGGCAAGGATGTACTTTTATTTATTGACAATATATTCAGATTCGTACAGGCAGGTTCGGAGGTTTCGGCATTGCTTGGTCGTATGCCTTCAGCAGTTGGTTATCAGCCTACTCTTGCCAACGATCTGGGTGAACTTCAGGAGAGGATCACTTCTACAAAGAAGGGTTCGGTTACTTCTGTTCAGGCGGTTTATGTGCCTGCGGACGACCTTACTGACCCTGCGCCTGCCACAACATTCTCCCATCTTGATGCTACAACGGTTCTTTCAAGAAAGATCGTGGAGATGGGTATCTATCCAGCTGTTGATCCCCTTGAATCAACCTCTCGTATATTGGAGCCTGACGTGCTTGGCGAGGAGCATTACACTGTTGCCCGCCGCGTTCAGGAGATGCTCCAAAAGTACAACGAGCTTCAGGATATCATTGCGATCCTTGGTATGGAGGAGCTTTCAGAGGCGGATAAGCAGACAGTATATAGAGCCAGAAAGATACAGAGATTCCTTTCTCAGCCCTTCCATGTAGCTGAGAACTTTACCAACGTGAAGGGTGTGTTCGTGCCTGTGGAAGAGACCATCAGAGGCTTTAGAGCTATCATTGACGGTGAGATGGATGAATATCCTGAGAACGCATTTTTCAATGTGGGAACTATCGAGGATGTGAAGGCGAAGGCGGAGACTTTGTAAGGCAAGGTAGTTGATATGAATACTTTTTCTTTGAAAATTATAGCCTGCGACAAGGTGTTTTTTGAGGGTGAGTGCCAGTTGTTCATTTTCCTGGTGGAGGATGGCGAGATGGCTATTCTTCCTCATCACGAGCCCATGACCACAGTAACAGAGGTGGGTGAGATATTCTTTAGGGATGCAGAGGGTAAAGATTTCCATGCGATAGCATCTGACGGTTTCTTTGAGTTTAGAAGAAATGAAGGAATATTCCTTGCATTTTCCGTCGAAAAGCCTGAGGAGATCGACAGGAAACGAGCCGAGGAAGCCCTTGACCGTGCAAGAGAGGCCATGCAGAAGAAGCAGAGCTTCATAGAGTACAAGATGAGTGAGGCCAATATCTCAAGGGCTATGGCGAGACTTAAGGGTTATGATAAATACAGGCCAAATTAAAAAATACCGCTTCGGTAACTATAAATGTAGCTGAAGCGGTATCTTTTTTATCCTATCGCCGAGAATATCGACATAAGCACGGTGATGGTCAGCATTGACACAATGGTAGTCATGGTTATGGCTCCTGCGAGTAATGTTGTATCATCGCCGTTTTTTTCTGACTGAATGAGAGGAAGATTTCCCACCGGCATGGCCGCCATAAGGCACATGGCAAGAATCGTGATCTTGCTAAAATGAAGTACCATGAGTATGAGGGATATAGCCACGGGAAATGCGATCATTCGAAGGATCATATAGAACCATATCCTTGGATTTTTGATGCCGTTGTTTATTCCTGACCGTGCAATGGATACGCCTAAAAGTGTCATAGAAAGGAATACATTGGCGTTTCCGATATAGCAGATACAGTTGGTGACAACGGACCAGGGAGTGATACCAAACCAGAAGATGATAAGACTTAATATGGCAGTGATGGTTCCTGCATTGAAGGCCTTCTTGATGCTCATTTTTTCCTTGCCCCCTGAAAGGATGGTGATGCCATGAGTATAGAAAAGCAGGCTGTACATCACATTGCAGACGATCACATAGAGGATGGCATTCTCGGGAAGAATGGCCTTTGCAACCGGAATACCGATAAAGCCGATGTTTGTATATACTGTCATCACATTATAAAACTTTTTGTCACCATCGGGGGCTTTAAGAAGCTTTGGAAGCAAGAATCCCATGACCACCAGCACAGCATAAAAGCACACACCGATGATCATAGCAGTGATAAGATCATGGTGTGTTGCGGTCATGTTTCCCGATAAAATGGATGCAAGGATCAGTGCGGGATTGGTGACATCCATTACAAGTGTGGAGAGGCTTTTTGAAACCTCATTATTTATGATGTCTTTTTTATAAAGGGTGGCGCCTATCAACACCAATATGGCGATGACGCCCATCTGTCCGAGGATCACGGTGGTACTCATTTTTAACTCCTAAAAATCAAATCTTACTATCTCACAGTTTTTTATTCCGAAGGCTGCAAATTCTTCGTTGGTCATATCATGAAAATAAGATTTTACGATTCGTGCTATACCGTTGTGAGCTGCGAGAAGATATACCTTGTCAGAGGGATCGTTCTTTATCTCGTCAAGTATGTTGTATATTCTTTGAGCAAGCTTGAGCATGCTTTCACCCCCCTCGTAGGAATCAACAAAATGCTGCTTCGCTGCCTGAAAATCTACGCCATTTCTAGGCGTCCCCTCCCATTTTCCAAAATTCTGTTCAATGAGCCTTTCCTCGATACGAACGGGGATGCCAGCGACCTCACCGACTATTTTTGCTGTATCATAAGCTCTTGAAAGGGGTGAGGAAATGATCTCATCGATATGGAGCCTTTCTGAAAGTATCTTTTCTCCAAGCTCTTTTGCCTGCTCTATACCAAGCTCTGTAAGGGGACTGTCGGTAGCTCCGCAGATCTTGTTTTCTTCGTTCCAGACTGTTCGTCCGTGTCTGGTAAAATATACATATTTGGACATAGTGTTCTCCTTATTTTTGGGGGAATATCTGATCGTAGTTGGTGTACCAGGTGTTTATATTGTAGTCGAGGAAATCGCAGATATAAAACTCTTTGCCGTCAGCCTGAAAATAATAAAATGTCACGGGGTCGCTCATTTTTTCGGGGGATTTTCCGTCGATGCTGTTCATCACGATATCGAGGGAGGCCCCTGTATCGGCAAAGGTCTTTTTCTCCTTTCTCACAAAAGTAGCGTTATTATTTTTCATCTGAGCCATCTCAAGGTAGTAGTCTTCATCCTCTTTTTCCTTATCCCTGAATCTGCAATCCGGAAGAACGGCGCTTCCTATATGCTTTGCTTCTGAAGAGCCCTGACTTGAGAACAGATAGCTGTAATCGGGATCATAGTTGTTGATATCGTAGGTGCCGTATTTTGCCTTGAACCATTCGTTATCATGCTCCACATTGACTGTCATCTTGTCCATACGGTTTTCCTGATTGTATTTTTGGAGGACGGAGGCTGTTTCCTCGCAAACCTTTATCGCGTTTGAATCCTGAGCTTTACCCTTTACCGTGATCATTAGGATCAGGGGAATATAGCCGGATTCGTAGGTGGCGTTATATTTTTGACAAATGGCATCAAGCTCATTCTTGGCATCCCCAAGTACATAGGCTACCAAGGATTGGGAAAATGTATCACTTGTATGTGGAAGCGAACCGAAGGATGAACCATCGATATTGATATCGTGCATAGAGCTTATAATCTCGTATTCAAAGCCCTGGAGCTCGTCCTTAAGTCGCACAACGGTCTTGTCATCTGTTTCTGTTTTTGAAATCACCTCACATTTGCCATGTTGCCGTTTTGCCATTTTGATCAGCTTTTTAGCGCTTTTAACATGGCCGCAGCCGGAGACTATTAAAGCAACAAATGTACAGATCAATATAAGAAATGATAATCGTTTCATGGTCATCTCCCAAAAGAGTTTTATCGGAAAGGAAGCGGTAGTGCTTCATTTTTGACAATACGTATCTGAGTGTAACCCCGAAGTAGCTTATTGTCAATCATTTTGATAAATTCATAGGCATTTTTGATGACAATAAGCTCAT
This sequence comes from Lachnospiraceae bacterium, assembly GCA_017540605.1. GTDB lineage: Bacteria > Bacillota > Clostridia > Lachnospirales > Lachnospiraceae > RGIG6919. Next base: position 38,502 of record JAFYAS010000023.1, on the reverse strand, counting down.
ATTGTGATAAAATCAGAGTAGTTGTGGTCGTAAACAACAGTTTTGAGGATTTATGATTTTTAGAGTTTTTTTATCATAGGAGAATATGTTATGAAGGTAAGAAGAGTGGGAGTTTCTGTCAGAATATTTGCTGTGATCATGGCATTGCTTGTCATATCTGATGTGGTCATAGGTGCGATACTTTATAATAAGACCAAGAATTCCTTGGTGAATCAGATCAAAGATAGTGCTATGAATATATCCCGATGTGTAGCGGCTTCTGTTGACGGGGAACTTTTAAAACAGGTGAACGCTGAAGAGGATATTGAGAGTGAGGCTTATCAGTCTACGCTTGAAACTCTCACCTTGTTCCTGGAGAACAGTGGTGTGGAGTATGTATATACAGTTAAGAAGGATGAGAGTGGAAAGCTGGTTTTTGCTGTTGACTCGGATCCTGATGAGCCGGGACTTCCGGGAGATGATTTTGAAGCTGATGATCCTGAGATAGATGAGGCTTTTGGAGGAGCTACCGCTGTCAACAAGGTTCCCTATACCGATCAGTGGGGTACGCATATCACTTCCTATAGCCCCATATCAACAGACGATGGTGTGGTGGGGCTTGCTTGTGTCGATCTTTCTGTGGATTGGGTGAATGAGCAGACAAAGTCCCTTTTGACCCTCATCGTAGCGGTTTGCCTGGCTGTTTTAGTTGTGGGTATTATCATACTCTTTGTGATAAGCGTCGTTTTGAAATCAGGATTTGTGAAATTAAATGATAAGGTGGTTGAGCTTGCAAGGGGAGATGGAGATCTGACTAAAAAGATAGTTATTACTTCAGGTGATGAATTTGAGGTGATCGGTAATAATATCAACGAGCTCCTGGCATATATACATTCCATACTTATAAATATTTCAAAGGATTCGGATGTGTTGCAGAATGCTGCATCTACCATTGCAGGTAATATGAGCAGATCGAGAGAAAATGCTTCTGATGTCAGTTCCACAATGGAAAGCCTGTCTTCATCTATGAGTGAGACGGCGGATGCCATCAATCAGATCAATGAACAGATGGAGCTTATGACCGGAGCTTTTGTTGAGATTACTGAAAAGCTCAACGAGGGTAGCGGGTATTCGGATTCCATGAAGCATGAAGCTGATACTGTTGGCAGACAGGCTGAGAGCGACCAGCAAAGAGCAAGAAATATGGTTGATGAGATTGAGTCTGAGATGAGAAGAAAGATTGAGCAGTCAAAGTCTGTTGAGCAGATTTCAACGCTTACTGATAATATTTTGAGTATCACAAAGCAGACCAATCTGTTGTCACTTAATGCAAGTATTGAGGCAGCAAGAGCCGGTGAGGCCGGAAAAGGTTTTGCAGTAGTAGCTACGGAGATAGGAAAGCTTGCCCAGGATTCAGCAGGAGCGGCAACAGAGATACAGAGAGTTTCGTCTATGGTCATAACAGCTGTGGATGAACTGGCAAAGCAGGCTCAGGCAATGATCGACTTTATCAACGAAGTAGCCATGAAAGGATATGATGGATTGGTTGGCTGTGGAGCCTCATACAGGGAAAGCGCTGACAGGATGAATGATATTATGAAGCAATGTCACGATATCAGCTCTACCATCAAGCAGAGTATCGATGAGATCGGAGGCTATACAAGGACGGTGAACGGAGTCGTTTCTGATGCAGCCAAGGGAGTTGCTCAGGCAGCTGACAGAACCTTTGATATGAGTGAATCTTTGAAGTTGATCGGTGAGGAAGCTGATTCAAGTAAGGATATCACGGATGAGTTGTTTACGGAAGTAAATCACTTTAAGCTTTAAGATTAAATATAAAAAAGGCCAGCCTTTCACAATATGTGAATAGGCTGACCTTTTTCTTTTTTGTTATTGTAACTGTTTAGGTAACTATTCATTACCGACGGTTACATATTATTTTCTTTTCCAAGTGCTTAAGTTGCATATCGCAAGTATTGGCATGATCTCAAGCCTTCCTGCCAACATATCGAAGATAAGTACTAGCTTTGAAAGAATCGAGAAATCGTGGAAACTCTTTGAGGGACCAACCATATCGAAGCCGGGACCAATATTGTTGAAGCAGGCGAGAACCGCTGATATATTGGTGAGTATCGATTGTCCGTCAAAGGATACAACGAATATACTTGCAAGAAGTATAAGTACATATACGGTAAGATATATGTTTAATGTGTTCATTACCTTCTCGTTTACCTGATGACCGTTCATCCTGATAACTGCAACCTTGTTGGGAGATAGCATTTGCTTTAAACCGCGTCTTCCGGATTTGAAAAGCAGGATAAATCTGATAACCTTGAATCCACCACCCGTACTGCCTGCGCAGGCTCCAATGAGCATCAGAAACAGCAATACACCTTTGGAGAAATTGGGCCAAAGATCAAAGTCTACAGTAGAAAATCCTGTACTGGTCATAAGTGAACTGACCTGAAAGGCTGAATGCTTCAATGTCTCTCCGATGGTTGGATAGAGGTTTCGTATATTGATCGCTATGAGTACTGTTGCTACACCGGCTATACCGAAATAGTATCTGACCTCTTCGTCCTTTATGGCGGTTTTAAACTGTTTTGTTGTGATCAGATAGTACAGGTTAAAGTTTACTCCGAAGAGGAACATAAAGATCGTAGTTACATTTATCAGATATGGTGAATAGCTGCCCAAGCTGTCGGCCTTTACTCCGAAGCCTCCTGTTCCGGCTGTTCCGAATGCAGTACATAAGGCCTCAAAGCAACTCATACCTCCTGCAATGAGAAAAAGGAAATCCACAAGGGTCATAATAAGATAAATGATATAAAGGATCATAGCTGTTTCACGCATCTTTGGAACAATTCTTCCTACATCGGGACCGGGTGACTCGGCACGAAGAAGATGCAAGGTAAATCCGTTGTTATTCTTTCCCATGGATACAAGGGCGAGAAGTAAAACTAAAACTCCCATACCTCCGATCCAGTGAGAAAAGCTTCTCCAAAATAAAAGTCCTCTTGACATGCTTTCAACATCTTCAAGTATGGAGGCTCCTGTGGTTGTAAGTCCTGATACAATCTCAAACCAGGCATCTATATAGTTCGGTATCTGCCTTGAAAGGAAGAAGGGAAGAGCACCTCCAAGACTTAAAAGTATCCAGCTTCCACCGGCACATACATAACCCTCTCTTGCGTAGAATCCTTTTTTGGCGTTCTTTGACAGGAATTTTAGAATACCGGCAACAGCTAAAATAATAACTATGGAGATGAAGAAGTTTATGGCAAGACCAATCTCATTGTCTAGTAGACAGATGATAATGGACGGCGCCATAAAGACACATTCTAAAGCAAGTATCTGAGAGAAAAGCTTGCTGAGCATTTTATAATTCAAGTTAGTTCTTCCCCCTTTTAACCAAATATATCATTTAGATTGAGGACAATCCTGTCGCTCTTTGTGATCAATATGATGGAGTCACCCTTTTCAAAGTACGAATCACCGTTTGGAATAGTTGGTATCTCCTGATGAGTAATACAGGCAACGATGATACCTTTTTTAAGCTTTAGTTTTTTGAGAGGAACTCCAAGGTTTTCTGTATTCTCATCCACCTTGAACTCAACTGCCTCTGCCAATCCATCTGCAATGGTATGAACGGAAACAGCGGCGCCCTCGTTGTTGCTCATGGCACGGACATAACGTACTATGGAATTACAGCTAAGCTCCTTGGGACATACGATACTTCCTATGGGAAGCTTGTCAAGAATGCCGTAATCATCTGAATAACCAACCTTTGTGATGACCTGAGGAACATTGTGCTCTGCAGCATAAAGGGAGGTAATGATATTCAGTTCATCCATGCCTGTAAGTGATACTATGGTATCACACTCAGAAAGACCTTCGCTCTCTAAGGTAGAGTGTTTGCTTGCGTCAGCATGGATTATGTCTGCTTCGGGAAGAAGACCGGCAAGCTCCTCACATCTTGTTGCATCCTGTTCTATGATCTCAACCTTGATATTACTCTTTATAAGCTCCTGTGCCAGATAAAGGCTGATATTTCCGCCACCGATCAGCATGACACGGCCTGATCGCTTGCTTATCACACCTAGATTCTTCAGTAGTAGTGAAAGATTGTTGGTTTGAGCGGTAACGAAAATACGGTCATTCTCCTTCAATATGGTACTACCGTCGGGAGTGATAACCTCTCCTTCTCTAAGGATAACGCAGACAAGAACCTTGCATTTGACAATCTTATATAGGTTTGTCAAAGGGACATCCTTCAATATGCTTTCGTGATCTATCTTGATCTCAACAATCTCAACTCTGTCCTTTGCAAAGGATTCTCTCTTTAAAAAGCCCGGAAGCTGTATCAGCTTATGAATGGTCTTTGCTGCTTTTCTTTCGGGATTGACCATCAGAGAAAGACCGAAGGCCTCGCGCATTTCGTAGGTTTGTGCGTGGTATTCCGGATTTCTGATCCTTGCTATGGTGTGAATATTGGGATTTATCGATCTTGCTGTCATACAGCAGAGTAGATTTAATTCGTCCGAGTTGGTAGTGGCTATCAGCAGATCGGCTGACTGCACCTTTGCATCGTGCAATACAGATAGGGTTGCACAGTTGCCTCTTATAGCTATAGAATCATATACCTCTATGGCGTGGTCAAGAACTGTATCGTCATTGTCGATAAGAGTAAGATCATATCCGGCAGCAGAAAGGTTACTTGCTATAGTTGAGCCCAGCTTTCCGCAGCCTGCGATTATTATATCCATTTTAATCCTCCAAATGCATGTAACTTTTTGGCAGCTTCGCTGCTTCAGGCTACAAATGCTTCAGTAATAGTGAAGTCGTGTAAAAAATATGTACTATTATATTCCTATCGTTAAAAAAAGGCAATTAAAAACTTGCATTTAATGAAAAGTTGGGGTACTATGGGATGTGGATAGGCGGTTTGAACGCCTTTTTACAGGTGGAGGTGCGCTATGGAAATTGATTATAAAAAGCTTCAGATGAGAGGATTAAGAGAGGTTGTTGATTACAGTCAAAAGCTTATCCCCGGACTTTGTGAGATGATAGATGAATTAAGAGATGGCAGAAGAAGTGATACGGCTGAGATTTTGAATCTTGTGATACTTGGCCTTAATTGGGAGATCGAGATGTACAATTATACAGAGAAGCTTATCAATGTAGAGAAAAAGGTCATAGATAAAAAGCTGATGACTCAATGTGTGATAAGGCTTGGGGAAGTGCTTAAGTCGGCGGATGATGATCAGATTGCTGATTGTCTTGAGAAGGATTTCCTACCATTTCTTAAAACCTTTGAGAAGGCGTCGAAGGAGACGCTATTAAGGGAGAATGCGAGTTGATAGAAATATTAAAAGAGCTTTGGTCAGTTTTGATCAAAGCTCTTTTTATGCGTAGCTGTTGAAAAGCAAGCCGCTGTATACCGATGGTACAAATGGATTGGGCTGTGTCTTCGAGGTATCGGGATATGTAACGATCACCTTGTCTACATAGGCTAAGGGATCGAGGTTTAACTGATCCGTAGTCTGGGTGATATCCGTCTTGAAATCCGAAATATCATTAAAGAGTGACTTGAACTGACCGTTCTTACTGCTTTGTACAAGCAGAGCCTCGTCCTGCTTTAGGTAACCTTTTTCGTCAACTGTAAGACCTGATGCCTCAAGTGAATTGGCATGTCTTCTCGTGATCTTTGAGATATCATTGAGAAGCTTTTTGGCGGAATGCTGTGAATCCATGTTGTCATTGGCAAGCTTTATCAGGTTGTTGTAGGAATTGACAAAGTCCTCAACCTTTTCCATGATCTCGCCTGTATCGGGAACCTTGCTTAGTGTAACAGGCTTGTCTGAAGCCTTTAAAAGGTCTATCTCTATAGCATTGTTTATCGATATGCTATTGGTTGCCGATTCGTGCTCCTCACCGTTTATTGAAAAAGATGAATTATGGGGCTTTACGGAAACCTGATTTAAGCCGATAAAGTTAATGATGGGTTGGTTCGGATTGTTCTCGGTAAATGAGAAGATCAATCCGTCCGGATTTTTGCCCTCGCCGGTTGTCAGACTTTCAATATGTAGGGCACTTTCATTCCCCTTTGTGACAACATCAGCACGAAGTCCGATATGCTGATGGTTGATAGCATCGGCTATGGCCTGCTGTGCGTCAATGTTTCTGGTGGAAGAATTAACTCCTAGGGTGATCTGATAGTCGCCACCGTCGGTTTTCAAATGAAGACCAAAGGAACCGCTGGCTATGCCCTTGGCTTTTGAATTCACAAAACGCCCGAGATTTTCTTGCTTTCCCGCAAGTGAATGAACGGTAAGCTCCATAGAATCGGGAAGCTTGTCATAATCATCGGTATTCACGCGCACATCAAGAACGGACTCATCAGAGGATGCTAAGACCTTTTTATCAAAGACAGCATCGACATCATCACTTAAAAAGCTTGAGATATTCTTCAAGCCTATGGCGGCATCCTTGATGCTTAAGGCATAGTTTTGAGTCTCTTCACTCATTTTAAACTTAAAGAGAGGAGACTGCTTGTTGTGGCGCACCATGCTCTGGTACACTTCTTTCAATTCTTTTGATTTGTGAGTATCATACTTGGTATTTGTCTTCGGCAAATAAGCCATACCATAGTAATTGTATATATTGTGATTGATCATGATCTCCCCTCCTTCCCTGGATGGATTTTTAATCACGCTCTGAAATCCGTACATCCTTATACGAATTGCATAGAAACCGATAGTGATACTTATTAGCATTATAGAACAAATAAGAATAAATGTCTACTGTCAATTTTACGGAATATTAACAGATAATATATACAAAATATACAAATAGTCTGACAATTACAAAATATTGTGTAGATCATAGCCTGTTTCTACTATATATAGTAAGTTGCATTTTTATAGAGCAAAGAAAAGATTTAAATTTCTTCTTGACTTCGGTGGTTGATTATGTTATCCTATCGCTCGATGAGCTGCCGAAGACAGCAGGTGCCGTTTGGCGTAAGTGTTATGCCGCCTGCCGAGGAAGATATATTCTATTTTTATGTATGATATACTCCCTATCTTCGGATCGGGAGTTTTTTATATTCTTACATACACTCCTTCAAGGTGCAGTTTCATTAGTATAAAAAGGAGGTATATGGACATGGCTAAGGTTGAATTAAAGCAGCCGATAGTTGACGAGATTAAGGAATTGGTTGACGGTGCACAGTCAGTTGTACTTGTTGATTACCGCGGACTTACAGTTGCAGAGGATACAGTTCTTCGTAAGCAGCTTCGTGAGAACAATGTTACCTATAAGGTATACAAGAACACACTTATCAAGCGTGCTATAAGCGGTACCGAGTTCGAGGCTTTGTCAGTAGATCTTGAAGAGCCTACAGCAGTTGCAGTTTCAAAGACTGATGCAACAGCTCCTGCAAGAATCCTTGCAAAGTTCGCAAAAACTGCTCCCAAGCTTGAGATCAAGTCAGGCGTTGTTGAGGGAACATACTATGACAAGAATGCTATGGTTGCAGTAGCAAACATCCCCAGCAGAGAAGAGCTTTTGTCAAAGCTTCTTGGAAGCATTCAGTCACCTATTGCCAACTTCGCACGCGTTATCAAGCAGATCGCAGAGCAGAAGGCCGGCGCAGAGGCATAATTTGGTGCCTTATATGAAATATCACTATTATTAAAAAGAATTTATTATGGAGGAATTTAAAATGACTACACAGGAAATTATCGAAGAGATCAAGAAGTTATCTGTATTAGAACTTAACGATTTAGTTAAGGCATGTGAGGAAGAGTTCGGCGTATCTGCAGCAGCAGGCGTTGTAGTAGCAGCAGCAGGCGGAGATGCAGCAGCAGCTGAGGAGAAGGACGAGTTCAATGTAGAGCTTACTGAGGTAGGTCCTAACAAGGTTAAGGTTATCAAGGTAGTTCGTGAGGTTACCGGTCTTGGTCTTAAGGAAGCAAAGGAAGTTGTAGACGGTGCTCCTAAGATGATCAAGGAAGGCGCTTCAAAGGCTGAGGCTGAGGATATCAAGGCTAAGATCGAGGCTGAGGGTGCAAAGGTTACTCTTAAGTAATTGATATTTTCTTTAAATTTCAACTATACGCGGGACAGCCAAAATGGCCGTCCCGCTATATTTCTCTAAAAAATCTTATTATTTTTCAAAACAATCAAATTAAATATTGACATGAATCCGTATTTGTGATATCGTAGTAGAATGTCACAATTATGGGGTGAAGTGCGCCCTTGTGACGGAATAAATAGCATTCACGCTATATTTATTCTTCTTTTATTCATTAATAATTCAAGGAGTGAAATCGTCATGGAAAAGAACAGAATCCGTCCTATTAAGGCAGGTAAGGGTATGCGCATGAGCTATTCCAGACAAAAAGAAGTGCTGGACATGCCGAATCTTATTGAGGTTCAAAAGGATTCGTATAAGTGGTTTCTTGAAGAGGGCCTGGCTGAGGCTTTCAGTGACATCTCACCTATTACTGATTTCAACGGACAATTAAGTCTTGAGTTCATTGGATATCAGCTATGCGTAGATGATGTTAAGTATTCTATTGAAGAATGCAAAGAGAGAGACGCAACTTATGCCGCACCCTTAAAGGTAAAGGTTCGACTCGTAAAGAATGACACTGATGACAGTTTTGAGCCCAAGGAGATATTTATGGGCGATCTGCCTCTTATGACAGAGAACGGAACATTTGTTATCAATGGTGCCGAAAGAGTTATAGTCAGTCAGCTTGTCAGATCACCGGGTATCTACTATTCAATAGATCATGATAGACTCGGTAAGACACTATACTCATGTACTGTTATCCCCAATCGTGGTGCATGGCTTGAGTATGAGACCGATTCCAATGACGTTTTCAGCGTCCGTGTAGATAGAACCAGAAAGGTTCCCATTACAGTATTGCTCCGTTCGCTGGGTCTTGGAACTAACCAGGAGATCCTAGAGATGTTCGGAGAGGAGCCTAAGCTTTTGGCGAGCTTTGAGAAGGATCAGTCAGATAATTATACTGATGGTCTTTTGGAGCTTTATAAGAAGATCCGTCCGGGAGAGCCTTTGAATGCAGAAAGTGCTGAGTCTCTCATCAACGGTATGTTTTTTGATGCCAGAAGATATGACCTTGCAAAGGTAGGTCGTTATAAGTTCAATAAGAAACTTTCATGGAGAAACAGACTTGCAGGAAAGACTCTTGCAGAGGATGTAGTAGACGCTGAGACCGGAGAGGTACTTGCATCTGCAGGTGATGTCCTTGACAGAGAAAAGGCAAAGGATCTTCAGGATGCTGCTGTTCCCTATGTTTGGATACAGACTGAGGAGAGAAATGTAAAGGTTCTTTCCAATATGATGGTTGATATCACAAAGTATATAGATTTTGATCCTGAAGAGGTTGGTGTTACTGAAGAGGTATTCTATCCCGTGCTTTCACAGATCCTTGAGGAGTGCGGCGATGATGAGGAAGAACTCAAGATAGCTATCTTCAGGAATCTTTCAGAACTTATTCCCAAGCACATCACAAAGCAGGATATTTTTGCATCAGTAAACTACAATATGCATCTTGAATATGGCATTGGCAATCAGGATGATATCGATCACCTGGGTAACAGACGTATCCGTGCTGTTGGAGAGCTTCTTCAGAATCAGTATAGGATCGGACTTACAAGACTTGAGAGAGTTGTAAGAGAGCGTATGACAACACAGGATCCTGAGGATATCACACCTCAGACCCTTATCAATATCAAGCCTGTTACAGCTGCTGTCAGAGAGTTCTTCGGAAGCTCACAGCTTTCACAGTTCATGGATCAGAACAATCCTCTTTCAGAGCTGACTCACAAGAGAAGGCTTTCAGCTCTCGGTCCCGGTGGTCTTTCAAGAGATCGTGCCGGATTCGAGGTTCGAGATGTACACTATACACATTATGGAAGAATGTGTCCTATAGAGACACCGGAAGGTCCTAACATCGGTTTGATCAACTCTCTTGCATGCTATGCAAGGATCAATCAGTACGGTTTCGTTGAGGCTCCTTATAGAAAGGTTGATAAGACCGATCCTGAGAATCCCGTCGTTACCGATGAGGTTGTATATATGACAGCCGATGAAGAGGACAATTATGTAGTAGCACAGGCGAATGAAAAGCTTGACGAAGAAGGCCATTTCAAGCATAGGAATGTATCCGGACGTTTCCGTGAGGAGACATCTGCATTCGCCAGAAGCAGAGTAGATTATATGGACGTATCACCTAAGATGGTATTCTCGGTTGCTACATCCATGATCCCCTTCCTTCAGAACGACGATGCTAACCGTGCGCTGATGGGATCGAACATGCAGCGTCAGGCCGTTCCTCTTTTAAGAACCGAGGCACCTGTTGTAGGTACAGGTATGGAGGGCAAGGCTGCAGTAGACTCAGGTGTATGTATCATCGCAAGGAATGCGGGAACAGTTGTTGAGTCTTCAAGCAAAAAGATCGTTGTTAAATGTGATGATGGCAGCACAGATACCTATCATGTTCTGAAGTTCTCAAGAAGTAATCAGGGTAACTGTATGAACCAGCGTCCCATTGTCAATAAGGGCGATAGGGTAGAGGCAGGAGAGGTTATTGCAGACGGTGCTTCAACTGACAACGGCGAGCTTGCTCTTGGTAAGAATCCTCTGATCGGATTTATGACCTGGGAAGGTTATAATTACGAGGATGCTGTACTTCTTTCAGAGAGACTTGTACAAGAGGATGTTTATACATCTGTACATATCGAAGAATATGAGGCAGAGGCCAGAGATACAAAGCTAGGACCTGAGGAGATCACAAGAGATCTTTCGGGACTTGGTGAGGATGTACTTAAGAACCTTGATGAGAATGGTATCATCAGAATAGGTGCTGAGGTAAGAGCCGGCGATATATTGGTTGGTAAGGTTACTCCTAAGGGAGAGACAGAGCTTACCGCAGAAGAGAGATTGCTTCGCGCGATCTTCGGTGAGAAGGCAAGAGAGGTTAGAGATACTTCACTTCGAGTTCCTCACGGTGCCTTCGGTGTTGTTATGGACACCAAGATATTTACAAGAGAGAACGGAGATGAGCTTCCTCCCGGAGTTAACAAATCCGTTAGAGTATACATTGCACAGAAGAGAAAGATATCTGTAGGTGATAAGATGGCCGGACGTCACGGTAACAAGGGTGTCGTTTCACGTATCCTTCCTGTTGAGGATATGCCGTTCCTTCCCAATGGACGTCCTCTCGATATCGTGCTTAACCCTCTGGGCGTTCCTTCCCGTATGAACATCGGACAGGTATTGGAGATCCACCTTTCTCTTGCAGCTAAGGTATTGGGCTTCAATGTATCAACACCTGTATTCGATGGTGCCAAAGAGAAAGATATCATGGAGACTCTCGAGATGGCAAATGATTATGCCAATGAGGATTGGGAGGTCTTCAAGGAGAAATGGGGCGATTCCACAAGTGATGAGGTTATGGATTATCTCTACGAGAACCGTGATCACAGAGAAGAGTGGAGAGGTGTTCCCATCAATAGAACAGGAAAGGTTCAGCTTCGTGATGGTAGAACCGGTGAGGAATTTGATGGTCCTGTAACCATCGGTTTCATGCACTATCTGAAGCTCCACCATTTAGTAGATGATAAGATTCATGCGAGATCAACCGGCCCGTACTCACTGGTTACACAGCAGCCACTTGGTGGTAAGGCTCAGTTCGGTGGACAGCGTTTCGGTGAGATGGAGGTTTGGGCTCTTGAGGCGTATGGAGCTTCATACACCCTTCAGGAGATACTTACCGTGAAGTCTGATGATGTTGTAGGACGAGTAAAGACCTACGAGGCTATCATCAAGGGTGCCAACATCACTGAACCGGGTGTACCTGAGTCCTTCAAGGTGCTTATCAAGGAGTTCCAGTCACTTGGTCTGGATGTAAGACTTCTTGATGAGAACGGTGAAGAGTGCAAGATTTCTGAGACGATCATAGAGCCCAGTCCTGAGGTCAAGGCTGAGATGGAAAACGGTGGTGCTCTTTATGAGGATGAAGAGAGTACCGAGGGCTTCGGAGTTGTGAATCAGGATAATGAATATATTGATGATGATCCGTTAAATGATGACGACTTTGACGCTGAAGAAGTTGACGATTTTATGGGTGATGAAGAGTAATATTTCATTTGCTAAAAGGAAATTGGAAGGAGAGCTTTAAAATGCCAAACAATATCAGAGATAATGAAAATGAACAGCCAATCAACTTTGATTCCATCAAGATTGGTCTGGCATCTCCGGATACGATCAGAGGTTGGTCACACGGCGAGGTAAAGAAGCCTGAGACCATCAACTATAGAACATTGAAACCTGAACGTAAGGGTTTATTCTGTGAAAAAATCTTCGGTCCCAGCAAGGATTGGGAGTGCTACTGCGGTAAGTACAAGAAGATCAGATATAAGGGCGTTGTCTGCGATCGATGCGGAGTTGAGGTTACCAAGGCATCCGTTCGTCGTGAGAGAATGGGACACATCGAGCTCGCTGCTCCTGTGTCACATATATGGTATTTCAAGGGTATTCCCAGCCGTATGGGACTTATGCTTGATATATCTCCCAGAGTTCTTGAGAAGGTTCTGTATTTTGCATCATACATTGTGCTTGATGCAGGGGAGACAGGACTTATGTACAAGCAGGTGCTTTCTGAGAAGGAGTACCAGGATGCATTAGAGACCTATGGTTATGATACCTTTAGAGTTGGTATGGGTGCAGAGGCAGTAAAGGAGCTTTTGCAGGCAGTTGATCTTGAGAAGGAGGCTGCTGAGCTTAAATCAGAGCTTAAGGATTCGTCAGGACAGAAGAGGGCAAGGATCATCAAGAGACTTGAGGTTGTAGAGGCCTTCAGAGATTCAGAGAATAAGCCTGAATGGATGATACTTGATGTGGTTCCTGTTATCCCTCCCGATATCAGACCTATGGTACAGCTCGATGGTGGTAGATTTGCTACATCGGATCTTAATGATCTTTATCGTCGTATCATCAATCGTAACAATAGATTACAGAAGCTTCTTGAGCTTGGAGCTCCCGATATCATCGTGAGAAATGAGAAGAGAATGCTTCAGGAGGCTGTAGATGCTCTTATCGATAACGGTCGTCGCGGTCGTCCCGTAACAGGTCCCGGTAACAGAGCACTTAAGTCGCTTTCAGATATGTTAAAGGGTAAGCAGGGACGTTTCCGTCAGAACCTTCTTGGTAAGCGTGTTGACTATTCAGGACGTTCGGTTATTGTCGTTGGTCCTGAGCTTAAGATTTATCAGTGCGGTCTCCCTAAGGAGATGGCTATCGAGCTTTTCAAGCCCTTCGTTATGAAGGAGCTTTGTGCAAATGGTATTGCACAGAATATAAAGTCTGCCAAGAAGATGGTAGAGCAGCTTAAGTCAGAGGTTTGGGATGTGCTTGAGGAGGTTATCAAGGAGCATCCTGTAATGCTTAACCGTGCTCCGACACTTCACAGACTTGGTATTCAGGCATTTGAGCCTATTTTGGTAGAGGGTAAGGCTATTAAGCTTCATCCCCTTGTATGTACAGCGTTTAACGCCGACTTCGACGGAGATCAGATGGCAGTTCACCTTCCTCTTTCGGTAGAGGCTCAGGCAGAATGTCGTTTCCTTCTCCTTTCACCCAATAACCTCTTGAAACCTTCAGATGGTGCACCTGTTGCCGTTCCTTCACAGGATATGGTACTTGGTATCTACTATATGACCATTGATAAGTATAAGGACAAGGGTGAGGGCAAGTTCTTCAAGTCAAAGAACGAGGCAATACTTGCTTATGAGAATAAAGAGATCACTCTTCACTCAAGGATAAATGTGAGAGTAAAGGGTAAGGATGCAGATGGTAATGAGATATCAGAGGTTGTTGAATCAACTCTCGGAAGACTTCTCTTCAATGAGATCATACCTCAGGATCTCGGATTTGTTGACAGAACCAAGCCTGAGAATGCATTAAAGCCTGAGATAGATTTCCTTGTTGGAAAGAAACAGTTAAAGAATATCCTTGATAAGTGCATCAATATCCATGGTGCAACCAAGACTGCAGAGGTTCTTGATGATATAAAGAGAACAGGCTACAAGTATTCAACTCTTAGTGCTATCACTGTTTCCGTATCGGATATGACAGTGCCTGCCGCTAAGGAAGAGATATTAGAGAAGGCTCAGGAGACGGTTGATTATATCAATAAGCAGTATAGACGTGGTATGATGACCGACGAGGAGCGTTATAAGAGTGTTGTTGAGATCTGGGATACAGCAGATAAGAAACTTACTAAGGAGCTTCTTGACGGACTTGATAAGTACAACAACATCAAGATGATGGCTGACTCAGGAGCCCGTGGTTCCGATCAGCAGATCAAGCAGCTTGCAGGTATGCGTGGACTTATGGCCGATACAACAGGTCGTACCATCGAGCTTCCTATCAAGTCTAACTTCCGTGAAGGTCTTGACGTTTTGGAGTACTTCATTTCCGCACACGGTGCTCGTAAAGGACTTTCCGATACCGCTCTTCGTACAGCGGACTCAGGTTATTTGACCAGACGTCTTGTTGATGTTTCTCAGAACCTGATCATTCGTGAGGTTGATTGTAGAGCAAGCATGGATGATGAGATTCCCGGCATGACAGTCGAGGCATATATGAGTGGTGATGAGCTTATTGAGAGCTTTGAAGAGCGTATCACCGGACGTTATACAGCTGTTGACGTATTTGACGCCGAGGGCAGGATGATCGTTAAGCACAATCATATGATCACGCCCAAGAGAGCGGCTGATATTATAGAAAATGGTGTGGCTGAGGATGGAGGTCCCATCAAGAAGTTAAAGATCAGAACTATCCTTACATGTCGTTCACACATCGGTATCTGTGCAAAGTGTTATGGTGCCAACATGGCAACAGGACAGGCTGTACAGGTAGGTGAGGCTGTAGGTATCATAGCCGCTCAGTCTATCGGTGAGCCCGGTACACAGCTTACCATGCGTACCTTCCATACCGGTGGTGTTGCCGGTGGCGATATTACACAGGGTCTTCCCAGAGTCGAGGAGCTCTTCGAGGCTCGTAAGCCCAAGGGACTTGCGATCATCACTGAGATCCCCGGTGAGGTTACCATCAGTGATACCAAGAAGAAACGTGAAGTTATCGTAACCAACAAGGAGACAGGAGAGGCTAAGACCTATCTTATCCCTTACGGTTCTCGTATAAAGGTTATGGACGGTCAGATACTTGAGGCCGGTGACGAGCTTACAGAGGGTTCTGTAAATCCTCATGATATCTTGAAGATCAAGGGTGTTCGTGCTGTTCAGGATTATATGATCCGTGAGGTACAGCGTGTATACAGACTTCAGGGTGTTGATATCAATGATAAGCATATCGAGGTTATCGTTCGTCAGATGCTTAAGAAGGTTCGTGTAGAGGATGGTGGAGATTCAAGCTATCTTCCCGGATCACAGATCAATGTACTTGATTACGAAGAGGAGAATGCAAGACTTACCGCTGAGGGTAAGCAGCCTATTCAGGGTACTCAGGTTATGCTCGGTATCACAAAGGCATCTCTTGCTACAAGCTCATTCCTTTCGGCTGCTTCATTCCAGGAGACTACCAAGGTTCTTACTGATGCAGCTATAAAGGGTAAGGTAGATCCACTTATCGGTCTTAAGGAGAATGTACTTATCGGTAAGCTCATTCCTGCAGGTACAGGTATGAAGCGTTATCGTTCGGTAGTTCTTAGCTCTGAGGCTGAGGAGGAAGAGGTCATTGACCTTGATCTCGATCTCTCTGAAGAAGATGATGCTATAGAGGCTGTTGAAGCTGTAGACGAAACTGATGATATGGATGAGACTTCGGATGCTGAAGCTACTGAGACTGAGGCAGAAGAAGCTTTAGTATCAGAGGAAGCGTTGGCTACTACCTCGGATGATACAGAAGAGTAATATAAAATAATTAAGCACTGTGATCTTTTGTGGTCACAGTGCTTTTTAAAAAATTATAGGATATGATTTAGTCTAGGAAAGGATAATAAAATGGAATTTGCAGGATATTTTGATCATACTAATCTTAAGCCTGAGGCGACTGAGGCTGATATAAAAAAACTATGTGAAGAGGCGAAGGAATATGGCTTCGCATCTGTTTGTGTGAACTCGGGCTACACTGCCATTGCGGCGGATTGCTTGGAGGATACGGATGTTGATGTATGTACTGTTGTGGGATTTCCTCTTGGTTCAATGAGTACAAAAGCAAAAGCCTTTGAGGCAAAGCAGGCAGTAGAGGATGGAGCTGACGAGATTGATATGGTCATCAATGTCGGAGCTTTAAAAGAGGGCGAGGATGACTATGTGATATATGATATAAGTGAAGTGAGAAAGGCATGTGGAGAAGAGGTGCTTTTAAAGGTTATCATTGAGACCTGTCTTTTGACTGAGGATGAAAAGAGAAGAGCCTGTCTGGCAGCTATCGAGGCCGGAGCTGATTTTATTAAGACTTCAACAGGTTTTTCAACAGGTGGAGCGACTGTCTCGGATGTAAAGTTTATGAAGGAAACTGTTGGAAAAGAAGCTTTGGTTAAGGCATCCGGAGGAATCAGAGATTTAAAGACAGCAAAGGCTATGATCGAGGCCGGAGCCAATAGACTTGGAACCAGTGCGACAGTAGAGATCATGAAGGAGTATTTGGCTGAAAATAACAAATAATTGTTGTATTTTTGTGTATTTTTTGGTAAAATAAACATATTGGTGAACCTATAGATCCTATAATAAAGGGTAGTTGGGAGGTAGCGATATGTTTGGAAAAACATCAGCGGGGAATTCAAGAGTTGAGCTATTAGAGGCCGAGATAGCAGCATTAAAGGAAGAGCTTGAAGATGCAAAGAAGGAAGCGAAGCTTAACAGGGATATGCTTGAAGCTGTAAATAACAGCACACATTTGGGAATATGGGCATCATATTACAATGAGCAGGGTGTCAATGAAAGGGCGGTTTATTCCGATGAGTTCAGAAGGATGCTGGGTTATTCCAAAACAGAGCTTGAGGATAGCTTGGATAGTCTTGCAAAGATCATCAAGCCTGAGGAGATGGAAGCGGTTTTCGGAGCGTATGGTGCTGCAGAAGCTGACAAGACCAATCGCACTAAGTATGATATTGATTATCATTTACTTACTAAGCATGATGGCTACAAGCTTTTCCATGCGGCAGGTGAGTGTATCAGAAAGCCTGACGGAACTCCTATCGTATTTGTAGGTACATTTACAGATATAGATGAACAGACCAAGGTTGCTGAACAGCTTGAGGTAGGTCAGAGAAGACAGTTCGCTGTTGACAAGATGATGCTTGAGGGAAGCTGGAGTATGGATCTTACTAAGTATGCCATAGATGATCCCAACTCTCCCATGGTTTATTCGGATCAGTTCAAGAAGATACTTGGTTTTAACGGATCCAATGATTTCCCTGATATCATGCAGTCTTGGATAGTAAGGATACATCCCGATGATGTGGGAGCTGCATCAGAGGCTATGGCTAAGCAGCTTTCAGATCCTTCCGGCACGACAGTATTCGATATGGAATATCGCATAAAGCATAAGGACGGACATTGGGTATGGACCCGTGCATCAAGCTATGTTGTATGGTCGAAGGACAAGACCACACCTCTTATGGCTGCAGGAACTATCCTTGATATCAGCGAGCAAAAGCAGAACAGACTTCGTTTTGAAGAGGAGATGGCCCCCAATATCCAGTCTCTTCGCGATGGACTTAATGATATTGCTGTAACTGTAGATTCTGCTACCAGACAGATGCAGGAGGTTACAGAGAGACAGTTTGATATCACGAATTCAGCTAAGGATATTGAGCGTTCGGTTGATGATTCCATGAGTATCATCAGTAGTATCCAAAGCATTGCAGATCAGACCAACCTTCTTTCTTTGAACGCCAGTATAGAGGCTGCCAGAGCAGGTGAGGCAGGACGCGGATTTGCGGTTGTTGCCAGCGAGGTATCAAAACTTGCAGGCTCTACCAAGGAGACTACCGATCACATTTCCGGTATTCTCAATGAGATGAACGGATCTGTTAAAGATATGCTTACCAAGATTTCGGCTATCAGTGAGAATGTACAGACTGAGAATGCGGAGATGGAAGAGATCGATGCGACCATAGACAAGCTTCGTGATTTTGCCGATGATATAGGAAATATGGCCGGAACACTTTATAAATAAAAGAATTAATTATGTTTTAAACTCTTATGATGAGAGGCAAGTAACATTGCCTCTCATTGCATTTGATAGGGATTAATTATGGATGCTTTGATAGAAGTAAAAGAAATGTATAAGATATACAATCCGGGAGAAAACGAGGTTCGTGCTCTTGACGGAGTGAGCCTCAAGGTGCTGAAGGGCGAGTTTGTTGCTATTATCGGACATTCAGGCTCGGGAAAGTCGACCCTCATGAATATGCTAGGATGTCTTGATGTTCCCACAGAAGGTACATATATACTTAATGGTCGGGATGTGTCTGACCTTACTGACAATGAACTTTCAGATGTGAGGAACAAGAGTATAGGGTTTATTTTTCAGGGCTTCAACCTGATCCCCAATCTAAATGCCCTTGAGAATGTGGAATTACCTCTCATTTACAGAGGAGTAGACAGATCAAAAAGAAGATTGCTCGCAAGTGAGGCTCTGAATAAGGTGGGCCTAGGTGACAGAATGAAACACAAGCCTTCTGAGATGAGTGGAGGTCAGCAACAAAGGGTTGCCATCGCAAGAGCTATAGCGGCATCACCTCCTCTTATACTTGCAGATGAGCCAACAGGCAATCTTGATTCGAAATCTACAAGAGATATCATGAATATATTAGATGAACTTAATAAGCAGGGTAATACGATTGTTCTGATCACTCATGATGATTCCATTGCTGAAACTGCAAGACGAGTGGTGAGGATCATGGATGGAAAGATAGTAGAGGATTTTGTGAGGGAGGATTCTTAGGTGAGCGAAGTAAATATAAAAGAAGTTGAAAATAAAGAAAAGGAACAGCCCGGAGTCAACGAACAGGTCGGAGTTGTTAAAAAAGCAGAACCTAGGCTTGGTAAAAAGAAAAGAGCCAGAGCAAAGAACGGTGAAAAGAAAAAGGGGGCGAATGGTTGCCTGCTTCTTTTTATTCTTGCTGTGATCCTTATTGTGTGTTTGGTAGTTGTTCTTCCCTATGTGCTCACAAAGAATCTCGATATGAATAAGCTTGTGGGTGCTTTGGCAGGAGACAGCACTTATACAGTTATAAAGTCTGATATCAAGCAGGAGATCGTTACTACCGGAAGTGTTGTGGGAGTAGATGAAAAAGCCTATACATCACCTGTTACGGCAAAGATAGCTGAGGTGAGGGTAAAGCAGGGACAGCTGGTAAAGAAAGGCGATATTCTACTTGTATATGACGAATCCGATCTGGGAGACAATCTTGACAAGGTAAAGCTTCGTGCGAGATCTGAAAAGGCAAGCAACAATTCTGCCTATGACAATGTAAGAGAAGCCAAGGAAAAGCTTGCGTCTGCAAAGACAAAGGCGAAAAGATTGAAAGCTCAGGTAAAGACACTTAAGGCTGATCTTGAAAAGATGAATGATGAGCTTTCTGATCAGCAAAAAAAGCTTGAAGAATATCAGACAAAAGCGGCAGCAGGAGACCCGAAAGCTAAAAAGAAAGCTGAAGAGCTTTCTGAGAAGATGAAAAAATTAAACAAAAAGATTGCTACGAAGAACGAGAAATATACAGAGCTTCAATCTGATCTTGCCAAGGAAGAGGGAATTATATCGGCCAACGAGGATGTGAAGATCTCAAATAGTTCAAGGGTACAGATCGAGGTGGCCAACGAGATGACTGATCGTGATGTTGAGGACGCTGAGAAGAGTTATAATGAGGCAAAGGCCGGAATAGTAGCTGAATTTGATGGTATCATTTCCAATGTCTCCGCTATGGTAGGGTCATATGCAAGTGAGGGTCAGACTCTGTTTACGGCTATCGATTCTAAGAAGATAGGTGTCAGATTCACAGTATCCGAGGATTCCCTTGGTGTGGTCAATGAAGGCCAGAAGGCAAGAGTTGTTATCGGAGGAAATACCTATAGCGGCAAGGTTGATTCTATAAGCAGGATTGCATCGGAATCCAATCTTCTCGGTAAGGATACGGGTAATGGAAATATAGTGGGAACATTGCTTCTTGACGATCCTGATGACAATATCTACATAGGAGTATCGGCAAAGGCTTATCTGTTTATCGGAGAAGCCAAGGATGCTTTGGTCATTCCCTATGATGCTTTGTGCTCTGATGTGGACGGAGATTATGTCCTCGAAATTGATCCTCAGAATATTTTGCAGAGAAAAGATGTAAAGCTTGGATTGGCTTCTGATGATTATTATGAGGTGACGGAAGGATTAAAAGAGGGCGACAAGATAATCAAGAGCATAACAAAGGATATGAAGCCCGGAGCCCCCTTCACACCTGAGATATCTACAGCAAACATGAAGCAGTAATTGGAGTATCATTATGACACAATTGGGTGAATATATAAAAATGGCCCTGATGAACATTTGGGCAAATAAGGTACGAACTCTTCTTACGATGCTTGGCATCATCATAGGTATTTCTTCGGTCATACTTATTATTTCCATAGGTCGGGGCGCTACGAATCTGATCTCCACAACTCTTGGAGATATAGGGCAGGGGCAGATCGCTTTTATGGTGTTAAAGTCCGAGGATAAGTATATGGTAAATGATGAGGATCTTGATCATATCCGTGCGTTACCGGGAGTAAAGGCGGTGGCTACTCAGGAGGCGTATCCCGGCAATTTAAGTACCAAGAGGGGAGATTTTGAGGCCAATCTGTATGCGTTGAATTCTGATGGGTTATTGATCCTTGATAATGATTATGTGTACGGAAGAGCATATAATGACAGCAACGCAGACATTTCCAAGGGCTATGCCATCATAGGAGAAGAAAGTGCCATCAGTATGTTTGGATCCACCAATGTTTGTGGTATGGAATTTTCTGTTAAACTAAACGGAAAGCTTCCTGTGAAGTTCACTGTTTGCGGAGTAGCCAAAGCAAAAGACAAGGGCGGAGTTGTTTCCATGCTTGGACTTACGCCCAGCGTGGAGATATATACACATCCCAAGGTTATAAGCAGACAGCTTGGAATAAGTGATGAGAGTGAATATGATTCCTTTTATGTTTTGAAAGACGGTAAAGCTGATTCCCAGATACTCTGTAATGGAATCATAGCTTATCTGGAATCTAAGCACAATGCAAAGGGCAAGGATGCCTATATGTTTTCAAGCTTTGATGATATAATGAATAAGGTTAACAGTGTGGTTAACCTGATCACAGCCTTTGTTTCGTTTGTAGCTTCTATCTCGCTTTTGGTTGGTGGTATCGGCGTGATGAACATCATGTTGGTATCCGTAACAGAAAGGACCAGAGAGATTGGAATCAGAAAGGCTTTGGGAGCTAAGACCGGTTCTATCACGGTTCAGTTTTTGGCGGAGTCTGCATTTATTACTTTGATAGGCGGACTTATCGGTATTCTTTTCGGTATCGGAGGTGCATTTTTGATAGCAAGGATCATAAGTGCTTATGTTCCGAATATGGAATTTACTCCATCGTTAAGCCTTAAGACTGTGCTTCTTGCTTCGCTTTTTTCGACGGCTGTGGGACTGTTCTTCGGTATTTATCCTGCGAGAAAAGCTGCAAAGCTTAGTCCTATAGAAGCGCTTCGTCAGGAATAGTAAAAATAACAATATATTTGTAATGAAAATGATATATCAAAACAAAGAAGTTTCATATATTAGTAAATACAAGAGATGTGTTCGGATGGGCTATCCGAACCAAGAGGTATGAATATTTTTTAGGAGGTAGGAAAAATGCGAAGAAGTATCAAGAGAGTTTCTGCATTTTTGCTTGCATCAATGATGCTTGCAGCAAGCTTTACAGGCTGTGGCACCAAGGATTCGGGCAATACAGGCGGAGAGACAACGGCAGCAAGCGAAGAAGCTGCTTCTACCGAGGATGTTGTGGATTTTGAGATT
Source organism: Lachnospiraceae bacterium (assembly GCA_017540605.1). Taxonomy (GTDB): domain Bacteria; phylum Bacillota; class Clostridia; order Lachnospirales; family Lachnospiraceae; genus RGIG6919. The sequence goes on along the minus strand of JAFYAS010000023.1, from coordinate 16,420 downwards.
CCCGAGGGCTACAATTTGGTGTGGCACGATGAGTTCAACGGCGACAAGTTAAATGAGGCTGATTGGAATTACGAGGAGCACGAGGTAGGTTGGGTTAACAACGAGCTTCAGGAATATGTGCCCACAGATGAGTATGCATTTTTAAAGGATGGCGAGCTTGTGATCCAGCCCGTGAAGATCGAAGAGGATGGCAAGGTTAGCTACAAGTCAGGACGTGTAAATACACAGAACAAGCACGATATCAAGTACGGACGTATCGAAGCAAGACTTAAGGTACCCGAGGGACAGGGATTCCTTCCCGCTTTCTGGATGATGCCTCAGGACGAGCAGTTCTACGGTCAGTGGCCTAAGTGCGGTGAGATCGATATCATGGAGGTACTTGGTAACTCAACTAATACACTTTACGGAACTCTTCATTTCGGAGAGCCTCACAAGCAGAAGCAGGGAACATACACACTTGCAAGCGGTGATTTTGCCAGCGAATATCATACATTCGCTATAGAGTGGGAGCCCGGTGCAATCCGTTGGTACTGCGACGGTGAGCAGTATTTTGAGGCAAATGACTGGTTTACAAAGGTTGACGGTGAGGAAGAGAAGCCTTATCCCGCACCTTTCAATCAGCCCTTCCATGTGATCCTTAATGTGGCAGTTGGTGGTGACTGGCCCGGATCACCTGATGATTCTACAGTATTTGATGACAGAGCAGCTATGAAGGTTGACTATGTCAGAATGTTCCAGAAGGATTCTTATGATGAGAATGTATCAAAGCCTGAGGTAGTAGTAAATCTCAAGGAAGCAGACGAGACAGGAAACTTCGTGACCAACGGTGATTTTGCAAATGCAGAGGATCTTACCGATGACAACGATTGGAAATTCCTTCAGCTTTCAGGTGGAGAGGGTTCTGCTGAGATTAAGGATGGAGAGATCGTGATCTCTACAACCAACGCAGGTTCTGAGGAGTATTCTATCCAGCTTGTTCAGCCCAACATGCCTTGCGAGAAGGGCTGCAAGTACAAGTATTCATTTGAAGCAAAGGCAGATGAGGCCAGAACCATGAAGGCAGCAGTTACAGCTCCTGAGGTTGATTGGATCAGATATTTCCCTGATACCTCTGTTGATCTTACTACAGACTATCAGACCTTTGAGTTCGAGTTTGACATGACCAATGAGACCGACGACAAGGCAAGAGTAGAGTTTAATATGGGTAAAACTGATTCTACAGCCACCATTCATATAAAGAATGTAAGGCTTGAGAAGGTTCAGTAATAATACTATTCATTATCGAGTAGGGGTCATTTCCCCTACTCGATTTTTTTGATTTATTAAGAAACTTCGATTCCTATAATGCGAAAAAAATCCACACCGAAAAATTTTTTTATAAAAATACTGTAAAACCTATTGACATAATAGGATTAATATGTTATTATTCCTATCGTCGATAGGGGAATTACACAGATGCGGGATGCATACAGGTGTTATCCACTTAGACGGATGATCTTAAGAAGGAGGCGAAGTGATATGTTTGGTAAGATAACTTTCACAAAAGAGAATATGATGTGTTGTCGAATGCTTAACTCCCGGACAGAGTATGGTCGGGCGCTGGTATTTCGATGTTGCGCCCCGTATCAATAAACGGTTTAGTTTTGTTTGATATAGATTGCCATTTGTCCGGGAATGTAAATTGCAGACCGGATTTTTTTAGTTCGATTAGGAAACTTCGTTTCCTATCAAACTAAAAAAACGCTCCGCGAGGATGCGCACTCGCGCGTTTGGAAATTGTTGCTTGTGCAACCGCGCTCGGCACGAGAGTATCGCAAGCGAAACTCTATTTGATACCATTTTTCGGCAGGCAAAGTGAAAGAGAGGAGAATAATTATGAGAAAGAAAGAGAGTATTTTTAAGAGAATAGGACATTTAGGACTTACATTTGCAGTTGCAGCAGGACTTCTTACAGGCTGCGGAAATGCTTCTGCAAACAATACAAGTGAAAAGACAGAGGATAAGGCTGATTCGAAGGCAGTATACAGAACCCTTGATGAGATCAAGGAGAGCGGTGAGATCAACATCGGAGTATTCTCAGATAAGTCACCCTTTGGATATGTAGATGAGAATGGTGATTATCAGGGCTATGATGTATATCTTGCAGAAAGACTTGGTAAGGATCTCGGAGTAAAGATCAATTATGTATCTACCGAGGCTGCAAGCAGGATCGAGTTCTTAAAGACAGGTAAGACAGATATCATTCTTGCAAACTTTACAGTAACACCGGAAAGAGCCGAAGAGGTTGACTTCGCACTTCCTTATATGAATGTTGCACTTGGTGTTGTATCACATGAGGACAAGGTGATCACAGATCTTAGTGAGATCGGAGCAGATGATCAGGTGATCGTCATTTCAGGAACCACAGCAGAGACTTATCTTGCTGAGAACAATCCTGATATCAAGCTTCAGAAGTTCGATACATACGCTGCTGCAAAGAGCGCATTTGAGAACGGAACAGGAGTTGCATGGGCAAATGATAATACAGAGGTTATCGCATTTGCAAATGAGAACGCCGGCTACAAGGTTGGTATTGAGACTCTCGGAAGCTTAGATACAATAGCACCTGCGGTAAGCAAGGGAAATGAGAGCCTTCTCAATTGGTTGAATGACGAGATCAAAACACTTGGCAATGAGAATTTCTTCCATGCCGATTATGAAGCTACACTCCTTGATACCTACGGCAAGGACTACGAAGATACACTTGTTGTAGAAGGCGGAGTAACAAGCGGGACTTCCTCAAATGAAACTGAAAACGAAGATACAAATGTAGAGCCTAAGGGAACTATTACTATAGGAGCATCACCTACACCTCACGCTGAGATCCTTGCAAAGGCAGCTGAGATCCTTAAAGCTCAGGGCTGGGAGCTTCAGGTAACAGAGTTCGAGGATTATGTACAGCCCAACCTTGTTGTAGAGAGCGGTGAGCTTGATGCAAATTATTTCCAGCATGTACCTTATCTTGATAACTTCAACGAAGAAAATAAGACAAATCTTGTATCAGCGGGCGGCATTCACTATGAGCCCTTTGGAATCTATCCCGGTGTAAAGGCATCTCTCGATGAGCTTGCAGACGGTGACACAATAGCAGTACCCAATGATACAACAAATGAAGCCAGAGCATTGCTTCTCCTTCAGGACAATGGAGTGATCAAACTTAAGGATGGCGCAGGACTTACAGCAACAGTACTTGATATAGTTGATAATCCCAAGAATATTAAGATTCAGGAGCTTGAGGCAGCACAGGTTTCAAGAGTAAAGGATGAAGTTGCACTTGTAGTTCTTAACGGTAACTATGCACTTGAGGCAGGCTTCTCCGTAGGAAAGGACGCTATAGCTTATGAGACCTCTGATTCAGAGGCTGCAAAGACCTATGTAAATATTGTGGCAGTTAAAGCCGGCAATGAGAACAACGACGGTATCAAGGCGCTTGTAGATGTGTTGAAATCAGATGAGATCAAGACATTTATAAATGATAAATACGATGGTGCGGTCATTCCATTTGAATAAAAAATGGCCTAAATATTCACAAAAAAACCTTATTATCCCTCCTTCGGCTCATTTGCCGAAAGAGGGAATATTAATAAAGGAGAGAAATATGAGCTTTATTGAAGTAGAACATGTATCAAAGGAATATATATCTGAAGGCAAGAGTTTTCCGGCGTTGAAGGACATATCCATAAGCATCGAAAAGGGTGAGATATTTGGAGTAATAGGTCTTTCAGGTGCAGGAAAAAGTACATTTGTGAGATGCCTCAATTATCTTGAGAAACCAACATCGGGAGTTGTAAGGATAGATGGTACGGATCTCAGTGAACTGAAGGAAGCCCAGCTTCGCGAAAAGAGACAGAAGATAGGTATGATCTTTCAGCATTTTAATCTCTTAATGCAAAGAAATGTACTTGATAATGTGGCATTTTCCCTTGAGGTGTCCGGAATGAAGAAAAAAGAAGCCAGAAAAAAAGCGTTGGAGCTTCTTAAAAAGGTAGGACTTGAGGACAAGAAAAAAGCCTACCCCGCTCAGCTTTCCGGAGGTCAGAAGCAAAGGGTGGCTATAGCAAGAGCCCTTGCAACTGAGCCTGAGATCATTCTCTGCGATGAAGCTACCAGTGCTTTGGATCCTGAAACTACCAGAAGGATATTGGAGATACTTAAGGATATCAACAAAGAATACGGTATCACCATAGTAGTCATTACACATGCCATGAGTGTGGTGGAAGAGATCTGCGACAGGGTTGCTGTTCTTGATTCGGGAGAGCTTAAGGAAATGGGATATGTATCGAGAGTGTTTAAGAATCCACATTCCAAGGCGGCAAAGAGACTTATATATGATTCGGAAAGGAGTGTAGGCTGATGGTAGGAGATAGCTTGTTTAATGTGATACTAAGCGGAACGGGAGAGACTCTCCTTATGGTGCTTTTATCAACAGCTCTTGGATATTTTATTGGACTTCCAATGGGTATATTGCTTACGGTATCCGATTCATCGGGGATAGCTCCCAATGCATTTCTCTACAAGATACTTGATGGTGTTGTGAACATTACCAGAAGTATTCCATTTCTCATTTTACTGATACTTATACAACCTATTACCAAGCTGATCGTTGGAAAAAGCTACGGAACTGTTTCGACGGTTGTACCTCTTACAGTAGCAGCGGCACCTCTTATAGCCCGCATGGTCGAGAGCTCATTGAAGGAGGTAGACAAGGGAGTTATAGAAGCTGCTATAAGTATGGGTGCGGGAAAGCTTCTTATAGTAAATAAGGTTCTGATCCCCGAAGCAAAGATATCTCTTCTTATAGGAGTGACCATTTCTTTAGGTACCATACTCGGTTATTCGGCTATGGCAGGCGTGGTCGGCGGTGGTGGTCTTGGAGATATCGCTATCCGTTACGGTTATTACAGATACGAGACAAAGGTAATGCTTATAACAGTATTTGTGCTGGTGCTTCTCATGCAGGTGCTTCAGTATATAGGTAATTATCTTTCCAAGAGATACGACAGAAGGAAGGCTTAGATCATGGACATACAGATAATGAAAGAATACTTGCCTCTTTACATCGATGCTCTGTGGCTTACATTGAAGATTGGTTTGTTGGGGATCGTGCTATCCTTGGTGGTGGGTGTATTTACGGCTCTTTTCAGGTTTTATAAGATTCCTGTGCTTGATAAGCTTTCGGGAGCCTATATAGAGCTTTTCAGAAATACCCCTTTATTGGTACAGCTATTCTTCCTGTATTTTGCGCTTCCCAGGATTGGGATCAAAATGGATGCTGCAACCTGTGGAGTGCTTGGACTTACCCTTTTGGGCGGAGCTTATATGGCGGAGTCCATAAGGAGTAGCCTCGAGGCAATAGATAAGATACAGACAGACAGTGCCCTTGCTCTTGGTATGAACAGAAGGCAGGTTATGACGAAGGTGGTACTTCCTCAGGCTATATCCATAAGTATCCCTTCCATAGTTGCAAATGTCATTTTCCTGTTGAAGGAAACCAGCGTATTTTCCGCTATCAGTCTGATGGATCTGATGTTTACGGCAAAGGATCTGATAGGTCTGTATTATAAGACTGTTGAGGCTCTCGCCCTTTTAGTGATATTCTATCTTATCATACTTCTTCCTGTATCATTTTTGGGAGATTATACGGAAAGGAGACTTAGCTATGCAAGATCCGGGAATTAGTGTCCTTTTTAAAGGATCAAATTTTATAAGACTTTTAGAAGGGCTTTCCATCGCGTTAAGGATAAGCTTTTTATCGGTAGTGATAAGCTTATTGCTTGGATTTTTTATCGGAGTTCTTATTTCGGGAAAGAACAGATTTCTAAAGATTGTATATGGAATCTATTTAAATACAGTCAGGATAATGCCACAAATGGTACTGCTTTTCATTGTGTTTTTTGGAAGTACCAGGGTGCTAGGAATAAATATCGATGCGGAGGTTTCGAGTATCATAGTCTTTGCCTTTTGGGGTAGTGCTGAGATGGCGGATCTTGTAAGAGGCGCAATAAAGAGCATTCCGGTTCATCAGTTTGAAAGCGCCGCATCTCTCGGAATGAAGAAGAGAACGATATACCTAAAGATCATATTGCCTCAGACACTTAGAAGACTTGTGCCAAGCTCTATCAATCTTGTGACGAGGATGATAAAGACCACAAGTCTTGTGATGATGATCGGAGTTGTGGAGGTTTTGAAGGTGGGGCAGCAGATCATAGAGGCCAATAGGACAACTTCCCCCAATATAGCATTTTGGATGTACGGAACAGTATTTTTACTATATTTTATAGCTTGCTTTCCCATAAGCAGGTTATCAAAAAGTTTGGAAGAAAAATGGAAATTAGCCTAAAGTTAGATGGAGAGATAAAATGGAAGACAGCATATTGAAAATAGATGATCTGAAAAAAAGATATGGAAAGGATACGGTTTTAAACGGAATCACACTTTCCGTAAGTGAGGGGGAGGTTTTGGTGATCCTCGGTCCTTCGGGATGTGGTAAGAGTACACTTCTTCGTTGCCTTAATGGTTTGGAGACCATCGAAGGCGGAAGTGTCAGGTTTAAGGATGAAATCGTAAATGATGAAAATGGTGTCTCATCGGATATAACCGAGCTCAGACAGAAGATAGGAATGGTATTTCAAAACTACGAGCTGTTTCCACATTTGACAGTTTTTCAGAATGTTATGCTGGCACCAACAACGGTTTGCGGGAGGGATAAGAAGGAAGTGGAAAAAGAAGCTCTAACCCTTCTTGAAAAGGTTGGATTGTCTGAGAAAAAGGATTTTTATCCATCAAAACTTTCAGGTGGACAGAAGCAGAGAGTTGCTATCGTTCGAGCTTTGATCATGCATCCTGAGGTACTGCTGTTTGATGAAGTCACGGCAGCACTTGATCCTGAGATGGTAAGAGAGGTTTTGGAGGTAATGCTTTCACTTGCCGAGCAGGGAAAGACAATGGTTATAGTTACACACGAGATGGCATTTGCAAGAGCGGTGGCTGACAAGGTGATCCTCTTGGATGGTGGCGTGATCGTTGAGGAAGCTGATCCGGAGACCTTCTTTACACATCCGAAGAGTGAGAGGGCGAAGGCATTTCTTGAGGGATTCTCATATGAAAGAGTCAAGGGAAAGAAAAGTATAAAAAAAGGGGCATAAGCTAGTGTGACCATCAAAGTACCCAAGGGCAAGAAGAAAGTCTATGAGAAGCTTTTCCGAGGGAAGGGACTCAGCAAAAAAGTGAAGGTAAAATAATCACAGAACAGACGGGCTGCATCAGGTGGTGTAGCCCGTGTTTTTCCTAATTATTTCTATATTGGAAGTTGGCAGTGGTACTGATTAATGGTACTAAGTTTAATGTCAGGTTTACACCCGAACTACATCAGCAGGCAGCGGTTGGGGCAAAGATGCCTTCACTCATAATAAAGGTTATGAGTGAGGTGTTTTTTTAAATAGAATTTATCGTTTGCTACAAACGATAAATTGATATATAATTCTTTTATTACAAACAATATTAATGGTTGCACTTTGGTTGCAAAAGGTCATAAAAAGTAAAAAATCGATGGAGGATTTACGATATGAATACCAGAAGAAACTGTTTTTTGTGGATGCTCACAGCTGTCCTTGCCCTGGGTCTGGGCCTGAGTCTGTTCGGTGTAAATGTCAAAGCCGAGGAAACCAAGGAGACTGTATCAGTAGAATACCAGAAATGTTCCTATGATGAAAGCCGGAAAAAGGTGATTATTACAACTGATACAGTAGACTGTATAGTAGTGGAGAAAAAAGACCATACTTATACTTTTGAGGATGGAGGATGGTATGCGATAACCAACACAAATAAAAATACGAACTATGATAAAAACTATAGTCACCTGCCCGTTGTCGTAAATGGCACAGCCAATCTGGTCATCCTCGACGGAACATATTGGAAATTCAACTCTGGTATCATTGTGAATGAGGACGCTACACTAAACATCTATCCCGGGGTAAAAAGCTCGTCTAATGTTAGCATTGAAGGAACCGGAGAAATCATTGCAAGCGGCAACTCATACAGTGCGGGAATTGGCGGCGGCGGTAAAGGTAATATGACTGAAGATGGAAACGGCGATGATATATACGAACAAAATAAGAATCAAAACTGTGGCCACATTATCATCCATGGGGGAAAGATCACAGCCAGAGGTACCAATGCAGCCGGGATCGGCAGCAGCTACTTCGAAGAGGAAAATGACAATAACGGTGAAGGTGTTAAAAACGGCGGAACTGTAGAAATCTATGGAGGTACGGTCAACGCGAACGGCTCCTCAGAGAGTGCAGGAATCGGCGGAGGCAAGATGGCCAACGGCGGAACAGTCAAAATCTACGGCGGAACGGTAACAGCCCAAGGCGGCAAATATGGTGCCGGCATCGGCGGTGGTGATTCAGATGGTGGAGGAGTCAAAAACGGTGGTTACGGCGGCGATGTGGAGATCTACGGCGGTCATGTGACCGCGATCGGTGGTTCAGAAACCTTTGGTAAATCCGGACAACCTATTCCTAACTCCGGTGGTAAGGGAATCGGGGTCGGGTATGATAGAGAAGGGAGTTATAGACTAAATCAAGATACCTACAACGTCAATCCCAACGGCTCTCTCACGGTTTTCAATGATCTCAAGGTCTTTGGTGGTCCTAATCCTAATGGTGAATCAGCGGAGGATAAAACTGCCGACGGTGTAGCAGGGGCATCCGGCAAAGCCTACAACAACGAACGCTATAAATACATGGAGATCCGCAGCGATGACATCTCCTACAAGGAGTGGGACTCGAGTACCAGCACCTTCAAGGATAGTGTGCGGACACAGGGGAATTACAATGAGGTGGTGGAGAACGGCACTGATGCTACAATCGAATGGAATGACGATTGGTATGCGGTCAGGGGTGATCAGATCAATCTTTCAGGAAAAACGGTCAAGGTCAGCAAAACGGTGAATCTGATCCTCTGTGACGACAAGTCCGTCACTATCAATCAGTTGAATATTGCCAAGGACGCCACTCTGAATGTCTATGGCCAGACTTCGGGCTCGGGATCTCTTACGGCAAACTCCATCAATGACTCAGGTAATGGAAAGCTGATCATCCACGGCGGAAATGTTACAGGCTCAGCAAAAGAAAGCAATAGCCATGGCGTAAGCTGTGACAATGTGACTGTCTACGGTGGCAAGCTGGTTGGCCAGGGTCAGGGAACCGGTATGGGAATCAGCGGCAGCAACCTGAACGCCGGATCCGAAGTGATTGTCCGTGGTGGAAAGACTAATGTAGAAAATGATTTAAGATATGTGACAGCACAGAATGGAACTTATGTCCGTTTCCCCTATATGGAGGTTAGGACGGGTACTGTTCCTGTGCATACTGACAGTAACCAGCATAAGGGTCTGTCTTTTACTATATGGGATCTGGAGGACAGGCTCCCCACCGCACCGGGCAACTACTATCTGAACCGGGATGTGACCCTGACTGCTACATGGAATGTGCCAGCCGGGACAGTGAAGCTGTGCCTGAACGGGAATGGCATCAAAATAGACAGCAGCAGTTCTTGCGGTGTCATCCATGTGGGCAGCGGGGCAGATCTCACCCTGTACGATTGTAATGCAAAAGGACATATATATACCATTTCTAACAACCTGGCCCAGGTGCGGAAAGACGACTACACTAATACGACTCTTTATCCGGAAAATGACCCCATACCCTTCACCGGCGGCTACATCACCGGCGGAAAGGCAGATACAGGCGCTGGGGTTTATGTTGATGCTGGCGGTACCTTCACCATGACCGGAGGAACCATCCTCGGCAACAAAGCAAACATCAATGGCGGCGGCCTTTATGTGGGAGGTACATTTAACCTGTCCGGTTCCGCCCTAATCAAAGGAAATGCAACAGGCACAGGGGAAAGTCTCACAGCTGACAATGTCTATCTGGCATCCGGCAAAAATATCACCATTACTGCTGCCCTGACCAATACAGAAGCCATCGGTCTGACCATGAATACTCCCGGTGTCTTCACATCCGGCTGGTCGGCTAAGATGAGTAATGCAGACCCAGGAGAGTGTTTCAAATATGATACGCCTGCTTGTGCAGTATATAAAGACGGTAATGAACTGACTCTGAAGACTTCGGAGGCCAGCCTGACCCGTAACAATGTTACTACAGATTACGCATACCTTTCCCGTGCTTTGGCTGCGTCAGACAACGGTGACACCATCAAATTACTTACGGACGTTGATACGGCAGAAACTCTTGTAACAACAAAAGGTGCCGGGATAAATGATTATTTGACTCTTGATCTGAACGGTTACGGTATCAGGATGACCGGTACCGGCAGTGTGATCAATGTCAAGGATGGCGTATTGGATCTTGTAGACAGCAATCCAAACCGTACCGGCGGAAGCGGTCGGCCGGAAGGCGTAAAGGGCGGCTACATCACTGGCGGCAATGCGGAAAACGGCGGTGGTATTTATCTGGACCCCCTTACTGGTGATGATGTTATCGGTCATTGTATCATGTCCGGAGGTACCATTATCGGTAATACGGCAAGCAAAGACGGCGGTGGTGTTTATGCAAATGGAATATTTGAATTAAAAGGCGGTACCATCACTGGCAATACGGCAGTCGGTAACGGTGGCGGTGTTTACGCCGATACTAGTAGTAGTGGGAGCGCCACTCTCAAATTGTTTGGTGGGACTATCACCGGCAATACGGCTGTCGGTAACGGCGGTGGTATATATTTTGAAAAGGGGAAATTTTGGCTGTATGAAGGACCCTACACTGTTACCGGCAATACGGCGGGTGCACAGGGAGAAACCAATAATGTATATCTAACGGAAGGAATGAGATTAAGTATTCAACATAGTTTGTCTTCTGACATCAGAATTGGTCTGACCATGGAGTACCCCGGCTGGTTCACTAACAACTTGGGACAAGTTCATAATGATCCTGCGCAATTTGATCCGGTACAATTCACCAGCGACAAAATAGAATACATCCCTAAAGCAGAAAGGGAGGCGGATAATAATATTCAGGTGAAGCTGGCTCCGGCTGCAGCCACTGTGACCACCGGTACAGGAAACACCAACTCCTATTTCACATTGGCTGAAGCCCTGGATCACTGGGAAGATGGAAGCAGCCTGAAGTTGCTGAGAGACCAACTGGAGACTGACAGCACCATTGCGATCAGTGGTAAGAAAGTCACGCTTGATCTCAATGGTTATGGCATCAGGATGACAGGTTCAGGCAGTGTCATCAAAGTTGCCAGCGATGCAGACCTGACTCTTAAGGACAGTGACGCAGCCGCTGACTCCCATAAGACCCATTATATAAAGATGACGAACGGCCGTGGCACATCGGTCAGTGACACAAGCTCTGACGGCGCCACCCAGGTGACCGGCGGCTACATCACCGGCGGTAGCGAGGGTGGCCTGGTGAATTCGGGCACCCTGACCATGTCCGGCGGCAGCATCCTTGGAAACAGGACAGATGGAACGGGCGGTGGCATAAATAACAGCGGCAGCCTTACTATAAAGGGCGGTACTATCACAGACAATGCCGCCGAACAGAGTGGCGGCGGTATCTACAATAGTGGCAGTCTCAGACTGTCCGGCTCATCTGTCATCAAGGAAAACACAGCCGGCACCGGAGAGCAGACTATTAGCAACAATGTATATCTTCCCTCTGGCAAAGCAATTAGCATTGTTGGAGACCTGACCAGCACAAGCTCTATCGGCATTACCATGGAGACGAAAGTCGGTACATTTACCTCTGACAGCTCTGAAGATCTCAAGGCCAGTACTTATAAAGACCGGTTCGTGAGCGACAGTTCTGACTATATCGTGAAAGAAGAAGGCATGGAGCTGAAGATTCACCATGTTCACCGCTTCACGTACGAGACAGGTACAGGTCAGAGCGCCAATCAGATTACAGCAAGCTGCGACGGAACAGAAGTATGTGCTTTAACAGATAAGAAGGTTACCCTCACCCTGAATGCCCCTGATTCCGCAACCCTCACTTATGATGGAAATATTAAGGAAGCCTCAGTCACCGGCTATCCTTCAGACCAGGTGGAGAACCTTGCTGCCAAACCTGATTCCATTACATATTATGCATCAACCGGGTCGAAAAGCATTGAACCGAGCGGCAGTGCCCTGAATGGGGCTCCCGCAGATGCCGGACATTATGTGGCACAGATCAGCTGGGGTGAAAAGACCGCCTCTGTGGCATTTACCATTGAACCTAAGGAAATCAGCCTGCTTTGGGAGAATACGGAATTCGCCTATGACGGGAAGGATCATTGTCCCACTGCAACGGCAGGAGACCTGATCACCGGCGATTCCTGCACCGTAACAGTCACGGGTGGACAGACCGACGCAAATGCAGCCGGAAAGACCTATACGGCCACAGCCGTGACCCTTTCAAACAGTAACTACAAGCTGCCTGCTGAAAAGGCCAGGACATTTACCATTAAAAAAGCCAGCGTTGATCCATCCGGTTTCAAGACTCCCACAGCTGCCTCCGGCTTGGTATATAACGGATCAGACCAGACCTTGATTCATGCAGGCTCTGTTCTAGGCGGTACCATGTACTATGCTTTGACGACATCAGATGCTGCACCCTCTGCCGACTCTTATACCACCAATTTACCTGTAGCCGGCAATGCCGGAACCTGGTATATATGGTATAAAACAGATGATAACCATGAGGGAGTGAAGCCTGCTTCTGTCAAGGTGGATATCGGGAAAAGGAAGCTGATGGTAACAGCAAAGAATCAGACCATTAAAGAAGGAGGAAGCATTTCTCAGGATGCCAGTCAATATGAGATTAGCGGCCTTGCAGCTGGAGATACAGCCTATGTTACCCTTGTGGCCGATACTTCTACCATGCAGATCACCCCATCTGTAATTATTAAAAATGGCAGTAAAGATGTGACTGTCAACTATGAGCTTTCCCTGGCAAGAGGGGAACTGACAGTTGAGAATACACCGGATAAAAAAACAACGGAAGCTCAGACATCGGATAACACGCCTTCATCTGTCGAAAGAAATCTCTACATTAATAACGGTATCAGGGCTTTCCAGAAAGGAAAGAAAATCACAGTCAAATGGGGACTGGTCCCGGATGCTTCTATGTATAAGGTTTACGGCAGTAAATGGGGTCAGAAAATGAAACTGATCAAGACAATAAAGGGAGGCAAGAACACAAAGACCAGCATAGCCAGGCTGAACGGCCGGAAACTGAATCTCACAGAATTCTACGAGCTAAAAGTCATTGCTTTTGCCAGATCAGGAGGCAAAACCACTAAGATTGCCGAATCCATTGATCTTCACGTGGTCGGGGTAAAAAATAAAACATACACTAATAATACCGCCATCAAACTGACCAGGAGCAGTTTTGTGCTAAAAAAAGGGAAAAAAGCTAAGATTTCTGCTAAGCTGATTCTGGCGGACAAAAAGAAGAAACCAATCGGGAAAGCCCACGGGCTGAGATTCCGATATGCTTCTTCAAAGAAGTCTGTAGCTACTGTTTCGAAAGGCGGCAGGATTACAGCAAAGAAAAAAGGAACTTGCACCATTTACGTATATGCCATCAATGGTTGTACAAGGAAGGTGAAAGTAACGGTCAGATAAGCAATATCAATGCACGGACAATATGGCATAGAGAATAGCAATTAATTCGAACATAAAACCTTTCAAAATGTTAATTTTTATTGGTAGACAAAGGCTTACCGGAGTAATAAAATTATGTTAAAATATTTTGCAAAGGTGGGAATAACATGAGAAAACACTATTTGGACAACATCCGCTGGATTACTGTTATCATAGTTGTGATCTATCACGTATTCTATATGTATAATGCCGAAGGAGTGCTTGGTGGCTTGGGCAGGATAACCGATTTACCGGTTCAGTACTATGACATATTTCAGTATATGGTTTATCCTTGGTTTATGCCGATATTATTTATTGTTTCGGGAATCAGTGCAAGACTTTATCTGGATCAGCATTCCGGTAAAGACTTTCTGAGGTCAAGGACCTTAAAACTTCTTGTTCCTTCAACCATTGGACTTTTTTTCTTTCAGTTTGTTCAGGGATATGTGAGCATGTCCATCGGTGGAGGTTTTGAAGGCCTTGTCGCTGAAGGTGTTCCCAAACCGATTATATTTTTTATTATGGTTTTATCCGGAAGCGGAGTGCTGTGGTTCATGCAACTTCTTTGGGTTTACTGTGTGATACTTTTGTTGATAGGGAAAGTAGAAAAAGGAAAACTGTTAAAGGCAGGAGAAAAAACACCTCTGTGGATGATAATACTATTTGTTTTTCCTGTCTGGGGAGCAGCGCAGATTCTTAATGCTCCCATTATTTCCGTTTACAGAGTTGCATTTTACTTTGTGTTCTTTATTCTCGGATTCTATATATTCTCAAATGACGCCGTGATAGACAGGCTAAAGAGGGTATCGGTACCTTTGATCATTATTGCTGTGACACTTTGTGTGATATTCACCGTTTCCTATTTTGGCGAAAACTACGCTGAAAAGCCGATAAACAGAGGCTTTTTGTACGCGCTTGATGCATATGCAGGGTCTTTGGCAATGCTTTCGGGAATGGCACGTTTTGGAGATTTTTCGAATGCCTTTACGAAGTGGATGTCCGATCACAGCTTTGGCCTTTACGTATTTCATTATCTAGGAATATCTTCCGTTGCGTTATTTATTGCAAAACCAAAGCTTGCTCCGGCAGTTGTATGCTATTTACTTAGTCTTGTGGCAGGATTTTTATTTGGCTATGGTCTGTATGCCATTATTTCAAGAATTCCGTTTTTCAGATGGGCAGTATTGGGTATTAAGAAGAAAAAGGAGAAATAAATGTTCAAGGATAATCTGGTTCAGATGAGGAAGATATTCCAAATGACTCAGGAAGATATTGCAGAAAAACTTGGGGTTACAAGGCAATCTGTTGCAAAATGGGAAGCCGGCGACAGTGTTCCCGATCTTGATAAATGCAAACAGCTTGCTGATATTTTTGGAGTGTCATTGGATGATCTGGCAAACTATGAACCGGATGAGAATCTGGGACTGGCAACTCCACCTAAAGGGAAGCATCTGTTTGGACTGGTTACAGTAGGAGACAAGGGGCAGATTGTCATTCCTGCAAAAGCCAGGAAGCTTTTTGAAATATCGCCCGGGGACCAGTTGGTTGTTTTGGGTGATGAAGGACAGGGCATTGCCATAGTCAAAGCGGAAAGTTTGTTGTCATTGGCCAATATGGTTAAGAGATTGTAATAGAAATAATGCTCAAGATAGAACCGAATTGAAGACTTATCCGGGAAATTTCTTAATTCTTAATCAGTTTTTTCCGACATATAAGTGCCAACCCGGTCGTCTATCACCTTTAGTGTAGCATCAATATCTCTGTCACCTGCAAAGTATTTGGTTGCTTCCTCTTCGATGATCTCTATCACCTTTTCATCAGGGTTTGCTACTTTTTCCGTGCTTTTAGCCAATTCTCTATACTGATCAACATAGGCTTTATCCATATCGTTTATCATTTCTTCAAAACTATCTTCTCTGGTGGGGCAAAAGTCTCCATGTTTTTCTTTTTGGTATTCATCAGTCAATATTGTCTTTAAGAATTTCCATGCTGCTTCTTTCTTTTCTGATCCGGAGAGAATACCAAGTCTCGAACTGAAATGAATATAATTACCGCATTTATCATAAGCCGGATATCCGATAAAAGACACACTATTATTGAAACATGAAATTGTATCAATAAAAGTATCCATATCCGTAGAAGAATATTTGAATATAAGTTTCCCTTCCTTCAACAGGCTTTTCTCGTCCTCGTCCCACTCATAATCATCACTATCGGTTCCATATACATTGCATATTTCGAGAATACGTTTAAAGTCATCGCTGTTGAAGGTATTCTTTCCTGTTTTGTTATCAATAAAGTCTGATGTTTGCAGCCAGATAAAAGTACGAAGGATATCCTCCTTGCTATTGGTCATTAAGAATTGAGAGCCTTTTTTTACCTCCGTCAGATATTCATGTATTTCATCATAATTCCATCCGGCTCTATCCCCCAATAATTCCTTGACTTTTGAACCGGTATAGTGGCGGTATAACCATTTTGATGATAAATCTTGATTTGGTGTGAAATTCAAGAATTAAAAATCTTGATTTGTGTCGCGAGAGGAATTATAATCAAAAAAAACATGATTTGGTGTAAATGTCACGAACTAAAAATCTTGATTTGGTGATGAGGTATGCTTATGAGGCGCAAAATTGAAGAAAAAATCCTTAAATGGAAAGCAAATAGCAATGGCAAAACAGCCTTACTTATTGATGGTGCCAGACGTGTCGGAAAGAGTTATAT
>JAFYAS010000022.1 GCA_017540605.1 Lachnospiraceae bacterium | reverse complement strand
TTCACTACAGCTCTGAACACTTGCTGTTCAGAGCGTGTTAAGATGTGACGCAGGAAGGCATCTCGCTCCACTTTGCGAAGCAAAGTCTCTAAATGAGCGAGATGCTCGTAACTGGCAGCAGCGAAGCTGCTGAACAGTTACAAGGATACTTAGAAACGCTCCCAAAGATCAGAAGTAAAAGTCTTTGGGAGTTGTTCTATACTTATTTATGAGGTGATGTAAATGGGCAGTGCTCTTTCAAATGTGATCATAATAGCCATATTGCTCCTTTTAGTAGGTGGGGCCTGCTATTATATATACAAGGAGAAAAAGAAGGGAGCAAAATGCATAGGCTGTCCCTACGCCGGTAATTGTGCCAAGGCAAAGGCAGGCCTTGCCTGTGATGTGACAAACAAAAAGCAGTAGTGTGCCACGCGCTACTGCTTTTTATGTGTGATAGTTTATTGTTGCTTGTTGTCTTTCTTTTTCTTGTTCTTCTTGTCGTCTGTTTTTTTCTCTGTTTTGTCTGAATTTGATCTATCGGACTTTTTCTTGTCTTCTTTTCTTTTTTCGGGGCTTTCTTTCTCTGACTTGCCTTTTTCAGATTTGTCTTTAGCCGAACCATTCTTTTCAGACTTGCGTTTATCAGCTTTTGCTTTTGCTTTATCTTCTATATCTTTCTTCTTTTGCTTTTCCTTCTTGGGCTTGCTATCGTCAGAAATGATATTCGAAGTCTCGCCTTCGCCTTTATCTGATTCCTCGATCTCCGGGAATATTCCGGTTCTTACAGGCTCGATATACATTGTATAATAATAGTTCTCAAGTGCCTTGTATTCCTCTTCGAAGATCTCAACAGGTTTTCCGTGAAGATCGTCAAAGCCCGCATCCTTGCCTGTTCTCTTTATGATGTGAAGGGCTATATTGGCCGCGTGATCTGCTATTCTGTCAAATGAATTGATGATGTCATAAAGAGCTACGCCGCCCTCAACGGAGCAGATTCCCCTTTGCATTCTGTCTACATGATTTGCCTTGATGATGTCCTTTAGCTCTGAAACTATATCGGTAAGAGGTGTGATCCTAAGGGCTCTGGATCTCTTATCATTTGCAAATGCTTCAACGAGATTGGTAAGTATATATTCGGTAGCTCTTGAAATGTCGTTTATCTCTGCCATACCCTTTTCCGAGAAGGTGATCTCATTTTCATAAATGCCCTGTGCTGCGTAGGCTATGTTCATACAGTAGTCGCCGATACGCTCGAAATCACCGATGGAGTGAAGTATCTCCTCGACCACTAAGCGATTGTCATTGGTAAGTCTTTTACTTTCTATCTTGATGACATAAGAGGACAGCTTGGTCTCACATTTGTCTATAAATGCCTCATTGCTTTCAAGCGTGGCAAATGCTGCTCTGTCATATTCCTTGATAAGTCCCGTCACTATAGTATAGTTCTCTAGGATCTTTTCACCCATCATATTGATGATATTGATACACTGCTTAAGGGCGATACCCGGTGTCTTAAGAAGTCTCTCATCAAGCTTTTTGAGCTCGTTGTCCTCCACGGGATTGTCGTTGTCGTGAGTAAGCTTAGCTGAAAGCTTTGCAACCTGTCCGCAGAAGGGTAGAAGTAAAATGCTGTTGATCAAATTGATGCTTGTGTGGACATTGGCTATATTTCCTCTGTTCATTGTCTTTTCAAGTATGGGAAGACCGACAGTATAGGCGATACCATATATTAGCACTGTAAAGAATACGGCGCCGATCACATTGAAAAGGATATAAGTTAAAGATACTCTCTTGGCTTTTTTTGAGGCTCCTATGGCGCCCAGTACTATGGGCATACATTTACCAATATTTTGTCCTATTATAAATGGAATGGCTATAGCATAGGTTACACTTCCCGTAGCGGAAAGAGCCTGCAATATACCTACGGCGGCAGATGAACTCTGTATGATCGCGGTGAGTATCACGCCGGCAAGTATTCCTATGAGGGGATTTGAAAATGAAACAAAGAGCTCCTTGAACTTTGGAGAATCCTTTAGGGGAGCAAATACACCCTCCATCATGTTCATACCGGTGAATAAAAGACCGAGGCCTATCATGATACCGGCCACATCCTTTGCCTTCTGCCTTTTAGCTTTTTTGGTAAGTAGCATGATAAGAGCGCCTATTCCTATCAGGATAGGAGCGAAGGAAGAGGGCTTTAGCATATTTAAAATGATGCTTCCGGAGCCGATATCTCCAAGCCGAAGAATCTGTGCGGTAACGGTGCTTCCCACATTGGCTCCGAATACTACAGGGATGGCCTGTGAAAGCTTCATAATGCCTGCATTTACAAAGCCTATGAGCATAAGGGTTGTAGCTGATGAACTTTGGATTATGCCTGTGACACCGAGTCCCAAAGCCCAGCCCTTTATCTCGCCAACGCCTTTTTTGTTGCTGGTGGTTAAGGCCTCCAATATCTTTTCCAGCTTTCCGCCGGCCAGCTTCTCAAGGGATGATCCCATAAGGGACATACCGAAGAGAAATAATCCTATACCTCCTATCAGGTTGGGGAGGGATGAAAGATCCATGGTTTTCTCCTTGTGTAAATTAGCAGTATATGTTCGAAATGACTTTTGACAATGAGATTATATCTGTTTATATCATATACAGTCAAGTAGAAAATTGGATGGGTGAATAGGGGTTGGCTATTTACCAACTTGTGGTTGATATTTATAAATTCCCGAAGCTTTTTTGCATCGGTCCTTTAATGGTATTAGCCTAATACCTCTACCTGATCTAATTCAGGCTACTTAAATATGAATATCGAATATGGCCTTTGTTC
>JAFYAS010000021.1 GCA_017540605.1 Lachnospiraceae bacterium | reverse complement strand
GGAGAGCTTGAATTTGCTGAGATAGTTCCCGTGTCTGCCCTGCGTTCTAAGAACACAGATGATCTTACGGCGACCATTTTCAAATATCTTCCCGAGGGGCCGTTGTACTATGACGAGGACACTCTGACAGATCAGCCCATGCGGCAGATCGTGGCTGAGATCATCAGAGAGAAGGCACTAAGGCTCCTTGACAAGGAGGTTCCTCACGGACTTGCTGTTGTGATTGATTCCATGAAGGAAAGAGAGGGTGGCGGTCTCACGGATATAGACGCTACCATAGTATGTGAAAGAGATTCTCACAAGGGAATCATCATTGGAAAGCAGGGTGCTATGCTTAAGCGCATAGGTACAAATGCAAGGTATGACATAGAAGAACTTTTGGAAAGCAAGGTCAATTTAAAACTATGGGTAAAGGTAAAAAAAGATTGGCGTGACAGCGACACACTTCTTAAAAACTATGGCTTTGTAAAGCCGGAATAAAGACATGTCAAACAGTTTAAAGCTTACAGGTATCATCCTGTCGGAAAGTGAATATTCGGAATACGGAAAGAGACTTGTGATACTTACAAAGGAGAAGGGGAGGATCACGGCATTTGCAAGAAGTGCAAGAAAGCAAAACAATCCCCTGACCGGTGTTACGATGCCATTTATCTTTGGAGTATTCGATGTCTTTGCCGGAAGAGATGCCTATTCTCTCAATTCGGTAGAGGTGAAGGATTATTTTGAAGGGCTTAGAAAGGATCTGGATGCTGTTTGTTATGCTGCCTATTTTTCAGAGCTTACCGAATATTTCAGCGTGGATGAGCATTCCGACAGAGAGCTTTTGAATCTTTTATATGTTACCTTTAAGGCTATGCTTTCAGGTAAGATTTCAAAGAAGCTTATACGAAGTATATTTGAGATAAAGCTTTTGCAGATAGAAGGCTTTGGAGTAAATGTTTTTTCCTGTTCAAGCTGTGGAAGTGAAGAAGGGCATTTTTTCAAAGCAGAGCTTGGTGGGATAATTTGCGATGAGTGTAGGAGTTCCGGCGAAAGACTCATACATCTAAAGGATTCAACCCTTTATACCTTGCAGTATATATATTCGACAGACCTTAAAAGACTATATTCATTTACGGTATCTGAGGAAGTGGAAAAGAATCTTGTTGAAATCTGCAGAGATCTGTCGGACACCTTCATTGAAAAGAAAATGAAGTCCTTGGAAATGCTTGAACTGATATAAGGAGAGATCATGGTATATACAGTAACCTTTAATCCTGCCATAGATTATGTGGTGGGCATAGATGATGTAAAGCTTGGAGAGACTAATCGGGCGGAAAGAGAAGAGCTATATTTTGGCGGCAAAGGCATCAATGTAAGTGTAGTATTGAAGGAGCTTGGAATAACCTCTGTGGCTCTGGGGTTTATCGCCGGATTTACGGGAGAGGCTATAGAAAAAGGACTGTCTGATGCAGGCATAAGGACTGATCTTATCAAGCTTAAGGCCGGTAATTCCCGTATCAATATCAAGCTTAAATCAGCTAAGGAAACCGAGATGAACGGAAGAGGTCCGGATATAGACGAGGAATCTCTAAATGGGCTTTTTGAAAGATTAAAAAGCTTATCTGAAGGTGATATACTTGTGCTTGCGGGAAGCATACCGCCTTCGCTTTCTGATGATATCTACGAGCGCATAATGGAAATGCTTTCGGATCGGGGAATTCGCTTTGTATGTGACGCATCGGGAAGGCTTTTGCTAAATGTGTTGAAATACAAGCCGTTTTTAGTAAAGCCAAACAAGGATGAGCTCGCTGACATGTTCGGAGTAAGCCTTAACTCTGATGCTGATATAGAAAAATATGCAAGAGAGCTAAAAAAAATGGGAGCGATCAATGTCCTTATCTCAATGGCAGGGGACGGAGCTATCTTGATAGATGAATTTGACAGGCTACATAAGATGGATGCTCTTCATGGCAAGGTCATCAATTCTGTCGGAGCGGGAGACTCAATGGTTGCCGGATTTATAGCCGGATTTCTTGAAAAAGACTATGAATATGCGTTGAAACTTGGAACAGCCTGCGGCGGTGCAACTGCATTTTCAAAGGGATTGGCGACCAAAGAGGATATAGATAATCTGATAAATGATCAAACGGCTTAAAACTTTTTCTTGACATAGGCTGTCTTCTATGCTAATATGTCAAAGGTTTGCGAAAGCAGGCAACATACAGGGGCTTGGTCAAGTGGTATGATAGGGGTCTCCAAAACCTTTGGTGGGAGTTCGATTCTCTCAGCCCCTGCTTGATGAAAAAGGATAGTCGTAAGGCTGTCCTTTTTTCTTTTTATCGTTATGGAGATCGAGATTTGGAAAAGAAGGAAAAAGAAGAGAAAAACAAATATTTTGAAGCGGCTTTACAAAGCTTTACCTATGACTTTGCCAATGGTGGGATCATAAGACATCTTACGGATGAGGGCTATTCCATATCCGAGATACAAAAAAGACTTACAAGCCCCGGTTCTTATGAGAGGCTAAAGGAAGAGGTTTATAATTATCTCGCCGAAACAGGAAGGCTTCTTGAAAGCATAGATGATGAAGAATTTCAACAAATAGATTCATCCGGTTCCTTGAAGGCTGAGATCAGAGAAAGAATAAAGACCGGTTCTTTGAATAAAACATGCTTTGTATTACTGGATAAGCAGGTCATAGCTACAGCAAGGCTTAAGCTTATTACTGATAGTGAGAAGGAATATATCTTGGAACTTCCGGAGCAATATTTTGTTCCTTGTGAAAAGTCATTGGAGCTTATTTTAGCCCTAACTAAAGAAGTACCAAGTGCTGTAAAGATTTTTATTTGCAAAGGATAATATATTATGTTTATCACTGTGATCTGCTTTACCGAAAAGGGAAGTATTGTTGCAAAAAGAATAAAGGATGAACTTAAGGATGACAAGGTCGCCTGTTTTATGAAATCTAAAAGGGCAAAGCCCTGCTCAGAGGATATCAAGCTTTTGCTTGAGGATGAAGGAATAGACGGTCTTGTTGAGCGATGCTTTCAGTCAGAGGATGCCATCATATTTGTCGGTGCTATGGGGATTGCAGTAAGAAAGATAGCTCCATTTGTTATAAGCAAGGCTGAGGATCCCGCAGTCATAGTGATGGATGAGCTTTCAAGGAATGTGATACCTATATTATCTGGGCATATTGGCGGTGCCAATGAACTTTCGATAAAGCTTTCAAAGCTTTTTGATGCCAATCCTGTGATAACCACGGCTACCGATATCAATGAAAGCTTTGCTGTTGATACATGGGCAAAGAATAAGCGGATCACCATCAAGAATACCTCGGCCATAAAGAATGTATCAGCCAAGGTGTTAAATGAAGAAGAGCTTAAGATTGGTATTGTTCCTGATATAATATTTACTGAGGATAAAAGGGCATTGTATGAAAAATGCGATGATCCGGAGATACTTAAACTAAAGGTAAAAAGATATATGATCGGTGTGGGCTGTAAAAGGGACAAGGATCCTTCTGAATTTTCAGAATTCATTGACAGATGGCTTGACAGACTTTTGATACCGATTGATGATGTGGCCTCAATAGCATCCGTAGACATAAAGAAGGATGAGGTCTGTATTGATGAATGGGCGAGAAAGCATGATATTCCATTTGTGATATTTACGGCTGATGAACTCAAAAAAGCCGAGGGAGATTTTACCTCTTCGGATTTTGTGTGTGAAAAGCTTGGTGTTGACAATGTCTGCGAGAGAGCTGCTGTTTGTTCCGGCATGTTTTATGATGGAATATATGGAAAATTGATCCTAAAAAAGATAGCAGAAAACGGTATGACCTTAGCAGTTGCTATGAGGATGATGTAAGGAGAGAATTATGTCAAAGATCAATATAGTTGGCATAGGTCCGGGAAACAAAAAGGATATGACTATCAGGGCTTATGAAGCACTTAAGGATAGCGATGTAATAGTGGGATATACAACCTATATCGAGCTTATAAGGGATGAGTTTTCTGATAAGGTGTTTCTTTCCACTCCTATGAAAAGAGAGGTGGAAAGATGCAGGCTCTGCTTTGAGACCGCTCTTTCGGGGGAAAAGGTATCCATGATATGCAGCGGAGATGCAGGTATCTACGGAATGGCAGGGCTGATGTATGAGCTTTTGCCTGAATATAAGGGAGTATCTTTAAATGTTATTCCGGGAGTTACGGCGGCAAGCTCCGGCGGTGCTATACTTGGAAGTCCTATAGGACATGATTTTGCAGTGATATCATTAAGCGATCTTTTGACACCCATTGAACTGATAAAAAAGAGGATCGTAAAGGCGGCAGAAGCTGATCTTGCCATAGTTCTTTACAATCCCTCAAGCAAAAAAAGAAGCGATTACCTAAAAAAAACATGCGAGCTTTTGATGGATGTCATCTCCCCTGATACTCCCACAGGCTATGTAATGAACATTGGGAGAGAGGGTGAGAGCTTTGAAGTTTGTACCTTAAAGGAACTGTCAGAAAAGCAGGTGGATATGTTTACCACAGTCTTTATAGGCAATTCCAATACCGAGATCATAGAGGGAAGGCTTGTTACTAAAAGAGGTTATAATACGGAAAAATGATCGAATATGTTAAACCTGCGGAAATTGAAAAAAGAAGCTTTGAGATCATCGAAGGGGAGCTTTTTGATAATGGCATAGTTCTTGATGAGACGAATGCTCCTGTTATCAAAAGATGTATTCACACAAGTGCTGACTTTGATTATGCAAAGACACTTGTCTTTTCGGAGGGTGCTGTGGCTGTTGCCAGAGATCTTATAAAAAAGGGGGCAAAGATAGTTACGGATACCAATATGGCGCTTTCCGGTATCAACAAAAAAAGACTCGCAGAATATGGTGGTGAGGTCTTTTGCTTTATGGCTGATGAAGAGGTGGCGAAGGAAGCGAAGGAGCGTGAGATGACCAGGGCAGCAGTCAGTATGGAAAAGGCTTCAAGGATAAAAGGTCCTGTGATCTTTGCCATAGGAAATGCCCCAACAGCCCTTATTAAGCTTCATGAGATGTATGAAAACGGTATTTATAAGCCTGCATTTATCATAGGGGTTCCCGTGGGCTTTGTGAATGTTGTGGCTGCAAAGGAATTGATCATAGATAGCGATATAGACTTTATAGTCAACAGAGGAAGAAAGGGCGGGAGCAATATAGCCGCTGCTATAGTAAATGCTCTCCTATACGGAATATGAGAATGGGATTTACCACCGGTTCTGCAGCGTGCGCGGCGGCCTTAGCCTCTGCATATCTGCTTATTGCCGGAATCAAAAAATCTGAAATAGAGCTTCAAACTCCCAAGGGACTTATTTACAAGGCAAAGATCATGGATCCGGCTCTTTGTGATTCCTACGCGGAATGTGGAGTTATAAAGGATGGCGGAGACGATCCCGATATCACCTCCGGACTAATGATAAAGTCAAGAGTGGAGTTTGCGGAAGATGGAAAGAGAGGCATTTTTATAAAAGGCGGAGAGGGTGTCGGAAGAGTTACTAAGCCCGGCCTTGATCAACCTGTGGGCGAAGCAGCCATAAACAGTGTTCCGAGAAGAATGATCACAGAGGCGCTTATCAAGGTTTTGGAAAGCTTTGATGAAAAGCGTGGTCTTATTGTTACCATATCGGTGCCCGGCGGAGAAGAGGTGGCTAAAAAAACCTTCAATCCAAAGCTTGGGATAGAGGGCGGTATATCTATCATAGGAACAAGCGGAGTGGTAGAGCCTATGAGCACAAGAGCTATCCTTGATACTATCGGGATAGAGCTTCATCAAAGACACGTGATGGGAGATAGAGTAGCATTTGTCTCCCCCGGTAATTATGGTCAGGATTTCTTTAAGAATACCTATGGGATAGATATCGATAAGAGTGTAAAGTGCAGTAACTATATCGGAGATACTATAGATAGGGTTCTTGCTGAAGGATTTGAAGCTATGCTTTTGGTAGGACATATAGGAAAGCTTATAAAGGTTTCCGACGGTACCATGAACACTCACTCCAAGGTGTCTGACAGGCGTATGGAGCTGCTTTCATTATATGCAAAAAATGAAGGGCTTGATCCGGCGATATGTGAAAGCATCCTTGACTGTGTTGTTACAGAGGAAGCTATAAGGCTTATAGAAAGCAATTCATCAAGAGATTTTAGAGCCAGAGTTATGGATAATATTTTGAAGGATGTATTGTTTCACTTGAATGACAGGGCAAAGAATAAGCTTAGAATAGAATGTATTATTTATTCTACTGAGCTTGGAGCCTTGGCAAAGAGTGCGGGAGCAGAGGAGCTACTTGATTTATATAAATGATTTTTTGAAAGGAATTGGCTATGGTTCATTTTGTGGGAGCAGGTCCCGGAGCCTTGGATCTTATAACTGTAAGAGGAAAAAATCTTCTTAAAAAGGCTGATATAGTAATATATGCAGGATCTCTTGTGAATCCGGAGCTTTTAGACTATGCTGTTAATGCAAAAAAAATTTATAACAGCGCGAAGATGACCCTTGAAGAGATAGTTGAGGTCTTAAAGGATGCTGATAAAAATGGTCTTGAGGTTGTGAGGCTTCATACAGGAGAGCCTTCAGTCTATGGAGCGGTGAGAGAGCAAATGGACGAGCTCGATAAACTTTCCATAGCCTACGATAGCTGTCCCGGAGTGACCGCCTGCTTCGGTGCGGCAGCAGTATTGAATCTCGAATATACTTTGCCGTCGGTCAGCCAGACATTGATCATTACAAGGATGGCAGGAAGAACAGGTGTACCTGATAGGGAAAAGCTATCAGAGCTTGCAAAGCACCACGCCAGTATGGCTATTTATCTAAGCTCTTCCCTGCTTGAGAGTGTGGTAAAGGAGCTTTATGAGGCCGGTTATAATGAGGATGACAGATGTTTTTTGTGCTATAAGGTTACCTGGGAAGATGAAAAGCTTATAGAATGTACTTTGGGCGATCTTGTTAGTCAAGCAAAGAGTGAAGGCATTTCTAATACAGCCATTGTATTGGTGGGCGGAAGTATATCTGAGTTTGATCATGTAAGATCAAGGCTTTATGCACCTGATTTTTCTACGGCATTTAGAAATGCAAAGAGTGATAATTGAAAATTTATGTTTGAGATTTTGGTTCTGCTATGGTATAGTAATGAAATGTAAAGAGAGGTAGCGTATTGCGTTCGGCGGAAGCATTCTTCCGAATGTCATTATGGGAGGAAAAAATATGAATCAGAGAGATGGAATGGTAAGGATAGAAGGCTTTAAAAAAGGAGAGCTTGAGTCTGAGAACCAAGAGAATACATCGGGTAGTGTGGTAGGTATCTACGAGGCGATCGAAGGCGGTTATGTTCTGACCCTTCCCGGAAGCATCAAAAAAACAGAGGTTAGAGGAGTGGAGCTTGATAAATACCTTCCCTCAGAGCTTCGCATCTGGATCGCAGGCTGGAAACAGATAGCTGCTCTTGAGAAGGATGACTTTGATTTCAATTTTAAGGTCAAGGGAGCAAGGCTTTTGTTTAAATATTCGGATATGATGTTTGAGCTTTATCCTGCGGCACTTGATGTGACGGATGAGTATTTTGAGAGTATCTCAGGAGATCTTGCCACCAATATAAAGGAGCTTGGTTCCCCCTATGCTGAATATCAGGGTATGGGTGATGAAAGCTTCAATGAGGATATATTTTAATAACAGGCACAAAAAAAGAGTTTCAATCGCGAAACTCTTTTTATAATACAAATTTCTATAATCTTTCATCCTCTATAACTGAAAGTCCAACACCGGCAGCTCCCATACCTACATGGCAGGCTATGCTGCAGGAGAGAGGCATATATCCCACATCAAGTTTAGGGAATGCGTCCTTCACAGTCTCTGTCCAAGCCTCTATATCCTCGGGATTCTCAAAGGTTCCTGCTGTGCTGAGTCTAAGCTTTTCCCAGGGAACATCTCCAAATCTTTCTTCTCTGTCCTTGGCTATCGCTTCGGCCATCTTTCTAAAGCTTTGCTTCATACCTCTGACCTTGGCATAGGAATCAAGCTTGTCGCCTTGAATGGTAAGTACAGGCTTTAGGTTGATCACTGTAGCGATTGCGGCAGCTGCTAAAGTAACTCGTCCGCTCTTCTTTAAGTATTCAAGTGAATTAACAGTAATATATATGGTATTGTTGGAAGCATGATCTTCAAGTCTTTTTTTGATCTCCTTACCCTCTATGCCTTTTTCTGCCATAGCCTTTGCATCGAGTACGGATTCGTAAAGCGTCACGGAGATACGTCTGTTGTCAACTACGAAAACCTTGCCGTCATAATCCTCTGCAAAAGATGCAGCTGTAGCACAAGAGCTTGAAAGTCCGCTTGACATAGGAATATAAACCACCTCGTCATAGCCGCTTTTTAGTATATCCTCCCACATATCGGTAAGAGAACCGGGAGCGGGCATTGATGTGGAAATGGGAAGGGATTGTCTCATAGCTGAATAGAGATCATCATGAGTCACATCTATGTGTTCAAGAAATGTTTTCTCATCAATGATCACAGGCATGGGAAGAACGAAGATTCCCAGTTCTTTTCCTGCATCCATAGATAAACCACTATTGGTATCTGTCATTATCGCTGTTTTCATAAATCACACCTACAATAAATAATCTTAGTCTTTATTTATGTCGTTCTCTAAAGCTAAACTCTTAATAATGTACCACATTTAAAGCAAATGAACAAGTCCGAATTATGATACATTTTGATCACTCTTGAAGCTTTCTTAGTTCTTCCATAGGTAGAGCTTCGGAAAGCATGGCGATATATCTTTCTGTGTGATCAAGGTGAGTTCTCATAGCCTTTTCGGCATTTTCCGGATCGTTGTTGCAGATAGCGGCAAGAATGTCGTCATGCTGCTTTGCAATGGCTGTATCGTTGTCTACCTTTGTTGAATAAATGTTGTATGCTGATATAATGATATTATCCGTGATCTCCTTGCTTGCTGAAAGAGTGGTGTAAAGCATGGAATTGCCGGAAATATCGGCAATTTTTAGGTGGAATTGCTGATCAAATTCCTGCTTTTGCTTTAGGGTCTTTGCTCTGTGCCACTTATCAAGGATCTTAGTAAGCCCTTCTTTGTCCGAAGGCTTGTAGTTCTTTGCGGCCAGATAAGCCGAACGACACTCAAGAGCCGAACGGAGCTGTTCAGCATCGATCAGATTGCTGTTGTTTATTCTAAAAATAATGCCAAGGGGCATGACCAGACTTGATCTGAAATCCTCAGAGATATAATTGTGCCCTCCGTGAACGGAATGGATCACATTCATCACACGAAGCGCATTTAAGGCTTCCCTAACACCTGGTCTTGATATACCGAAGGTTTCCGAGAGACTTCTTTCTGTAGGAAGAGCATCTCCGGGCTTTAGGTCGCCGATTTTAATATTGTCAATGATCTGCCTGATCACTTCGTAGGTTGTATTTTTGCCCTGTGGTATCGGTTCAAACATAATAAAAACCTCGTCTAGCTGGATTGTTAAGTCAACAGTAGTCCTAATTAGACATTTTAATACATAATATACAAAAAAGCAAAAGAAATTTGGTGAAAAAATGTATGTAAATTGTTAAAGATTTGCTTGATTTTTTTGCAGGATTAGTGTATTATTAATTCATAAATTGGTATTACCAAAATGCCAATGAGAGTTCGCGAGTTATTCGTTAGACTCCCCCCTATATTGCGCCTGCAGGCTTCATTTTCCCCCCTTTCCCCCTCTTGCCTGTGGGCGCATTCTATTTGCTTTTTTAAATTCCTTTGGTAAAACTGTCGAAAAATCCCTTTAAAATCGGTCAAAATGTATATTAAAAGTAATATTATACCTTGTGGATTTGGTGGAAATGTTGTATAATCGTGTTTAGATGTTGCGGATTTATTCGCGGCGGGGCAAAAAATACTTTTCTATTCAAAAGGAGGATTTTAAAAAATGGGAATTATTAAGAGATTTGGTGACATTATGTCGGCTAATATCAACGCACTTCTTGACAAGGCTGAGGATCCTGAGAAGATGATCGATCAGACCCTTAGAAACTTAAACAACGACCTTGGCAAGGTAAAGGCTGAGACAGCAGCAGTTATGGCTGATGAGCAGAGATGTAAGCGTGAGCTTGATGAGTGCAACGCAGAGATCGCAAAGCTTCAGTCTTATGCTGAGAAGGCACTTCAGGCCGGCAATGAGAATGATGCCCGCTCATTTCTTACAAAGAAGCAGCAGTATGTTGAGAAGCAGGCTTCACTTCAGCAGGCTTATGATGCAGCAGCTGCCAATTCAAACAAGATGCGTCAGATGCATGATAAGCTGGTAAAGGATATCGGAGAGCTCAACTCAAGACGTGATGCTATAAAGGCAAAGGTTCAGGTAGCAAAGACTCAGGAGAAGATGAACAAGCTTACCTCAGGTCTTACCGATTCAGCTTCAAGCATTGCTGCATTTGACAGATATGAGCAGAAGGCCAATGCCATGATGGACAAGGCCAATGCTATGGCAGAGCTCAATATGTCTTCAGCTACAGATGAGGTAGCTGATCTTTCAGCTAAATATGATTCAGCTCCTTCAGCAGCTGTTGAAGATGAGCTTGCAGCTTTAAAGGCTTCTATGGGTCTTGCAGAGCAGTAAGAACATACTATAAGACATTTTTTAAAAGGTGCAGTTCGTGCTGCACCTTTTCTCAGATTATAGGATAGGGGAAAGATATGGCAGAACAATACAAATGCGAGAACTGCGGCGGAACCATGGTGTTTGATGCTGCATCACAAAAGCTAAAGTGTCCCAACTGCGACAATGAGATCGAGATCATCGGCGACAAGGATACGGTGGAGATACACAACCTCGGTATAGATGATATGAGAACTCACAAGGCTGACAAGAAGGATACTACAACTCTTGAGTGTACCGGCTGCGGAGCGAAGATTGAGATAGCCGGTCATGAGACCTCGGCCACCTGCCCATATTGCGATTCTACTTATGTAGTGGCAAAGGAGCAGCAGACCACACTTAATCCTGATGCTGTTATTCCTTTCAAGGTCGACAAGAATGAGCTTGGAAAGAAGTTCGCCGACTGGATGAAGGGCAAATGGCTGGCTCCCGGAGAGCTTAAGAATCTCTATCAGAGAGATCAGTTTGCAGGCTTCTATATTCCATACTGGACATTTGATGCAGATGCTGACTGTAAGTACACTGCTATGGGTGGACGCGACAAGCAGGTTAAGTATAAGGATAGCGACGGAACTGAGAGAACCAGAACCGAAACAGACTGGTATCATACCTCGGGTCGTATCAACAAGGATTTCAAGGATGTCAAGACTCCGGCCTCCGAAAGATATAGGAAGGGTCTCTTTAAAGGGGTAGAGCCTTATGATTTCAAGGGACTTGTGCCTTATTCGGCTGATTATTTTTCAGGCTATATGTCAGAGAACTATACTATCGACTTAAACGACGGTCACAAGGATGCTATAAATCAGATGGAGAGCGAGCTTAAGTCTATGGCGGGGGCAGATGTCAGAAAGCGCTATGATCAGGTTAAGGATGTAAGGATATCCGCAACCTTTAGGAATGAAAAGTACAAATATCTGATGCTTCCCGTATATGCTACCACCTATGCATACAAGGACAAGAACTACACCGTTTTGATAAATGGTCAGTCAGGAAAGATATATGGAGAATATCCGAAGAGTCCGGTGAAGATCATAGCTATCATAGTTGCAATAGTTGCTGTCATCGCACTTCTTTGTTCACTTGGAAAGGCTAAGAACAAGAAGGATACTGCTATGGATATGGATTCATCAAGCTATGTGGCATATGAGACAGAGGAAGATACTGTGTCTTATGAGGAAATCAAATTCGATGATTTTTCGGTTAGGATTTAAGCCTTTTCTATTGACATAAAGGATGAATTTTCATAAAATTACATTAGTTTTTTAATCTTAAGGAGGATATTTAATTATGGGATTTTTATCAGGACAGCTTTTAAATGTCGTTGAGTGGGAAGAATATAGAGACGACATACTGTTTTGGAAATGGGAAAACAAGGAGATCAAGAAGGATTCCAAGCTGATCATCAGACCCGGTCAGGATGCGATCTTTATGTTCAACGGTCAGATCGAGGGTGTATTCAAGGATGAAGGAAGCTATGATATCGAGTCACAGATCGTTCCTTTCCTTTCAACATTGAAGGGCTTTAAGTTCGGCTTCAACAGTGGTATGAGAGCAGAGGTTATCTTCATCAATACCAAGGATTTCACTCTTAAGTGGGGTACCAAGAGTCCTATCAGACTTCGTGCAGATGGACTTCCCGGTGGACTTCCTATCAGATCCAATGGTACATTTACCGTAAAGATCGAGGATTATACATCATTCATCCAGAATATCGCTGGTGTTAAGAAGCAGTATTCCATCACAGAGGTAAGAGAGCGTGTTACTTCAATGCTCGACGGACTTTTGATGAAGTGGATCGGCAAGGTTGGCAAGGATATCTTTAATCTTATGGAGAATGCCTTCGATATTCAGAACGGTATCAGAGAAGACCTTGATATGGATCTTTTGAAGATCGGTCTTACCGTGAAGGATTTCCGTATCAACGAGTTCACATATCCTGAGAATATTACAAAGCGTGCAGATCAGGCGGCTGAGCACAGTATGGTTGGCGATATGAACCGTTTCCAGCAGGTGAGCATGGTTGATGCTATGAGCAATCCTGCTACAGCAGGCGGTCAGATGGCAGGCAATATGATGGGCATGCAGATGGGTATGATGATGGGTCAGCAGATGATGAATAACATGCAGGGCATGAACAATATGCAGGGTGGACAGCCTGTGCAGGGTGGTGGAACACCTATTCCTGCAGGTGGAGCAAAGTTCTGCCCCAACTGTGGAACTCCTGCAAACGGAGCAAAGTTCTGTCCTAATTGCGGAACACCGCTTGCATAATTGATGAATTAAATTGATCGTCGCAAGGGATGCGCTTTTTGGTGCATCCCTTGTGGCTTTATCGGGGGATAGTATGATAAGAGATTTTAAAACAGGTGATCTTGACAGGATCATGGATATATGGCTTGGAGGAAATCTTGACGCCCATCCATTTATTTCGAGAGAATACTGGTATAGAGAATTTAAGAAGGTAAGAGAGATGATCCCGAGAGCCGAGATCTTTGTCTACGAGGATGAGGATGGAATACAGGGCTTTTTGGGGATCCTTGGATATTATATGTCAGGTCTTTTTGTGGATGCCGAACACAGATCTTTAGGAATAGGGAAAAAGCTTTTAGATGCGGCAAAGGAAAAGCACAGAGAACTGATGCTTTCGGTATATGCAGACAATAAAAGAGCCTTCTCATTTTATGAGAGAGAGGGCTTTGAGATAGTGGAGCTTAGACCTGATGAGAATACAGGCGCGGCCGAATATGAAATGAGATTTTTCAGAAGCTGAAAGGAGATTTGAGAAAATGAACAGATTCAATCTGCCATATCATTCGATAGTTGAGGAAGGGATTTTTTCAAGGATCCCTGAGGTAATGAGTGATTCCATGTTTGGAATCGAAAAGAAAAAGACCATAATCGTGACTGAGGAGGGCTTAAAGAAGCTTTTTGATGGAATACTTGGTGATATAAAAAAGAGCTTTCCGGATAGTGAGATATATCTGATACAAAGTGCTACCTATGATACAGCTGTTGAGCTTGCTAAGTATATCACCATGAATGACATTTCCCTTGTAATCGGCTTTGGCGGAGGTACAGTTTTGGATCTTGCCAAGTTTGCCGCTTTTGTAAGTCGCTCAAGGCTCATATCACTTCCGACTACACTTAGTAATGATTCCCTGGCTTCGCCTGTTGCGGTTCTTGGGACTGTAGGTAAGGCACGAAAGACCTTCAAGTGTTCCATACCTGATGCTATACTTGTTGATGCCAACATCATCATGAGTGCTCCCGAAAGGCAGCTTTTAGCAGGTATCGGAGACACGGTCAGTAAATATACAGCCTTAAATGACTGGAAACTTGCTCATGCAAAGGGCAAGGATCATGTAGATGATTTTGCGTATATGATATCCAAGATGGCATTCAATTCCATTTGCTATAATGACGAGGATGAGTTAAAATCCATTTCATTTATCAAGAGACTGACTCAGGCGCTTGTTATGGGTGGTCTTGCTATGGAGATTGCAGGAACCTCAAGACCCTGTAGCGGATCGGAGCATCTTTTCTGTCATGCACTTGAGGAAAACTATAGTGAGGAGGTAAATGTGCCCCACGGTATAGCTGTGGCTATGGGAAGCTATGCAGCCTGCAAGTTCCAGGATAGAAATTATAAGAAGATAGGCCGTGTCATCAGAAAGTACGGCATACCTGTAAAGCCATCTGATTGGAAGATCACTGAGGATATATTTATCGGAGCTTGGGCTGATGCAGGTGCAACCAGACCTGATCGCTATACCATACTCAATGAAAAGAAGATGAAGGATGAGCTATTAAGAGAAATATATCAGGAAATGGAAGAGAAATTCTAATGTCAGAGATCAATGAAAGCGGAAATACGAATATTGAATACAGTCAGGAGAATTTAGACGAGATAAGAAAAAGGACAGCGAATGAGACCTGCGCCAAGGTAGAAAGAAGTCTTGTAAAGAAGTTCAGAAAGCCTATCTGGTGCAGATTTACCAGAGCACTTAAGGAATATGAACTGATAAAGGATGGAGACAGGATAGCTGTCTGTATATCCGGTGGAAAGGATTCCATGCTCATGGCGAAGCTTTTTCAGGAGCTTTATCGTCACGGAGAAAGGAATTTTGATCTGAAGTTTCTTGTGATGAATCCGGGCTACAATGATATCAATCTTCAAAATATCCTTGATAATGCAAAAATGCTTGAGGTTCCAATAGAGGTTTTCAATACCGAGATATTCGATGTTGTGAATCAGGACGAGATAGGGGGCTCACCATGTTATCTTTGTGCGAGGATGAGAAGAGGACATCTATATGCCAAGGCTGAGGAGATGGGGTGCAATAAAATCGCTCTTGGTCATCATTTTGATGATGTGATAGAGACTATTGTGATGGCAATGCTTTATGGTGGTCAGATCCAGACCATGATGCCCAAGCTTAAGGGTACGAATTTTACCGGAATGGAGCTTATCAGACCTCTTTACCTGGTCAGAGAAAAGGATATCATTCATTGGCGTGATTATAATAATTTGAAGTTCATCCAATGCGCCTGCCGATTTACCGAGAATCTGGCAGATGAACTCTCTGACACCACCTCAAAGCGTAAGGAGGTAAAGGAGCTCATAGCAAGTCTTGCGGCAAA
Source organism: Lachnospiraceae bacterium (assembly GCA_017540605.1). Classification (GTDB taxonomy): domain Bacteria; phylum Bacillota; class Clostridia; order Lachnospirales; family Lachnospiraceae; genus RGIG6919. The sequence goes on along the minus strand of JAFYAS010000021.1, from coordinate 34,947 downwards.
GGATCCTTTTGTTGAAAAGAATATCTTCAGAAGTGTGGAAAATGTAAATCTCGATACACTGATAGCATATAAGCAAAATGGTATAAAGCATCATTTCCTCGATGAATACTAATCTATAATGCTTGACAAGTTAGTAAACCCTAACTATAATTGACGAAAGTTGGATGTTGTAGCTTGTGGCAAAGACACGAGAGTTTCGCAAGCGAAACTCTTTTTTCTTAATAGATAGGAGATGATAGCGTATGGAACAATATATTGTGAAGGGGATGAGCTGTGCGGCATGCTCACAAAGAGTAGAAAAAGCTGTATCCGGAGTTTCCGGTGTTTCTTCTTGTTCCGTAAGCTTACTCACCAATTCGATGGCTGTAGATGGTACTGCAGAGTCTTCAGATATTATTAAAGCTGTAGAGGCTGCGGGATATGGAGCGTCATTAAAGGGTACCAAAGGTTCAGATAATAATAATACTCCGTCATGGGCTGATGATGAGGCACTAAAGGATCATGAAACACCGATGCTAAAAAAAAGGCTTTTAGCATCTATTCCAATTCTTTTGATCCTAATGTATTTTTCCATGGGGCATATGATGTGGCACTGGCCGGCACCTAAGGTCTTTGATGATCATTTGTTTTTAGGGCTTTTTGAGCTTTTGCTTGCTATTGTTGTAATGATCATAAACGGAAGATTTTTTACATCAGGTTTTTCGGCTATCATACATTGTTCTCCCAATATGGATACCCTTGTGTCTCTTGGTTCGGGTGCGTCCTTTGTTTATTCAGTTGTTTCGTTGTTTTTAATGATACTTGCCGAAGGAAAGGGCGACCTTGATACAGTAGAGAGACTTGGGATGAACCTTTATTTTGAATCAGCAGCTATGATCCCAACCCTTATCACCATTGGAAAAATGCTTGAGGCTATGTCAAAGGGAAGAACCACCGATGCCCTTAAGGGACTGATGAGACTTGCTCCCAAAACTGCCATACTGCTTAGAGAAGGACAGGAATTTGAGGTAGGTATAGAAGAGGTAAAAAAAGGCGATATTTTTGTGGTGCGTCCCGGAGATTCAATTCCCGTAGATGGCATAGTAAAAAAAGGCTTTACTTCGGTAAATGAGTCTGCCTTGACAGGTGAGAGCATACCTATCGATAAGGCAGAGGGCGATACAGTATCCGCCGGAACCATGAATGGTCAGGGATATATTGAGTGTGTGGCAAGCCGTGTTGGAGAGGATACTACATTAGCCGGCATCATAAAGACCGTATCTGAAGCTGCGGCAACAAAGGCTCCCCTTGCCCGTATTGCTGACAAGGTATCAGGTATATTTGTTCCTTCTGTGATCGTGCTGTCCTTGCTTACTCTTTTAGGATGGATCATTGCAGGTCAGACATTTTCATTTGCCATTGCGAGAGGCATATCGGTGCTTGTGATCAGTTGTCCCTGTGCTTTGGGACTGGCAACCCCTGTAGCTATCATGGTGGGAAGTGGGATGGGAGCTAAGCATGGCATTCTCTTTAAGACAGCGGCTGCTTTGGAAGACCTCGGAAGAAGTGAGATAGTAGCTCTGGATAAAACCGGTACTGTTACAGAGGGCAATCCGTCAGTGACTGATATTGTGCCCTTTGACAATGACGAAAACAATCTCTTGCTCCTCGCAGCTTCCCTTGAAAAAAACAGTGAGCATCCCTTGGCGAAGGCAGTTGTTTCGGCTGCTGAGGGTAAAGCCTTATCAGAAATCAGTGATTTCAATGCATTGCCGGGGAATGGGCTTTATGGAAGGCTTGAAGGAAAGGATATATTTGGTGGAAGCTTTAAGTATATTTCCACCAAGGTGAAGATAAATGATGAAGTAAAAGGTAAGGTTGATTCATTTTCTGAGGAAGGCAAAACACCTCTTTTGTTCTCCTATGATGGAAGGCTCCTCGGCATCATTGCTGTGGCGGATACCATAAAGGATGATTCATCGAAGGCTATAAAGGAGCTTAGAAATATGGGCATTGCTACAGTGATGCTTACAGGCGACAACGAAAGGACGGCAAGGGCCATAAGTAAGGAAACCGGTGTGGATCATGTGGTTGCCGGTGTTTTACCTGAGGGTAAAGCAGATGTGATAAAAAGCCTAAAAACTCTTGGAAAGACCTCGATGGTGGGAGATGGAATAAATGATGCTCCGGCCTTGACCGTCGCTGACAGTGGAATTGCTATCAGAGCCGGAACGGATATTGCTATTGATGCGGCAGATATAGTTCTTATGAAAAGCAGACTTTCGGATGTATGTGCTGCCATAAGGCTTAGTCGTGCCACCATAAAAAATATTCATCAAAATCTGTTTTGGGCATTTTTCTACAATGCGATCTGTATACCCCTTGCCATGGGGCTTTACGGTATTTCCATGAAGCCTATGTACGGAGCGGCGGCAATGGCACTTTCAAGCTTTTTCGTGTGTATGAATGCGTTGAGGCTAAACCTTATAGATCCCTATGATGGCAGTCGGGATAGAAACAAGGGAAAACTCAATATGCATGAGCTTAACAAGATAATAACAAATGAAAACATAAAGGAGGAATACAACATGACAACAACATTAAAGATCGAGGGAATGATGTGCCCTCACTGTGAAGTGCGAGTAAAGAAGGCCCTTGAAGGAGTTGCCGGAGTGGAAAGTGCAGTGGCTGATCATAATGCAGGTACGGCAGTTGTAACCATGAGCGCTGAGGTTCCTTTTGAGGAGCTAAAGAAGGTTGTTGAAGCTGAAGATTATAAGGTTTTGTAATCTAACAATAAATTGCCTTTGACGACCAAAAGGGGTGCGAAAAATATCGGAGATTCTATTGACAGTGCTTTTATTCTGTCTTAAAATATAGTAGTCACTGATATTATTTTTTTGCGATAGTAATGGAGGTATAGTATGCAAAAAAAGACAAACAAAAGAGCACAATATCTGTTTGCGACATTTTTGTGCCTGTTGCTGGTTGCAACTTGTGTGAGGGGAGTTATCGCTGATGCACCTATGGATGCAGCGCCTTTCCTTCTTGATGGCAATTTCAATGTGGACATTACCATCAATGAGAATGATGGTGCTGATTCTCATGAGTATTGGTATCAGATCAGCATTCCCGCAGATGGCTATACAGAGTTCAACATTATGTCATACTGTGGAGACAGTGTAAGCTTCAAGCTTATGAACAGCGATCTTTCAAAGAATTACTTTGATGGATGTGGTTATTATGTAAGTGGTGGTTCTGAGACTTCACCTAAGACTGCAACTGCAGGTAAGGCATTGTCACCCGGAACCTATTATCTTGGAATAGTTGCTCCCAAGTCAGGTCGTTTTAGGATCAAGGGTACATTTAAGGATTATAAGACCAATGATGCCGGTGCAGATTCTTATGACGCACCCTTTGACTACAAGCTTGGAACAAGTATTACAGGTGCTATTACAGTTACTGATGAGGTAGATTGGTACAAGGTAAAGATCACATCTAAGAGTAAGTATCCTCTTAGTGTAAAGACCTATACAGATTCTACATATGTTGAGATATACAATGATGATCTCTCTAACAGAGTTGCATCGTTGAGCGTAGGTGGCGGAAGCTTAGAGGCTCCCAAGGCTGAATACACAGTTCCCGAGCTTTCAAAGGGAACCTACTATATCAAGGTTACTTCAGGACTTGGTAAGTATGTTATGAAGTTCAGCAAGGCCGGAAAGTGCAAGCTTAACGCAACAATCAAGAGAAAGAAGAAGAGTGTTACCATCAAGACCAACAAGAGCGCTTACATAACTGCAAGATATGCAGGCGAGTCAAGATCTGCTTATGCAAGCAGTGACAATGGAAAGGCAACCATTTACTTCTACAAGAAGCTTAAGAAGGGTAAGAAGATCAAGATTACTGTTACTCACAACGACTATACAACAACAACAAAGACATATAAGATAAAGTAGACCCTTTTTTAACAAGATCATAACCTCCTGATGTTCAATGCAATCTTTGAGCTCAGGAGGTTTATTACATTATTGGAGAAAAAATGTTAAGCTATTTCAATTCACCATTTGGAATGATAGATACCTATGATCTGTGCATAAGACTTGGTTTGGTTTTTGGAGTGATCGCCCAAGCTATCTATCTCTGTAAAAAGAAAGGAATATCGAAGTTTTTCCTGCTCCTTGTTTCTTACTATGGAGTAATGATCATCGGAAGCTTTGCTGCTAAGGTGATGCGTGGGATAAATGATGGATTGCTTGACGGACGATTGAGCTTTGGCGTGTTTAAAAACACGATGAGTGGTTCACATTTTCTTGGATATATAATTGTTTTTGCTTTTTTATATTTTCCGGCGATGATATTTGTAAAACAGTTTTTCGTCGAGGTGTTCGGTATTGAAATCTGTGATAGTGATGAGTATCTGTGGATTGGTGAAGGACTTAGCATAGCGCTTCCTATTCAGCACATAGCCAACAGAACGGCCTGTCTTATGAGAGGCTGCTGTTACGGTATTCATTACGAGGGGGCTTTTTCTATAGAGCTTCCTGCAAATCCCGATGTCACAACAAGGGTTTTTCCCAGTCAAGCTTTAGAGATTCTTGGTATGGTCATTCTCTTGGCGGTTGTTGTAGTGCTCTTAAAAAAAGAAAGACATATATTCGGTGCGATACTTATAGGCTTTGCCCTCACATTTTTTATCAGCGAATTCACATTGGAGAATCCTTCTGCAAGCAAGCATTTCGGTATGACCTTTATCCAGTTCTTTAGTGTATTTGTATTTGTGCTTGGAGTGGCATATTATATTATCATTAACAAGATCGAGAACAGGGATCAAAACCATGAATGATTTTCAAAAAAATATCCTGAATATGGAATTGTATTATGAGAAGACTGCCATAGGAAATATAGGTGGTCTTCTTGATCTTGATATGGAGATAGGCTATGAGACAGCTGACAGTATCATAGCTTCACTTATAAAGAATACTGCAGGCTTTCGGTGCATGCTTTCAAAGGATGGGAAAATATATGAAGGTAATTGTGAAAGCTTTGCTGATCCGGAAGGTCATTTTCTTAAGCATCTTGTTTTAGATGTTGATAAAGAAGAATATATAAGACTTGCCAATAAGTGGATGGGGATACCATTTGAAAGCATTTATGATAACCCTCTTATTGACTTGACATTTGTTGAATATAAAGGTGGCAGGGGAATATTTGCAAAGCTTCATCATATCATCGGAGATGCAAGAGTGGTTCAGATACTTAGTCAAAGCTTTGGCAGGGCATATAAGAGTCTTATTGAAACCGGAGGCTTTGAATTTCCTTATGAGCCGGTTTATAAACCATGCCTTTCCGATAGTGTCAGAGAAAGGGCAAAGGACTATTTCAGGAAGCAGCTTGAAGGACTAAAGGATGAAGATCATTTTTTGGCTGACAGAGTGGATGTAAAAGCAGGTATGAAGACATTTACACCCCCCTTATATGATAAGGATATGGCAGCCGCATTTGTAGCTGCGGCCTATATTTATTTTTCAAGAATTTCCGCAAAGGATAAGTATATATTTGGTTTCGTTCTTGCCAACAGGAGAAAATCGGAGCTTGATAAGGTTGGGATGTATGCCAATACGCTTCCCCTGGTGTTGAAGCCTTGCGGTGAGGATATCAATGCTTTAATAAAGTCCATTAAGTCTGAGATATTCAGTCTTATGAGATATTCGGGATATTCTTCTGAGATGCTAAAGGAGGATTTGGATATTCGTGGCAATATCTTTGATGTATCCATTTCCTATAGATATGGAGGTTTCCTGCCTGATTCTGATATAGGAGAAACCATAGAATGCTTTAATGGTTGTGTGGATGTTCCTATCAGATTCAATATCGAAGAGCGTAAAGGAGAGCTTGAGATAAATATCATATATAGAAAGTCTATGTTTGAAGAGGCCTATATTGAAAATATGGGTAGTTCTATTTGCACTGTATTAAATCAGATAATGCTAGAGAATAGGGCGATAGAAGAAATCGATACACTCACAGACTATGATAGAAAGGTCTATGGCAGGCTAAATGATACTGCGCACAGATTAGAGTATAAGGATATTACAGAATGCTTTTATAAGCATATAAAGGATGAAACTGCTCTTATCTGGGATGAGGACAGCATAACAGGCCTTGAGTTAGCTAAAAGAAGTGAGAAGCTGGCTAGCTATTTTGTTGAGTTCGAAGTAAAGAGGATCGGAATAAGGATGAAACGATCCCATGAGATGATAGAGTCGGTGACAGGTGCTTTGCTCGCGGGTTCGGCATTTATGATCATTTCCGACTCTTATGGGAAAGCAGAGAAATATTGCGATTATATACTGGATCAGGATAGATATGATTCAATTTTGTACACAGAAGCTAATGGCGATCTTAAGACATTTGATATAAGCTATGATCCTCAGTCCACTGCATATATGATTCTCACCTCAGGCTCAACAGGAGAGCCTAAGTGTATCGAGATAAGCAGAAGCTCCCTTCTTTCAAGGCTTTATTGGGCTCACGAGACTTGGGGCTTAGATTCAAGGATACTTCAAAAGACTGTAAATACTTTTGATGTTTCTATCTGGGAAATGTTAAGTGTTTTCTTTGGCGCAGAGCTTTACTTGCTACCTCATGATTCTGAAAAAAGACCGGATATCATAGCTTCAGATATCAAAAAGTGGTCTATAGAAAAGCTACATTTTGTTCCATCTATGCTCGGAGGCTTTTTGAGATATATTAAAGAGACTTCTATCACTTTTCCTTCTCTGAAAGAAATATTTGTAAGCGGTGAGAAGCTTGAGTCCTATATGGTGAAGGAGTTTTATGGTATTCTTCCTGATGTAAGGCTTATAAATCTTTACGGTCCTGCGGAATGTACAATAGATGTGACCTGCTACGAGTGTGACAAGGATCTTATTCCTAATGATATACCTATTGGAAGGCCTTTATATAATACTGAGATTGGTATTTATCAGGGTGATAGGCTTATGCCTGTTGGTGTTTCAGGTGAGATTTGCATATTTGGAGAGCTTGTTGGAAAGGGCTATGTAAATGATAGGCTTGATTCGGGCTTTTGTACCCTTGATGGAAGATACGCCTACCGAACCGGAGATATAGGAAGTATAGGCTTTGATGGCTTGATCCATATAGTCGGAAGAGCTGATAGACAGATAAAGCTTAGAGGTATGAGAATAGATATTTCCGGCGTGAAGGCAGCTATTGCAAAAACTCCGGGTGTCGATGATATCGAGATCTTAGAGGATAAGGGAAGACTTATCGGTTTTTATAAGGGTGAGGCGAATCCTGATGATATAAAAGGCTTTGTTGAGAACAAGCTTTTTAGCTATGCCATCCCATCAATACTTATAAGGCTTTCGGAGCTTCCCCTTGGCAGTTCCGGAAAAACAGATATAAAGGCACTTCATAAATTATGGGAAGAAAAGCGGGAAGTATATTTGGGAGAAAAGAAAAGAAACTCTGAGGCTTTAGAGCATTTGGATGCCCTTGAAAAGACTTTATTAAAAGCTGTTGGCAGATACATAGATGTAACCTGCGATGAGGATGTATTTGATGCCGGGCTTGATTCCATAAGTGTGATCGATGTGGTCTGTACTCTAAGGGAACAGGGCATAGATATAACCTTCGGAGATTTTTATGACAACAGAACCGTAAGAAGGATAGCGAAAAACATAGACAAAAAGAATATCTATACATTTCTTTCGAATAGGGGAGCAAAAAGACTTTTGGTATGCTTTCCTTATGCAGGAGGAGAACCCTCTGATTTTGAGCTTTTGGCAAAGGATATTTCTCATTTGCCTGATACAGATGTTGCCGGTGTATATACCTCCCTCTTTGAAGATACTACATCGGTTAATGAGCTTGCAAAAGCGGTATATGATGAGCCCAACTTCAGGCGATATGAAGAGATATATGTACTTGGTCAATGTGTTGGTGCCATGCCTGCATATATATATGCTTCATTGCTTGGTGAAAGGGCTAAAGGGCTTATCCTTGTGGCACCATCTCTAAATTTTGATAATGCATTTATAAAAGGATCACCATGGAAACATTTGCCTGATAGCTTTTTAAAATTCGTTCTTCGCTTAGCAGGTGGAAAAACAAACTATACCAGACGCGAGATAGAAGAATTCAGAAGAGATACAGACCGATATTTTATGGGCGGAGATATGAGAGAGTTTAAGCTTTCTTCGGATTGCAAGGTCAGGGTAATATTTGGAGGCAGGGATTTATTTACTGTTGGCAAGAGGGGTATTATAAGAAAGATAAAAAAGCAGCTTAAAAATGATGTGAAGGTATATAATGTTTCTAAGGGTAAGCATTTTATCAATCGCACGGATCATAAAAAGATTGCTGCTGTTATTAAAAGTCTTTTGGAGATAGAATAAGGTGAGGTGGAGTTATGACTGAGAATGTTTATATAGGAATTAAAGTATTGTATTTGTTTTGTGCAGTTTTTTTCGTATTTATAAGTCATAAATGTTTTTTTGAAAAACGAAGCATTCCAAAGCTTTTGGTACTGTTTTTTATTTCGCCTGTGACTGCCAGTTTTGGTGGCTTTATTTATTATGCTGCTTCTCTTAATTCTCTTTCTTGGGCAAACACTCCCGAAATGATTAAAGAAGCGGTATTTCAAACCCTTGTACAGATTGTTATGCAGCTTATTCTGATGGCAATATATATTCTGTTGTTAAAACCAAAGAATAAATCTATTGCCATATATGTATATCTGAGCGCTTCAACGCTAATTCCGGGTATGAATTTCCTGCTTGTAAGCTATTCGGTAATACCCATCGTATTGTATTTTATATTACATTTTCTTTTCTACAATTTGAATATATCAAGAATTGCAGAGCTGTCAAAAAACAAACAGGTTACTGACTCGAAGCTTTTTATCATCTTGCCTTCAATGGCTATAGTATTCAATGCTGTAATGTATTCAGTTTTCAATTTTTTAATGCACGTGATAGATTCCGGTGAACTGATGGACGCAGTGAATGAATTTAAAACCTTAACAGGAAAAAACTTTTCGGATGGATTTAAAATTGGCCGTTTATTGGTTCGATATATCAAAGATTCTTATGCCGTATTTTTGTACCCGTCCATCTTTGTGGCCTTGGTGCTCATCATCGCATTTAGTGTTATAACTAAAAATATCAAATATCTGAATGAAGCTATTGAAGCAAAGGATGAGATAAAAGAGCTTTCAGTTGAAGTCATGGAAGCCTTGGCCCATACAATCGATGCAAAGGATGAATATACCAAAGGTCATTCCATCAGAGTGGCGAAGTATTCAAGGATGATAGCCGAAAGGATGAATCTTTCGCCTGAACAGTGTGAGAATATATATTATATGGGGCTTTTGCATGATATCGGTAAGATCGGTGTTCCCAATGAGATCATCAATAAAACCAGCAGGTTGACTGATGACGAGTATGAAGTCATAAAAACACATCCTGTCATCGGCTATGATATACTTTCTGAGATCAAGAGCCGTCCCGATCTTTCTACCGGAGCCAGATGGCATCATGAAAGGTATGATGGCAAGGGATATCCGGATTGTAAGGCAGGAGAAGAGATACCTCTTGAAGCAAGGATCATAACCGTTGCTGACTGCTATGATGCCATGACATCCAACCGTAGCTACAGAAAATTTCTTCCTCAGGAAAAGGTAAGACAGGAACTCCTTAATAATATCGGAACTCAGTTTGATGAGAAAGCAGCGAGGTGTATGATCGAGATCATCGACGAGGATAAAGAATATAAGCTACATGAGTAGAAAATCTTGTTCCTAAAGAGCCCCAAACCGGAAAGAATAAGGCTCCTCAGAAAAATGCTATGGAGAAGAAGTAAATGATCAGAGATATGAATATAAATGACATAACGGAAGATAAGCTTTTTGGACCTAATGATATGGTAAAGCTTGGAGTTGATGATTGCAACGGATGCCATGCCTGTTGTCTTGACACGGGAGACACTCTAAATCTTGATCCATATGATGTATTCAGGCTTGAAGCCGGATTGGGACTTGGATTTAGCAACATACTTCCCAACCATTTGGAACTTCGTGTAGCTGACGGACTTATTATGCCATTTTTGAAGATGGATAAAGAGCTTACAATAAAATGTCATGAAACTGAAGTAAAAGAAACTTCTGCCTGTTCATTTTTGAATAGCGAGGGCAGGTGTGATATTCATGAACATCGTCCTGCTATATGTAGACTTTTTCCTCTTGGACGCATTTATATGGGAGATGGGCACAAGTATCTTCTTATGGAAGATGAATGCAAGAAGGACAGACATGTGAAGGTAAAGATCAAGAAGTGGTTAAATACCGAGAACTTTGCCAAGTACGAAGAATATGTTGATCATTGGCATGCTCTGGTCAAAAGTGTGACCAGCCGTGCGAAAGAAATGGATGAGCAGGCCTTAAAGAGTATAAATATGCTTATACTTCAGACATTTTATTTTACAGACTATGATGTGTCCCGAGATTTCTATGAGCAATTCTATGAAAGATGTAAGAAGATGTGACTGAGTATATGCCAATACAGGGTTGACAAATCAAAATAAAAGATATATTATACATAGTGGTTAGCAGAGACTAACCAAGTGGATCATCTATTGTATCCCGAAAAGGCCCAATACTTTTCGGGAGTTTCCTAATTCTCAATGAGAGTAATAAAAATAGGAGAAATTATGGACTCAACTATATCAAATCTTGTGATCATAATAATCATCGCGCTGATCCTGGTCATTGCAGTAAAAGGTTCTATTGCTCATTTTAAAGGGCAGGGATCTTGTTGTGGTGGCGGTGGAAAGGATGTACTGACGAAACCGAAGAAACTTAAGAATATTTCCTGTGTCAAAACAGTCAGGATTGATGGGATGCATTGTGAACATTGCTATGCCCGTGTTCATAATGTGTTAAATTCCATGGATGGCGTCAGTGCTAAAGTATATGGAAAGAAGGGTGTAGCGAAGATAAAGCTTGAGAAGGATATAGATGATCAGGTTCTTAAAGGTGCCATAGAGGATCTGGGATATAAGGTTGTGTCTGTTCAAAGTGTAAAGGAGTGAAAACGCCATTTTTTAAGTGGCGTTTCCTTTTGATAAATGGTTAGTTTAAACTAATCGAAGTGAGGAGGATAAAAAATGAGTTTAAGTGAAATGAAAGCGGATAAGGAGGCTGTCGTAAATGAGATCAACGGTGACAGCAGATTCTTATCCAGGATCACATCCATCGGGATCACACCGGGATGCAAGGTGAAGGTTCTTCGAAATGATAAGAACAGACCTATGTTGGTGTATTCCAGAGATACGATGATCGCACTGAACAGGAAAGAATGTAAAGGAATTGATGTGACGGAGGTGGGAGCATGAGCGCAACAATAGCACTTCTTGGTCAGCCTAATTCAGGAAAATCAACAGTTTTCAATGCGTTGACCGGATTAAAGCAGCATGTAGGCAACTGGCCGGGAAAGACGGTAGAGAAAAAAGAAGGTTCTTTTACCCGTGACGGTAAAGAATTTGAGGTGGCTGATCTTCCGGGATCCTATAGCTTGACAGCAAACTCAGATGAAGAAGTTATTACCAGGAATTTTATCGAATCAGGCAAAGCTGATGTTGTATGTATATTAGCAGACAGCTCTCAGCTTGAGAGAAGCCTATATATGATGGCTGATTATGCGGGTGTTAATGTGCCGAGTTTTCTGGTTCTTAATATGGCTGATGTAGCCAAGGAGCAGGGAAAGAAGATAGATGCCAAGGCATTGGAAAAAAAGCTTGGAGTCCCTGTAGTTCAGATCTCCGCAACAGACAGCAAAAAGTATGGTGAGTTTTTTGATGCCATGAACAGAGCAATTAGGGATAAGAGCGTGATCAATATTGACGGGCTTGAGGCGGAGCTTGAAAAGATAGAAGGTTTTAGCGTTATCAAAAATCTGATCCCTGAGGGTTGTGTGAACAATGCATCATCCACCTGGCTGACAGTTAAAGCGATTGAAAATGATAAGCTTGTAACAGAGCAACTTAAGTCGGCCCTTTCGTCTGATACGGTAAAACAGATAGATGAAGTTAGAGGTGCTACCGGAGGCGCACTGGCAACCGGAAACAGTAAATTTAAGTGGATCGATGAACTTCTCAATGGAGTTTTGCAGGAAAAGAAAGAGAGTATCAAGATAGGAAAGCTTGATAAGATGTATTTAAGTCCTGTATGGGGAAAACCTGCAGTGATCTTTACCATCCTTTTTGGACTTATCGCATCCTTCATACCGGCTCTTCCTCTGATGGGAGTCGGCTCGGCAATCGGAGCACTTAAGGCTCCCGTATCATCGGCTTTAGCCTCTGCAGGTGTGAGTGATATTCTGATAGCCTTTGTCTGCGGTGTAGTGATCCAGTCATTTTCATATATTTTTCAGATGCTTGGATTTGTATTCGGTGTGCTTTTGGTATTTGGTCTGCTGGAAGAGGTCGGTGTCATGGCAAGGATCTCTTATGTATTTGACAACACCATGGCCAAGCTTGGACTTCAGGGTAAGTCTGTCATGCCTTTTCTTATCAGCTTTGGCTGTACCATGGGAGGCGCTGCGGGAACCCGTGTGATCGACAACTGGGGACAGAAGGTACTTACTATAGCTCTTGCGTGGGCTGTACCCTGCGGAGCTGCATGGTCTGTAGTTCCCATGCTTTCAACTCTCTTCTTTGGCCCGGGAGCTGTATTGGTGATCCTCGCGATCTTAGCTACTATGATCTTGCACATGTGGATCACCGCAAAGATATTCGGAGGAAAGCTTGTTAAAAAGGAAGATCGTTTCGGAATGATCATGGAATTGCCGCCGTATCATAAACCTAAGTGGGGAGCACTTTTCAGGTATGTACTTGGAAGAACTAAGGATACATTTTTCAGAGTGGCGAAGGTAGTGCTTTTAGTATGCGCTCTGTTCTGGTTATTGAGCTATTCATTTGTTCCCGGAACCGATCCCATCCTCTTTAAGATCGGTAAAGCTATCGAACCTGTGACCAGAGTATTTGGAATGGGATGGCAGCTCTTTATGGCCTTCGTTGCTTCTTCAGTAGGTAAGGAAGGAGCTCTTGGTGTTATCAGTGCCCTGTTTACTGACAGCTCATTCTATACAGCATTTTCAGATGCTATGGCAGGAGCTGCAAGAGATGCAAATCTTGGTGCGCTGCTGCTTGCTAATGTAACTAAGCCTGAGGCTCTTGCATTTATTTTTGCGATCACCTTTAACATGCCTTGTGTGGTAGCGCTTGCTGCTACCTATCAGGAAACGGGATCGGCAAAATGGACTGCAAAGATTGCGGCTTATTACACACTGGGCGCTTTGCTTTTATCAACCATTGTGTACCATATAGGATTATTGATCTGGTAGTTTTTTCGGGCAGGGGATAGTTCTCCTGCCCGATTCCGGGTTCTGATCAAAGGGAGATGACAGGAATGGAAGAGTTATTAAAGCTTTTAAAAGACGGCCATGCAAGGACCTTAGAGATGCTGGCTGATCAGCTTGGAACTGATACTAAGGATGTGCTAAGGCAGATTGAATATCTTGAACATGCCGGTTTGTTACGAAGCGTCCTCTGTGATCAGGTGTCATGCAATGGATGCACGGGCTGTTCAACGACTTCCGGGACAAAGGCCTGCAAGAGCTGCTTACCCGAAGGCGGATTTAAGAATATGGGACAGATGTGGGAAGTGGTTTCGTAGTGTTAAACATTATTTAGGTAAGAAAGAAAATCGGCAGATAGAAGGAGAAATAATAATGGATTTGAAATTTGGAGATGTTCAGGAAACGGCGCTGATCCCGCTTGCAATCAAGGCGAGTGAGACAGCAAGACCGAACGCAAGGATCAAAGATTATAAGGCAAAAGAGATAATTGAATCTCTTGGTGTGGATGTGAGTAAGTTCGATCCTTTCATGTCTCATGAAGGAGTGGTTGCCAGAACTATTATGTATCGTGAAGAGTTAAACAGACTGATAAAAGAGTATCCGGATGCGCTATGCATCAATCTTGGATGCGGTTTTGATGATAAGTTCTCTCAGGTTGACAATGGAAAGATTACATGGTTTGATGTTGATCTGCCTGACCAGATCGCTGTCAGACGAAAGGTATACGAAGACAGGGAGAGATGCACAATGCTGGAAGGAAGTGCACTTGATGGGGAATGGACAAAAAAACTTCCTAAAAGTGATATGACTATTGTTGTCATGGAAGGTGTGCTTGAATATTTTTCGAAGGAGCAGGTAAAAACCTGTCTTTCTATGCTTTGTGACAGCTTTCCTCATGGATATCTGCTTGCTGAGTTGCATTCTCCGTTTCTTGAAAAGCACGGTAGTCATCACGATGCGGTAAAAAATACAAATGCAACATTCGGATGGGGAACGAAGTCCGGAAAAGAGTATCTTCCTCTGGAGCCCAGGATAAGTTTTGTTTCAGAGCGAAGCTATAATGAGGAAATGAAGAAGTACTCTGTAAGAGGCAAAATTTTTGCTGTTGTAGGAAAAAATATCAATAACAGGCTTGCTGTGTTTAGGTGGTAAAAATGAGCTTGACAAATTGAAATAAATGATATATTATAAACAAGGTTAGTTAAGACTAACTGAGAGTAAATCATATAATGGCTCCCGGAAAGGCCTAACACTTTCCGGGAGTTTCCTCACTTTTGAGGAAAATAACAGAATGTCCATTATAATGAGCGATGATTCAAAAATACATTATGAATTCAGAAAGGAAGAACTGCATTATGAATTTTTTAGAAATTGAAAAAGTGATTGGACGCGAGATCCTTGATTCAAGAGGCAATCCGACAGTAGAGGCCGAAGTAACATTAGTTGATGGAACCGTGGGCAGGGGTACTGCTCCTTCAGGAGCTTCAACGGGTGAGTTTGAAGCTCTTGAACTCAGGGATGGCGACAAGTCGAGATATCTTGGAAAGGGTGTCAGCAAGGCGGTTGATAACATTAATGGACCTATTGCTGAAATCCTTGTGGGAATGGATGCGTTTGATACATATGCTGTTGATGCAGCTATGATAAAGCTCGATGGCACAAAGGATAAGTCAAAGCTTGGTGCCAATGCGATACTTGCAGTTTCCATTGCAACAGCAAGAGCGGCTGCGACAGCGCTTGATATTCCTTTGTACAGATTCCTTGGTGGCGCTCAGGCTACTGATCTTCCTGTTCCTATGATGAATATCTTAAACGGAGGTGCACATGCCGACAGTGCAGTTGACACACAGGAATTCATGATCATGCCCGTTGGAGCTCCTTCGTTTAAAGAAGCATTAAGATGGTGTGCGGAGGTCTTCCACAATCTGAAAGCGTTGATCAAGGCTATGAATGATGTAACAGCAGTAGGAGACGAGGGAGGCTTTGCTCCCAATAGCTTAAAGAGTGATGAAGAAGCTATCGAGAAGATTCTTGAGGCAATCAAAGCAGCAGGCTTTGAGCCCGGTAAGGATTTTATGATCGCTATGGATGCTGCGGCTTCTGAGTGGAAGAGCGAGAAGGGTAAGGGTTATTACCATCAGCCTAAGTCAGGCAAAGATTTTACAACAGAT
Source organism: Lachnospiraceae bacterium (assembly GCA_017540605.1). Taxonomy (GTDB): domain Bacteria; phylum Bacillota; class Clostridia; order Lachnospirales; family Lachnospiraceae; genus RGIG6919. The sequence goes on along the minus strand of JAFYAS010000021.1, from coordinate 19,355 downwards.
GAATTGATCGCCCATTGGGAAGCGCTTGTAGATAAGTACCCTATCATCTCTATTGAGGATGGTCTTGATGAAGAGGATTGGGAAGGCTGGAAGAAGATGACTGAGAAGATCGGTCACAAGGTACAGCTTGTTGGAGATGATCTGTTTGTAACCAATACCGAGAGACTCGCAAAGGGAATCGAGAATGGTGCAGCAAATTCAATTCTGATAAAACTCAACCAGATCGGTTCTGTATCAGAAACTCTTGATGCTATAAAGCTTGCAAACAAGAACGGCTATACCGCTATTTCTTCACACAGATCAGGTGAAACAGCGGATACGACTATTGCTGACCTTGCGGTTGCATTGAATACTCGTCAGATCAAGACGGGTGCGCCTTCAAGATCAGAGAGAGTTGCAAAATATAACCAGCTTCTAAGAATTGAAGAAGAACTGAAGGATGCAGCAGTATATCCCGGTATGAAAGCATTCAACGTATCAAAACAATAATATATCAAATGATAATTTACGGCGCTATGATAGTAATTAACATAGCGCCGTATTTTTTTTTTGTTTTTAAGAATAAAAGCCTTGACATTTATAAGCGAACGGTGTATTCTAACGAATGTGTTAGTGAACACTGTTTGCTTATATGTGTTTGGAAGTAGGAGGGGACATGCCAAGAGATAAAACCGAGAATCATGAAAAAATCATAGAAGCTGCATTCGAAGAGTTCAAGAGATATGGGTTTGAAGAAGCATCTATGCGTCGTATTGCGAACTCATGCGGTATGAGCGCATCAGGCCTTTATAAACATTTTCCCAGTAAGGAAGAAATGTTTTCTTCTTTGGTCAATCCTGCCTTGGATGGACTCATGAATTTGTATCATGAGATCGAAGCAGAGTATTTTGATGATCTTAGTCGATTTGGAAAAGCGGACGTTAGCAGTTCGAAGGGCGAAATGGTAAGGGCCATGGAGTTTATATATGACCATATCGACGAATTTGAACTCATCATTTGCAAGTCTAAAGGTTCAGTATACGAGAATTTCAAACACGATATTGCGAAGTTAGAAGAAAATGTGACCATTCGATACATGGATGAGATAAAAAAGAGTGGTATCTCGATAAAAGAGATCGATAAAAGAGAATTCCATCTTCTTGTAACTGCGTGTATTGAAGCTCTTTTTCAGACTGTGATACATGGATTTTCCAGAGATGAAGCTATACATTTTGCCGGTACGGTTGAGAAGTTTTATGCTCCGGCATGGAAAGAGTTTTTTGGATTATAGTTAATAACCCCGCATAGGCGGGGATTTATAATAAACTTAAGTTAGCATAAACTAACCTGAGTTTTATATCAATGATTCGAAATTATATAAAGCTTGATTTTGTTTTTTGATAGTGATATCATACTAAAGTTAGAAAATACTAACGAAAATAAGCATAAGCCAACAGCTCCGCATCTTGAGCGGGGCTAAAAAATATCAGGAGGTTAGTTTTTTCTAACATATATATCAAAGAATATCATGTCAAGGAGGAATCATTATGAACATTAAGGGAATTGGAGTATTTGCACTGGGAACCTTGTTTGGACTTGAAGGGATCAAGCTTTTGTCTTCTAAAGACGCAAAGAAGGTTTACACACACTGTACAGCAAGCGTGCTTAGGGCGAAGGATTCTGTTGTCACTCAGGTAACCACATTGCAGGAAAACTGCTCAGATATTTACGCAGAAGCAAAAGCCATCAATGAAGAGAGATATCAGAAGGAGAAAGAAGCGGAATTAGATGACGCTGATTCAGAAGATACCGAACTGTAGAAAGAGGGATATTTCATGAGATTTACTATCAAACATGAGATAAGAAACAGGATCAGGATCCACCTTTATATGAAGAGTATGACTTTCAGGGAGGCTGATACTTTCGAGTATTATCTTAAGTCTGTTTCGGGTGTAAGAGAAATCAAGGTGTATGAAAGAACGGCTGATGCTGTGATCGTATTTGATTGCGACAGGACAAACATTATTGATGGCATAAAGAACTTTTCTTTTGAAAATGTTTCTGTTCCTGAAAATGTATTTGAAACATCAGGAAGAGAAGTAGCCTCACAGTATTATGACAGGCTTGTCACTACAGTTATTCTTCATTACGGAAAACGTCTGATCCTGCCTTTTGATGTGCGAAAGCTCTGGGTCATGGCAAAGACTGTAAAATATGCATGGCGCGGACTAAGGACATTAAAGAACAAGCGATTACAGGTTGAGCTTCTCGATTCTATCGCAATATCAGCAGCAGTGCTCACCCAAGATTACAGTACTGCTTCCTCCGTTATGTTTTTACTTAAGATCGGAGATATGCTTGAGGATTGGACTCATAAACGTTCCGTGGATGACCTTGCAAGGAGAATGTCTCTCAACATCGATAAGGTATGGCTCCTTACGGATGATGGAGAGATACTGACCGATTCTTCGGATATAAAATCTGGTGATAAGGTTGTTGTGCGGATGGGCAATATGATCCCCTTTGACGGTGAAGTGGTTTCCGGAGAAGCTATGGTAAATCAAGCTTCCATGACCGGGGAATCTGTTGCTGTGCATAAAGGTATCGGTATGAGCGTTTTCGCGGGAACAGTGGTAGAAGATGGAGATATCACCTTTGCTGTTACTCAGACCGAGGGTTGCGGTCGTTTTGACAAGATCGTAAAGATGATCGAAGAATCTGAAAAGCTAAAGTCCTCTCTCGAAAGTAAAGCCGAGAGACTTGCAGACAAACTTGTCCCGTATACTCTTGCTGCATCCGGACTTACATGGTTGCTTAGCAGAAATGTGACCAAAGCGGTATCTGTGCTTATGGTCGATTATTCCTGTGCATTAAAGATGGCTATGCCGATTTCAGTGCTTTCAGCAATCAAAGAAGCGTCAGAATACGATATCACAGTTAAAGGCGGAAGATTTCTTGAAGCGGTTGCAGAAGCAGATACCATAGTATTTGACAAAACAGGAACGATCACCAAGGCTAAGCCTACTGTTGTGAAGGTGGTTTCCTTTAACGGAGAACCTGAGGATGAGCTTCTTCGCCAGGCCGCTTGTTTGGAAGAACATTTTCCTCATTCTGTTGCGAGAGCTGTGGTTGAAGCGGCCGAAAAGAAGAACCTGTTTCATGATGAGATCCACACAAATGTGGAATATATCGTGGCGCACGGAATTGCTTCTGAGATTGAGAATGAGAGAGCTGTAATAGGAAGTTATCATTTCCTGTTTGAGGATGAAGGGGTTCGTGTACCGGAAGACAAGAAAGAACTCTTTGATTCGCTGCCTGATGAGTATTCACACCTTTATTTCGCAAAGAACGGAATACTTTCGGCTGTGATCCTGATAGAAGATCCTATGCGAGAAGAAGCCAGGACTGTAGTTGAAAAGCTTCGAGAACAGGGCTTTGAGCATATCGTGATGATGACCGGAGACAGCGAGAAAACTGCAAAGAGGATAGCCAAAGAGGCAGGCATAACAGAAGTGTTTGCTGAAGTTCTTCCTGAGGATAAGGCCAAATATGTAGAGAATGCAAAAGCTGCCGGAAGACGCGTGATCATGGTGGGTGACGGGATCAATGATTCACCGGCCTTGTCAGCGTCAGATGCGGGCATAGCTATAAGCGATGGGGCTGAGATCGCCAGACAGATAGCTGATATAACAATTGGTGCCGATAATCTGGAAAGCCTTGTGACATTAAGGATGATCAGCACTTTGCTGATGAAGCGTATACGCTTTAATTATAGGACTATCGTTGGATTTAACACGGCACTGATCGGTTTTGGAGTCTTAGGGATTCTTCCTCCTGCTACGTCAGCTATGCTCCACAATGGTTCAACGGTTGCGCTTGGACTTAAGAGTATGACGGAGCTGTTGCCTACAGCGCATTGATATGAAAAGGAGAAACAAAAATCATGGAACCGATTTTTATAGGCTTGCTGATCCCTTTTATCGGCACTGCGACAGGATCAGCGTGTGTCTTCTTTTTGAAGAAGAATTTGAAAGTGAATATCACTCGAGCGCTTTCAGGGTTTGCAGCCGGTGTAATGGTTGCTGCATCTATATGGAGTCTGATAGTGCCGGCTATAGACCAGTCATCTGATATGGGAAGATTGGCATTCATGCCTGCTTTTATCGGTTTTTGGTTTGGAATACTATTTTTGCTTTTGCTTGATCATGTGATACCACATTTTCATGTTGGAATCGAACAGGCGGAGGGACCGAAGAGTCATCTTACCAAAACAGTAATGTTGGTATTGGCTGTGACTCTTCATAATATTCCGGAGGGTATGGCGGTAGGAGTTGTGTATGCCGGATTGTTGAATGGATCAGGTAATATCACAGTTGGTGCAGCTCTTGCTCTTGCCCTTGGAATCGCTATCCAGAATTTCCCTGAGGGGGCTATTATCTCAATGCCTCTATATTCTGAAGGAAAGAGCAAACCAAAAGCTTTTTGGCTTGGAGTCCTTTCAGGTGCGGTTGAGCCTGTCTTTGGAGGCTTGACAGTTGTGCTCGCCGGATTGGTGGTACCTGCAATGCCGTATCTTTTATCTTTTGCAGCCGGAGCTATGCTTTATGTCGTTGTGGAGGAATTGATACCGGAAATGTCTGCGGGAGAGCATTCCAATATTGGAGTGGTGGCATTTGCCTTTGGATTCAGCTTGATGATGGCGTTGGATATAGCGTTGGGATAAATATTATGCTCCGCTTTTTGAGCGGAGCATAAAAATGCTAATTGGTTAGCTTTGACTAACTTAAATATAAATATCACCTATGGAGGAGAATCAAATGAAAGAAAAGAAACAAAGTGATCTAGCCATATTGCTTGGTTATGCAGGAAGTTATAAGTGTTTGACATTTCTTGGCCTCGCCCTGTCAGGTATAGCGATGGTTCTTGGAATGCTCCCTTATATATGCATTTGGCTGGTGGCGAAAGATCTGATCGCTGTGGCGCCTGACTGGAGTGCCGCTACCGGGATCGGAAAATACGGATGGTTGGCATTTGGCTTTGCCCTTGCCGGGATCATCGTTTATTTTGCAGCGCTGATGTGCACTCATCTGGCAGCATTTAGAACAGCATCAAATATCAGGAAGCAGGGAGTGGAGCATCTGATGAAGACACCCCTCGGTTTCTTTGATTCAAACGCATCGGGACTTCTTAGAAACCGCTTAGACGGTGCAGCTTCTGAGACGGAAACGCTTCTTGCTCACAATCTCGCCGATATAGTGGGAAGTGCCACTATGTTTATCGGAATGATCATTTTGATGTTTGTGTTTGACTGGAGAATGGGAGCTGCCTGCCTTCTTGCTGCAGTGATATCAGTTGGCGCAATGTTTGCAATGATGGGTGGTAAGAACGCAAAGCTGATGCAGGAATATCAGGCTGCTCAGGATCATATGAGCAAGGCCGGAACAGAATATGTCCGTGGTATACCTGTTGTGAAGGTGTTCCAGCAGACGGTTTATTCATTCAAGGCCTTTAAGGAGGCTATCGAGAATTACAGCGGTAAGGCTGAGAAATATACCATTGACGTGTGTCAGGTACCGCAGTCAGTAAACTTAACTGCTACCGAGGGTGCATTTGTATTCATGATCCCGGTGGCGGTCTTCATTGCTCCGTCTGCATTGCAGTCAGGAAATTTTGCCGGCTTTATAACAAACTTTGCCTTCTATGCAGTGTTCTCAGCAATTGTTTCCACTGCCCTTGCAAGGATCATGTTTGCGGCGAGTGGTATGATGCTTGCAAGTACCGCTCTCGGAAGAATTGCACATATTATGAACGCTCCGGTGCTTGAAGTTTCCAAAGATCCAAAGGAACCTAAAGATAACAGTATAGAATTTGAGGATGTAAGCTTTACATACGAGGGAGCTGAGATTCCTGCCATAGATCATGTAAGCTTCAAGGTTGAGCCCGGACAGACGGTGGCGCTGGTTGGACCTTCCGGAGGTGGAAAGACAACTGCGGCGAGCCTGATCCCAAGGTTCTGGGATGTAACGGATGGAGTGGTGAAGGTTGGTGACGTGGACGTTCGAGAAGCGGATCCACATGTACTGATGGATAGGATTGCATTTGTATTCCAGAACAATAGGCTTTTTAAAGCAAGCATATTTGAGAATGTACGCGCCGCAAGGCCTGATGCAACGAGAGAAGAGGTTCAGGCGGCACTTACTAAAGCTCAGTGCGACGATATACTGGCAAAGCTCCCCAAGGGGATGGATACAGTCATAGGAGCCGAAGGAACCTACCTTTCCGGAGGAGAGCAGCAGAGAGTTGCTCTTGCGAGAGCGATCCTCAAAGATGCACCTATCGTTGTGCTTGATGAAGCAACAGCATTTGCTGATCCGGAAAATGAGGCATTGATCCAGAAAGCGTTTGCAACCCTTACCAAAGGAAGAACTGTAATAATGATCGCACACCGCTTATCTACCGTAGTTGGTGCAGATAAGATCATAGTTCTTTCCAATGGTCATGTTGAAGAGGAAGGAACACATGAAGAATTAAAACAGAAGAACGGAATGTATTCACGCATGTGGGCGGATTATAATCAGGCCATTAATTGGCGTATTTCTGCAGGGGAGGTGATGTAAAATGTTTGGAAAAGATTTTCAGAGAAAATATGCGCTCACCGATCAGGGAGTGAAGAATACAAAGACAGCCACATTTTGGACTGTCATAGTTAACCTTGTTGTAATGGGTGGTATGGGAATACTTTATCTGATGATGTCAAAATATATGGAAACATTGACATCCGGCGCGGAGCTACCCGGAGCAGGTTTATTCCTGATACTTGTGCTGGTATTTGTGGTGCTTTCGTTTATAACTCATCTTCAGCAGTACAGGGCTACTTACGGACTTGTGTACGGAGAGGTAAAAAGTGTCCGCATTTCCCTGGCAGAGCGTATGAGAAAGCTTCCTCTCGGATACTTCGGGAAAAGAGATCTTGCCGATCTTACTGAAACTATTATGGGTGATGTGAATCGCCTTGAGCATGTATGGTCACACTGTCTCGGTTATTTGTACGGATCTTATATCTCCACAGCGATCGTTGCTATCATGCTATTTGCTTTTGATTGGAGACTGGCTGTTGCCTGCCTTTGGGGCGTACCTGTGGCGTTTATTCTTTTGTTTGGCAGCAGGAAGATTAACAAGCGTCAATCTGTGATCACCAAAGAGGCGGGAATACAGGTTTCAGACGGCATCCAGGAAACTTTAGAGAATATACGCGAGATCAGGGCTACCAATCAGGAAAAAAGATTTTTAAAGGAACTCAATGACAAGATAGACTATCATGAGAAGACAATGCTTTCCGGCGAATTGGCATGCGGAATATTTGTAAATGCAGCCAGCGTGATCATGCGACTTGGTGTTGCTACAACGATCCTTACCGGAACAAGTCTCATACTTAAGGGACAGGTTGATTTCATGGTGCTCTTTATGTTCCTTCTTGTGATCACAAGGATATATGGACCCTTTGATCAGGCCCTTGCCCTCATCGCTGAAATGTTTATGTCGCAGATTTCTGCATCACGTCTTATGGAGATTCATGATACGAAGACTGCGGAAGGGGCAGATCATTTTAAACCCCAAGGTCATGATATCGTATTTGAAAATGTGGGATTTGCCTATAATGAGAATTTCGAAAGAGAGAAGAGCAGAGGGTTTGAAAATGAGCAAGTTCTAAAGGGTGTAAGCTTTACAGCAAAGGAAGGTGAGGTAACAGCACTCGTGGGACCATCGGGATCAGGAAAGAGTACATGTGCTAAGCTCGCTGCCAGACTGTGGGATGTAACAGAGGGCACCATAAAGGTTGGCGGAGTTGATATAAGTTCTGTGGATCCTGAGGTTCTGCTTACAGATTATTCTATGGTATTTCAGGATGTAGTCCTCTTCGATGATACTGTGATGGAGAATATACGTCTCGGTAAGCACGGAGCTACCGATGAAGAAGTAAAGGCTGCGGCCAAAGCGGCAAATTGTGATGAGTTTGTAGAAAAGCTTCCGCAAGGATATGACACACCTATCGGAGAAAACGGCGCAAAGCTTTCCGGTGGTGAAAGACAGCGTATATCCATTGCCAGAGCATTGCTTAAAAATGCACCTATCGTGCTTCTCGATGAGGCAACAGCTTCTCTTGATGTAGAAAATGAGACCAAGGTGCAGGGAGCTTTATCTCGTCTGCTTGCAGGAAAAACGGTTCTTGTGATCGCACATCGTATGCGAACTGTGGAAGCAGCCGACAAGATAGTGGTTCTGGCTGATGGTAAAGTTTGCGAGGAAGGAAGTCCTGCCGAGCTAATGACCAAGGAAGGCGGAATATTTAAGCGTATGACCGAGCTTCAGAGCGAAAGTGCCGGATGGAGTATCGGATAAAAAAAAGAGCATATCATAGAGAAAATCTAAGAATTCGCCGGTGTTTATTCAAATGCCGGCGAATCTGTGTTTAGAGTGCATAAAAATAAGAATTTGACAGAAACTGCAGAAAAACCAGATTTATGAGAACGATATAGATTTGACAGAAAACAATAATATGGGTATAATATGATACCAGGGTCAAAAGTCAAAAATGCGAATCGTGCTTGCACGAATGAGGATTTTGACTTACTGACCCGCCGAAACATGAGCAAGTAGCAATTTCCTGCAAATGCAGGAAATTAGCGGATTGCGAATGTTTGCAGGATTGCGGGAGCTGCAAAGTAGCGGAGCAATCCGTGGTATCAGTTGGGGGCAAAATGCCTTTTGACCCCAACATCATAATATACGAAAAGTGGTGTCTTTTAGTGATAGGAGGAATAACATGTTTTCTAACCCTTTTTCACCTATATTTGGAGGAAAGCCTGATGTGTTTTTTGGTCGTGAGAGAATTCTTACGCTTTTTGATCATGCCATGATTGATGTGGGTAGTGATAATCGAGCTATTTTTATTACAGGAACTCGTGGTAGTGGAAAGACTGCATTATTGGAACAATTATCTATAAGGGCATCAGATAAAAAAAGAAGAGTTATTGATTTGGGACCGGAAAATACCATATCCGGACTTATTTACTCTTTGACAGGGTATGATGAAGTCACAAAGACAGTTAATCCACAGGCGAATGTAAATGTTTTGGGAATTGGAGGTGGATTGAGTGCAGTTTCTGTATCTAAAACGGAACATGCTAATAGAGATAATCTGCAGCAATTACTGCTGGATGCATGTTCAAAAAGCAAAGATGGGCTTTTAGTTACTATTGATGAGATTCAGAAAGTACCGTTGGATGATGTATCCACACTATGTAATGCATTTCAAATGGCATCCAGAAAAGGATGTGATATTATGTTAGCTGTAGCAGGACTTCCTTATGCATACTCTAAGGTAATAAAACATGATGGCTGCACTTATTTACGACGAGCTACGCATGAAGAACTAGGACTTTTTACATGGGATGAGGCTGCTGAATCATTAAATATTATTTTTTCTAAAATTAAAGGGTTGAGTATCAGTAAGACTGTAATTGATGAATTGAATCAAGCTTCATATGGACATCCGTATATTATTCAACTTCTGGGTTATCATCTTATTTTGCATATAAATGATCATATTTCGAGTAAAAAGCATAGTGTGACATCAGACGAAGTGAAAGTAGCAATTTCAAATGCTATATTTTCCTATGAACAGCGCGCTTTAAAACCGTTATTGGAAGAATTGTCAAACAGCGAAAGAACATATCTGGTGAAGATGTCAGAGTGTTTGGATTCGGAACGTTTAGCTGGATCTTCTGATATTTCTCGAAGTTTAGGTGTACCTCAGAATAAATTAAGCAGATCAAGAGCATATCTTATTGATAATGGAATAATTGCAACTCCTGAACGCGGAAAACTAATGTTTTGTATTCCTTATCTTGCAGATTATGTAAAAAAAGAGGAGATGATATCAGATACAATTGCCGTTGCCAGACAGCGTAGAGTATAGAAAAGAAGTTACTATTCACTACAGCTCTGAATACTTGCTGTTCAGAGCGTGTTAAGATTTGAAGCAGGAATAATAATTCACGAGGGGTGATCTTATGGCGATAATAGCAGGATTTATGGTACCTCATCCACCTATGATAGTTCCGGATGTGGGAAATGGTAGCGAAAGACGGGTAGAAGCTACCACAAAGGCTTATGAAAAAGTGGCTGATATGATAGCCCGGCTAAAGCCTGATACTATAGTGATATCTTCCCCGCATACAGTGATGTATGCGGATTATTTTCATGTTTCGCCGGGGAAAGAGGCTTTCGGTTCATTTGAAAGCTTTGGTGCACCTAACGTTAGCTTTGATATTAGTTATGATTCAGAGTATGTGATGAGTCTTGCAAAAAATGCAGCGCTTAATGATCTGGATGTGGGAATTCTCGGTGAACGGGATAAAAATCTTGATCACGGTACCATGGTGCCTCTATATTTCATAACTAAAAAATATACTGATTTCAAGCTTGTGAGAATAGGGCTTTCAGGATTTTCCATGTCTACGCATTACAAGGTGGGCATGGAGATAAAGAGAACAGCCGAAGAGCTTAACAGGAGAGTGGTCTATATTGCCAGTGGAGATCTCTCCCACAAGCTTAAGGATTATGGCCCTTACGGCTTTGATCCTCAAGGTCCTGTCTACGATGAGCGCATCATGGATGTGATGGGAAGAGGAGCTTTTGACGAGCTTTTTGATTTTGATGAGAATCTTCTTGATAAGGCTTGTGAGTGCGGACACCGTTCATTTGTAATGATGGCGGGAGCCTTGGATAGGACTGCACTTGAGATAGAAAAGCTAACTCATGAGGATGTGACAGGTGTGGGTTATGGAATCTGCACATACGTGGTAAATGGAGAAGATACCGACAGGAATCTTCTTGATAAATGGGAAGACAGAGAGTTAAAGCGGATCATGGAAGATCGGGCTAAAGAAGATGCTTTTGTAAGACTTGCCAGAAAGACAGTGGAAACCTTTGTGGTAACCGGTGAAAAGCTTTCATGGTCAGAGGTGAAGGATGAGATATCACGATATGCAGACGGCGAAATTGGAGAGCTTGAGAATAGAAGAGCCGGTGCCTTTGTGTCCATTCACAAAGAAGGACGCCTTCGCGGATGTATAGGAACAACATCGTCCACAACAGATTCTATAGCAGAGGAGATCATACAAAATGCAATAAGTGCTTCCGCAAGGGATCCGAGATTTTCCCCCATCACAATGGAAGAGCTTATTAAGCTTGAGATCACAGTTGATATACTTGGAGAATCCGAGAGAATAGAGTCAGAGGATCAGCTTGATGTCAAGAAGTATGGAGTGATAGTCACCAAGGGAATGAAAAGAGGTTTGCTGCTTCCCAATCTTGACGGTGTTGATACGGTTGAAGAGCAACTATCAATAGCCAAGAGAAAAGCCGGACTTGCCGCTGATGAAAAGGGATGCATGCTTGAGAGATTTGAAGTGGTGAGACATTATTAAAAGAGAAAATGTGCGTAACTGTTCACTACAGCTCTGAACACCTGCTGTTCAGAGCGTGTTAAGATGTGACGCAGGAAGGCATCTAACTCTACTTTCCGTAGGTACCACATCCTAAGCCACTGCATTATAATCTGTGCATGGAGGTGAGACAATGAACCAATATGTAACAGGAGCAGTTATCAAAGAACTGCGAGAAAAGAACAAGATGACACAGCTTCAGTTAGCTGAAAAGCTAAATGTGAGCGAAAAAACTGTCTCAAAGTGGGAGCGCTTCCGAGGATTCCCGGATATTACTTTGCTTGAGCCTATCGCAAAGACATTTAAGATCTCGGTTACGGAATTGATATCGGGTAATGCTATTCGTAATGAGAACATTTCGGCCAATATGCTTCGTTCAAAGTTCTATGTTTGCCCGGTTTGCGGAAATGTGATCCACAGCATGGGTGAGGCAGAAATCCATTGTCACGGTATCGGGCTTGTTCCCTTAGAAGCGGAACCGACAGATGAAAGACACATGATCTTCATCGAGCGAGTTGAAGATGAGTATTATGTGAGGATCGATCACAGCATGACGAAGGAGCATTACATTTCCTTTGTGGCTGCGGCTTCATCTGATGATATGCAGATGGTAAAGCTTTATCCCGAAGGAAGTGCCGAAGCGCGTTTTAAGATCAGGGGAGTGAGAAGGATCTTCTTTTACTGCAACCGCGACGGGCTTTTTGCGATCGATCCGGTAAAGGGTATCGATGATAAGGAAAGCGGATACGATGATTCCGGAGAACGGAAGGAGCTTGAAAAGGTAGCGGATATGCTGTTCGGATAGAGTGTTTTATAACGTTCCTATACAACAGATAATGGAACTGGAGAAGAGGGCAGTCGCTGTGAGGGCGACTGCTTTTTGTCCAGTAGATTGATTTTTCATCCAAAATCAAGTATAATTGGACGAAAAGAGAAAATACTGGACGAAAGGAGTTTAAATGAGATCATTTGATTACAGTAGGCTATATGACAAAGCCTGGGATACAGATATTCTAAACCTTGTTGCGAAGATTCACGAATGCAAAGGAAGACAGGATTTATTCATCCGTCAAAAGCCTGTGGAGTTGGATCGTCTTGTAGAGATTGCCAAAATACAAAGTACAGAGGCATCCAACAAAATTGAAGGCATCGTCACGACAAGCACTCGTATGAAGCAGCTTTTTGAGGAAAAAACTACTCCAAGGAACAGGGATGAAGATGAAATCATGGGTTACCGGGACGTCCTGAATACGATTCATGAGAGCAATGAATACATCCCAATTCACCCTTCATATATTCTTCAGCTTCATCGGGATCTTCTGAAAAGGGCAGGGTTCTCATTCGGAGGACATTTTAAGAATGTTCAGAACTACATCAACGAAACAAAACCTGACGGAACCGTTGTAACCAGATTCATACCTATTGCGCCTTATGACACACCAAATGCTGTGGAGAATCTGTGCAACGCCTATGAACTGGCCGTAGCAAATGAAAAGATTGACTCCCTGATTCTTATTCCGACATTTATCTGCGATTTTCTTTGTATTCACCCGTTTAATGACGGTAACGGAAGGATGAGCAGACTGCTCACATTGCTGCTTCTGTATAAAAACGGTTATAGCGTTGGGAAATACATCAGTATTGAAAAGCAGATAGAGAAAACGAAAGATCGTTATTACGATACTCTTGAAGAATCCGATGCAGGATGGCATGAGGAAGAAAATGATCCGACGCCATTTATTAGATATATGCTGCAGGTAATTCTGGCTTGTTATACAGAATTTGAAGAAAGAGTCGGATTAATGACTGAAAACGGAAATGGCAGTACGGCATACGATATTGTCAGAAAATATACCGAAGAAAAAATCGGCAAATTTACAGGGGCGGATGTTGTAGCTCACTGTCCGAGCATAGGAAGATCTTCTGCGTTGGCAGCGTTAAAGAAACTTACTGAGGAAGGATTTATCATCAGAGAAGGTTCGGGCAGAAGTACATTCTATGTCCGCGCGGATAGCATATAGTTTCCGTCCAAAAATCCGTTTTTTTGGACGAAATGAATGGATTTTGGATGAAAGGCTTAAGATCAGGGGAGTGAGAAGGATCTTCTTTTACTGCAACCGCGACGGGCTTTTTGCTATCGATCCGGTAAAGGGAATCGATGATAAAGAAAGCGGATACGATGATTCCGGAGAACGGAAGGAGCTTGAAAAGGTAGCGGATATGCTGTTCGGATAAAACCGACAGCATATCTTTATTTTTTTACTATAGAGCCTCTGTAAATCTTTACTTTTTGCTGGCTACATAGTAAAATAAGTAAAGATAGTAGGAGGTGAGCCGGATATGATCTCGTATGAGGGACTTGAAAATGTATTGAAAGAAAAAGGAATAGGGAAGACTGAATTATCAAAGCAACTTGGTTTCTCTACGCGAACTATTGCAAAGATTGCCAAGAAAGAGAAACTTTCCAAACGGAGTATACAAAAGATCGCTGATTATCTCGGTGAATCACCTGATGTGATCATGAAAGAGATTTCTGATAACAATATCCTTCAGTTGCTTCGCGAAGAAAAAGAGATGAAAATGTCCGGAGGACTTTATCATGAACTTCAGGTCAGAATGACATACAATTCAAACCACATTGAGGGAAGCAAGCTTTCGGAGGATCAGACAAGACAGATTTTTGAAACCAGTACCCTTGATGCGAGAGACGGAATCCCGGTTGATGATATTTTGGAAACGGTTCATCATTTTCGGGCAATAGATTATGTAATAGATATCGCAGAAGATGAGCTAACAGAGGATATCATCAAGCACTTGCATTATATCTTAAAGCATGATACAAAGGATTCAACAATTGAGTGGTTTGCAGTAGGAGATTATAAAAAACGTGCCAATGTTGTAGGAGGCCACCAAACTTCAAAACCCTCTGAAGTGCATAAGCACTTAAAGGCACTGATCGATGATTATAATGCAAAGGAAAATGTGACCATCGAGGATATTATAGCCTTTCATGCGGAATTCGAGTATATCCATCCGTTCCAGGATGGGAACGGTCGTGTGGGAAGGCTTATCGCATTAAAAGAATGCCTTCGTCACAATGTGATACCTTTCATTCTCGAGGATACAAAGAAGAGCTTTTATTACAGAGGACTTGCAAAATGGAAGAATGAGAAGGGCTGGCTTACGGATACCTGTCTTGACGGTCAGGATACTTTTGTAAGACTGCTTGACATGTTGGAAATACCGCATGAATAGCAGCTGAGGAAGAAAAATTATATGGCTAATATACAAGTGACAAATCTTACATTTTCATACGACGGAAGTGCTGATGATGTCTTTAAGGATGCTACATTTAACATAGACACAAAATGGAAGCTCGGCCTTATTGGAAGAAACGGCAAGGGTAAGACTACTCTTCTTAATCTCTTCATGGGAAGATATGAATATCGTGGAAACATAGTAGCGGGTACAAGGTTTGACTATTTTCCATATCACGTAACTGAGTCGGAAAACGAAAAAAATGCCGCAGAGTTGATGGAGACATGGAAGCCGCAGGTTGAAGACTGGCAAGTGATGATACAGATGAATGAACTCGGCATGGATTCCGAATGCTTATATCGACCTTTCAAGACTTTGAGTTTTGGAGAGCGCACCAGGGTAATGCTTGCGGTTTTATTTGCGGATGAGAATGAGTTTCTCTTGATCGATGAGCCCACAAATCATTTGGATAGCGCAGCCCGGGATATAGTAAAAGCCTATCTTGCATCAAAGAAAGGCTTTATTCTTGTGTCACATGACAGAGATCTGCTCGATGGGGTCTGCGATCACGTTCTCGTATTAAACAGGGCAAGCATAGAAGTTCAGTCGGGGAACTTTTCTACCTGGTGGGAGAACAAGGAAAAGCAGGATGCCTTTAGTCGATCGGAGAATGAGAAGCATCAAAAGGAGATAGGAAAGCTCAAAGCGGCCGCAGATAGGAGTAGCAGGTGGGCGGATAAAAATGAAAATACCAAGATAGGATTTGACCCTATCAAAGAACACGAAAGAAATGCTTCGACTAGATCGTATATTGGAGCAAAGACAAAGAAGATGCAGTCGAGAGTGAAATCCTACGAGACGCGTATTGAAAGAGAGATCGAAGAAAAGGAAGGTCTGCTTCAGGATATAGAGCGAGTGATTGACTTAAAGCTTACGCCGCTTAGGTATCACAAAGATCTACTGGTAAATGCAAATGATCTATCACTTAGATATGCTGACTCCGAAGATGATCTGTTTACCGGACTTATGTTTAAAGTGAAGCAGGGGGAAAGAATTGTTCTTTCCGGCGATAACGGATGCGGAAAATCCAGTGTGCTAAAAGCTGTTCTTGATCGTGCCAAAACAGCGGACTACGATGAAAAGAAGAATTTAATCGTATCGGGGGATCTGGAGGTAGCATCGGGTCTTACCATATCCTATGTCAGTCAGGATACATCATTTTTATCAGGTTCCCTTAAGAACTTCTGTAAGGAAAGGAACCTTGATGAAAGCCTGTTTTTAGCAGTACTCAGACAGCTTGATCTTTCCAGAGAACAGTTTGTTAAGAATATGGAAGATTTTTCCGAAGGACAGAAAAAGAAAGTGCTGATAGCATCAAGCCTGATCACTCCGGCACACCTTTATATATGGGATGAACCCTTAAACTATATAGATGTATTCTCGCGAATGCAGATCGAGAAGCTGATACTTCAGTATGAACCGACGATGTTACTTGTTGAACATGATGTCAGGTTTCAGGAGAAGGTTGCGACGGATGTGGTGAGAATATAGAAAATCTTGGAGAAACGGATGTTTTTGCGTAAAATAATCTTGGAGAAACGGATGTTTTTGCTTATAATTGTTTATATATAAGTATAATGTATGGAGGAATCGGAAATGACGGACAGTAAGGATTTGTTAAATGTATTATGGAGTGGAGCGGATGTATTAAGAGGTAAGATGGATGCCAACGAGTATAAGACATATTTACTTGGTTTGGTATTCTTTAAGTATCTCTCGGATACCTATCTTATGAAAGTCTATGATCTGCTTAATGATGCTGAAGCCCCTTCTCTTGAAGAAGCGCAGAAGGCGTATGAAGAGGTGATGGGAAGTGACGATGCAAAGGATCTGCTTGATGAATTAAAATCAAGTCTTCACTACACCATCGATCCTGATATGACCTATGTAAGCATTCTGAAAACCGTAAAGAACAATTCATTTAACAGAGAGAAACTTCAAGCGGCATTCAATCGTATTCAGGAGTCTGATGTTCTGTTTAATGATTTGTTTGCTGATGTAGATCTATATTCCAATAGACTGGGAACCGGAGATGGAAAACAAAGCGCTACCATAGCTGAGGTGCTTAGAGTATTGGAGGGTGCCGATCTCATCCATACAGAGGGCGATGTTCTGGGAAATGCTTACGAGTATCTCATAGGACAATTCGCTTCTGAAACCGGAAAGAAGGCAGGAGAGTTCTATACACCCCATGGACCTGCTCAGATTCTTTGTAGGATCGCAATGACAGGACATGAATCAAAGAAGGGATTGCTGGCTTACGATCCTTGTTGTGGTTCAGGATCCTTACTCCTTAGCTGTCGTAATTATTCCAATGAACCTGATTATATAAAGTATTATGGACAGGAGCTTATGCCTTCAACCTACAATCTTGCGAGGATGAATATGTTCCTTCACGGCATCAATCCTGAGAATCAGATACTTAGAAATGCAGATACACTTGATGCGGATTGGCCTACAGATGAAGAAACTGAGTTTGATGTGGTAACAATGAATCCTCCGTACTCAGCTAATTGGTCGGCGGCAGAAGGCTTTAAGCAGGATGAGAGATTCATGGATTACGGCGGTAAGCTTCCACCTAAGTCTAAAGCGGATTACGCATTTCTGCTTCACGGATTCTATCACCTTAAACCTACCGGAACCATGGCGATAGTACTTCCTCATGGTGTACTTTTCAGAGGTGCTGCAGAGGGATCAATCAGAGAGATCCTTCTGAAAAATGGATCGATCTATGCTGTTATTGGTTTGCCCTCAAATATGTTCTACAATACTTCCATACCGACTTGTATCATTGTCTTGAAGAAGCACAGAGAAGGCCGAGATGTTCTCTTCATCGATGCTTCCAATCTGTTTGAGAAAGAGAAGAAGCAGAATGTCATGAAAGACGAGCATATTGACAAGGTAATAGAGGTTTACAACAAGAGAGAATCTATTGATAAATTGTCGTATCTCGCCACATACGAGGATATAGTCAAGAATGATTTCAATCTCAACATTCCACGTTATGTTGATACAAGTGAGGAAGAGGAACAGATAGATCTGAAAGCAGTTACCACTGAAATGAGAGATACCGACATGGCTATAAAAGACGGAACAGGAAAGCTTTTGAAAATGCTTGGAGATCTTACATTTGCTGATGAAGAAACAAAACAGGCTATGGAAGAATTCATAACTATGATAAAGGGGGCGTAAATATGGAAAATATGCCCAGAATAAGATTTAAAGGATATACTGATGCTTGGGAACAGCGTAAGTTTGAGGAACTGTATAAAAAAGTAAGTCGCAAGAATGATATGACTTATGGAACGAATGATATTATTTCAGTTGCGAATATGTACTATAAGCCAGATGCTGTTGTAAAGAATGAAGAATATCTCAAAACATACAATATATTCGAACTTGGAGATATAGCTTTTGAGGGGAATAAAAGCAAGAATTATGCTCACGGTAGGTTTGTTGAAAATACTATTGGAAACGGCATAGTATCGCATGTTTTCGATGTATTCAGTCCAATCACAGAATATGATTTATCTTTTTGGAAGCATTATATAAATTGCGAAAGTGTTATGGGTCCAATTCTGACCAGAGTCACAAAAGCTTCTACAATGATGACTAACCTTGTAGCAAAAGATTTCTTAAAAGAGAAAATAAGAGTTCCATCATTAGAAGAGCAGCAAAGAATCGGTGCATATTTGGATTCTATCGAAAACCTTATCACCCTTCATCAGCGTAAGTGTGATCAGAAAAAAATATTAAAAAAATACATGCTTCAAAAAATGTTTCCGAAAAATGGCGAGAAATTTCCAGAGATTAGATTTGAAGGATTTACTGACGCTTGGGAACAGCGTAAGGTTGGAGATATAGCTGGAAGTGTCATTGGTGGAGGTACACCTAAAACAAGTGTAGCCGAATATTGGGATGGTGATATTCCTTGGATTCAGTCCTCTAATGTTCATGAAGATGAAATGTTTGATTTTGATATTCCTAAGAAAATAACACAGTTAGGATTGGATAAATCTGCAGCCAAGTTAGTTCCTGAAAATTCTATAGCAGTAGTTACCCATGTGGGCGTTGGAAAGCTTGTATTTGTGCCGTTTGCTTATACTACAAGTCAGGATTTCACATCCTTGGCAGAGTTAAAAACTGACCCCAAATTTACTTGCTATTCTTTATATAAACGGCTTCAAGACGACCTACACATTGTACAGGGGTCAGCGATAAAAGGAATCACAAAAGACGACTTATTGACTAAAGAAATAATTGTTCCTAAAAAGGAAGAACAGTATAAGATTGGGGAGTGTTTCCGAAACATCGACAACCTTATCACCCTTCATCAGCGTAAGGCTGATTTGCTGAAATTATTAAAGAAATATATGCTGCAAAACATGTTTGTATAGTATAATAAGATTGGCTATTTACCAACTTGTGGTTGATATTTATAAATTCCCGAAGCTTTTTTGCATCGGTCCTTTAATGGTATTAGCCTAATACCTCTACCTGATCTAATTCAGGCTACTTAAATATGAATATCGAATATGGCCTTTGTTC
>JAFYAS010000020.1 GCA_017540605.1 Lachnospiraceae bacterium | reverse complement strand
GTTCAGCAGCTTCGCTGCTGCCAGTTACGAGCATCTCGCTCATTTAGAGACTTTGCTTCGCAAAGTGGAGCGAGATGCCTTCCTGCGCCACATCTTAACACGCTCTGAACAGCAAGTGTTCAGAGCTGTAGTGAATAGTTATAAAAATCCTTCATAATGAGTTCAACATATAGGTCAACATCAAAATCGTTGTTCGCCATCTTTGATAATTCCATATATTTTTTTGGCTTATCCACAGTATCTCCAAAGAGCTTATCCGTAGGATATTTCATAGCAGGCACAAAGTCACCGTTAACCTTCTGATAACAGGTATCCTTCGTGGCTCGTTTTCTATAACGGCTATCCATATATGCGGCCACAGACTTATGAATAGCATAATCTTCGATAGGAAGATAATAATAATCTCTGTAATTTTCAAAATAGACCTTTTTAATGCCGTGAAAGATCGGTATCCTAAATGTACCCTCAGTAAGTCCGGCCTGCAATATAATATCGTGTTTCTTAATATTCAATATCTTGGGCAATGAGCAACTGAAATGTATTACAATCTCGTCCCCCTCCTGCTTTGCAGAGGTTAGATCATACTCCCCCTCAAAAAAACTCTTTACAAGCATAATATCCGTAGAATATAGCATATTCTTGATATCCTCAAGATTGTGAAGAACCAGAAGATGCATCAGCTGAAGATCGCCGGTCACCAAAAACCTATCATACACATTGATAAGCTCTCCGCCGGAATATATATCTCCTCGTCCGATACCAAGATAATCCTCGATGGTTTTAAGCTTCATATTCGGAAGACCAAGTACCTTTTTTAAAGGCTTGATATTCTTGAAAACGTCAATACTCTTAATACCGGAAAACATATTCTCCATACCATGTAGTTCAAACTTCTTCTCAAGATATGGTATATCAAAACCTTCACCATTGTAGCTTATAATTGTTCGAAATCCGGATGCAAATTCAGAAAAATGTTCAAGTATATCAAGCTCAGAGGAATCATCATCATTAAACCATTGTATAACATTCCATGTCCCATATTTAAAATACATACAACCTATCATATAAAGCACGGTATTCATCGCAGAAAAGCCGGTTGTCTCAATATCAAAAAACAAAAGCTCCGATCTGTGAGTATTGCGCTCAAAGAATACAGTTTTATCATTATTAAGCTTATGCTCCAAAACCTTCATAAAAAGCACTCCCTTGCAAATCAGATTCAATCCTTTGAAAATGTCTTCTACCCTTAAATTTTTATCGGCACAAATCATCAAATCCTTTAATTTTATAAAAATGTATAATCATTATACAAAAAACCGGATTGCACAAAGCAATCCGGCTGCTTATTTCTAATCAAGGCTTTACATAGAAGAATGACTTAAAGTTATCAAAGCCAAGCTCCTTTGCATTAACGATCTGTTCTGTACTACCAATGAATAAAATACCTTTATTCATCATAGCCTTATTGAAACCTGTATATACCCTATCCTTAGCTTCATCAGTAAAGTAGATAATCACATTCCTACAGACGATCATATGAATACCTGTAAAATATCTGTCTTCCAAAAGATTGTGTTTTTTAAATTCCACGCATTTTTTGATCTCGTCAGATATCTGATAGGACTTACCGTCTGCAAGCTTCTTAAAATTCTTGTCAAGCAGATCCTTCGGAAGTCCCGCTACACTCTTTTGTGAATAAATACCCATACCCGCAGTAGCAAGTACTGCTTCATCTATATCGGTTGCATATACCTTGAAGCTACCCTTTGGAAGATGCTTTGACATGATCATAGCTAGCGTATAGGGCTCGTCACCTGTGGAACAGGCAGCGCTCCAAACCTTTAAGCGATCACCAAAATTCTCTCGAAGATAAGGAAGTATCTGATCCTCAAACTGCTTCCACTGCCCGGGATTCCTATAAAACTCAGAAACATTGATGGTAAGGTGATTGACAAACTTGTATAGCAGATCCTTGTCTTTTTTCATAGCGGCTACAAAGCCCTGATAATCATCCTTAAAACCCTCTCTGTCTCGAAGGGACTCTATCCTTCTCTTCATCTGTCTTTCTTTATATAAGCTCAGGTTGATGTTGGTAAGCTTATATACGTCCTTTTTAAAAGCTTCATAATCGTACATACAGTAACCCTCCATAATTCCTTATATAACAACTGCCGCAATATCCGAAAATATGCGGCAGTCAATAATGATTCAATTATAATTACTCTTCTGTTGTCTCAGCAGCTTCTGTAGCCTCAACCTCGGGAGCAACCTCCTCTGAAGCCTCATCCTCCTGAGGTAAAAGTGCCTTCATGCTAAGGCTGATCTTCTTATCCTCAAGCTTGAAATCTACTACCTTTGCTTCAACAGTCTCGTTCACCTTCAATACATCAGAAGGTTTCTCGATATGCTCTCTCGCAATCTGAGAAACATGAAGGAGTGCATCAACACCGGGCTCAAGCTCGATAAAAGCACCAAAGTCGGTCATACGAGCTACACGACCTGTAACAACCTGACCGATAGCATACTTCTCAGCTGCGCTGTTCCAAGGATTCTTCTCAGGGAACTTAAGGCTAAGTGCGATCTTGCTACCGTTGATATCCTTGATAAATGCTGTAACCTCATCATCTACCTTGAATACCTTCTTGGGATTCTCAACTCTTCCCCAGCTCATCTCTGAGATATGAAGAAGTCCGTCAGCACCACCAAGATCGATGAATGCACCAAAATCTGTGATATTCTTAACCTTACCTGTAACGGTATCGCCTACGCTTATTCTATCAAACAGAGCCTTTGCAGCCTCTGCCTTTCTCTCTACTAAGATCTGCTTTCTGTTACCTATGATACGACGTTTCTTGGGATTGAACTCACTAATGATGAACTCAACCTCCTGATCCATATACTTCTTAAGATCACGCTCGTATGTGTCTGATACAAGACTTGCAGGAATAAATACTCTTCCCTCTCCAACAGTAACGCTGATACCGCCGTCAACTACCTGAGTAACCTTAGCCTTCAAAACTTCCTGATTGTTGAATGCTTCCTCAAGTCTCTCATTAGCCTTCTCAGCAGCTACTCTCTTGTATGAAAGAAGCACCTGACCCTCGCCATCGTTTACCTTGATGACCTTGGCACTCATAGTATCGCCAACCTTCACCGCCTCGGTGAGATCTACACTGGGTACATTGCTGTACTCGGCTCTGGTAATGATACCATCTGCCTTGTAACCGATATTGAGTACTATCTCATCTTCCTTTACTGAGATAACAGTACCTTCAACAACCTGACCGTTGTGAACTGTAACCGGTTTCTCCTCACTTAATAATTGTTCAAATTCGTTCTTCTCTTCTGACATTGCTTTAAGAACCTCCTTAATAATATAGTTCGGGGTAGATGCCCCTGCTGTAATACCTACCCTGACTGCGGATTCAAAAGCTGTCAAATCCAAATCAACGAGTGTCTGTATATAGTAAGTATTCCCACATTTACCTTTGCAAATATCGTAAAGCTTTTGGGTGTTGGAGGAATGCTTCCCTCCGATCACTATCATATGATCAACAGAAGCCGCTAAACTGCTTGCTTCCTCCTGCCTTACGTGTGTAGCATTGCAAATAGTATTATAAACATTTAGATTATACCCTTTTTGTTTCAAAATTTCAAGTAAATGTTTGAATTTGTTTTCATTAAATGTTGTTTGGGAAACAACACTTATATCAGAGCCCTCCGGCAGATTGATATTATATGCCTCTTCCTCTGATTCAATGATGATTGGCTCTTGTACACACCAGCCCTTTATTCCTTCAACCTCGGCATGATTTTTACTTCCAATGATCAAGACAACTTTACCCTTGTTGCTCTCATCATAAACAATATCATGTATCTTTTTTACAAAGGGACAGGTAGCATCAACAAGAGTCAAGCCTTTGTTTTCTATAGCATCATAAACATCCTTTCCCACACCGTGAGAACGGATCACAACACTACCCTCTGAAAGTCCGTTTATATCATCTATGGTTTCAATGACCTCTACCCCGTGTTTTTTCAGATCCTCAATAACCTCTTCATTGTGAATGATAGGACCATAGGTATAAACCTTTCCCTTATCAGCCTGTTCATACACCATATCAACGGCTCTTTTTACACCAAAGCAAAAGCCTGCTGTTTTAGCAACTGTTATCTCCATATCTCAACCCTCATTAAGCAGATCAGGTCGTTTTAATCTGGTACGTTCAATCGACTGCTCTTTTCTCCATTTTTCAATATTAGCATGATGACCTGAAAGCAATACATCAGGCACCTTCTTTCCCATAAATTCCTCAGGTCTGGTATATTGAGGATATTCCAATAAATTGTTTGAAAAGCTTTCCTCTGATGCCGAGGTATCATTGTGAAGGACTCCCGGCACAAGTCTTGAAATGGTATCCATCACCACCATAGCCGGAAGCTCGCCGCCAGTCAGTACATAATCACCTATAGAAAGCTCATCGGTAACTATCATCTCGATAACTCTCTCATCAACACCCTCGTAATGGCCGCATAAAAGTATAAGTTCATCTTCTCTTGCCAACTCTTTTGCAATACCCTGGTTAAAGGTACGACCCTGAGGAGTCATATATATCACACGAGGTTTCTTTTCTTTACCTTCAGTCACTGCCATATAAGCTCTATATATAGGTCCCGGCTGCATCACCATGCCTGCGCCGCCGCCATACGGATAATCGTCCACCTGTCCATGCTTATTGCCCGAATAGTCGCGGATATTTACGGCATTAAGCTCAACCAATCCATTTTTTATTGCTCTTCCCGTAATGCTCTCAGACATTGTGTTCTCTATCATTTCCGGAAAAAGCGTCAATATGGTAAATTTCATAATCATTCATCCATTCCGTCAAGAAGATGTACAGTCACCCTCTTTACGTCATTATCTATATTTACGATACACTGCTTTATCACAGGTATCAAAAGCTCCCTGCCATCCGACTTCTTTACCACAAAAACATCATTGGCAGCTGAGGTCAAAACCTCTGTTATGACTCCGAGCTTATTATCTTCTTCATCAAATACTTCCGATTCGATCACATCTGTTATAAAGAACTCATCCTCCAAAAGAGGCACAGCATCGGCTCTATCTATCATAATATCAATCTGACGAAGTCCTTCAACCATATCTCTGTTCTCAAAGCCTTCAAACTTAAGAATAGCCATATTCTTTAAAAACTTGAATGAAACAACCTTTGTTTCTTTAAGCTCACCCTTTATATCTAAATAACACTTTTTAAGCTTTTTAAATCTCTTTACATCATCTGTGGTAGGAAATACCTTTACCTCCCCATGTACTCCGTGGGGTGAGGTGATGACACCAACCTTAAGCAAATCTTCTTTCATTAACTCTCCTTATTTCCTGATAATCAAATCGGGGAAGCTTATGCTTCCCCGCAAGATTGTAAAAATGACATATGATTCTATTACAGTATGTCCACAATTACCTTTTTGTCACCCTTTGAAGCGGCAGCCTTTACAACAGTACGAATAGACTTTGCTATCCTGCCCTGCTTGCCGATAACCTTGCCCATATCATCAGGGGCTACGGTCAAAGAAAGAGTAAGTACACCATCCTCATCGGTCTCTTTTACAACTACGTCCTCGGGATGATCAACCAGGGATTTTGCGATAATTTCTACGAGCTCTTTCATATAATTACCTCCCTAATTACTTCTCGATACCTGCCTGCTTTAAAAGCTTAGCAACAGTCTCGGTGGGCTGAACTCCGTTTGCAAGCCACTTCTTTGTAGCCTCCTCGTCGAACTTGATCACGCTGGGATCGTGATTGGGATCATAGGTTCCAACTTCATCAATAAATCTACCATCTCTGGGAGATCTTGCATCAGCAACAACAACTCTATAAATAGGGTGCTTCTTGTAACCCATTCTCTTTAATCTCATCTTTACTGCCATTTCATTTCACCTCCTTAAAAATATCTTGAAAATGTATATATACGGATCTCTCCGTAATTACCTAAAAACCGAAGGGAAGCTTAAATCCTCCACGCTTTCCCTTCTTACCCCCAAACATACCGGAGAACTGCTTCATCATCTTCTTTGACTGTTCAAACTGCTTCACTAAACGATTGACATCCGCTATGGGAACTCCAGCTCCCTTTGCTATCCTGTTCTTTCTCGAAGGATTCAAAATGTCAGGATTGGCTCTCTCTTCTGCTGTCATAGATTGGATAATGGCCTTCTGTCTGTTAAGTGCCTTCTCATCTATATCAACATCCTTGACCTTGCCACTTACTCCGGGAAGCATGGAAAGCATATCCTGTATGCCGCCCATCTTCTCCATCTGCTCGAAGGAATCAAGGAAATCGTTGAAATCAAAGCTTGCTTTTTTAAGCTTCTCCTCCATACCCTTTGCTTTTTCTTCATCTATGGCATTCGCCGCCTTTTCGATAAGGGATTCAACATCACCCATACCAAGGATACGGCTCGCCATACGATCAGGATAGAACTGCTCAAGATCGGTAAGCTTCTCGCCCATACCCACAAAGTAAATAGGCTTTCCGGTCACAGCTCTGATTGAAAGAGCCGCACCACCTCTGGTATCACCGTCAAGCTTGGTAAGAACAACACCATCGATGCCGACCTTATCATTGAAGCTTGTGGCTACATTGACAGCATCCTGACCTGTCATGGAATCCACAGTCAAAAGTGTGTAGGTCACGGGAACAGCTTCCTTTATCTTTTGAAGCTCTTCCATCATGCCCTCATCTACATGAAGACGACCTGCGGTATCCAAAAATACAATCTGTATCTTGTTCTTTTTGGCATGCTCTATAGCCGCCTTTGCTATATCAACAGGGGAATTGTTGTCGCCCATTGTAAATACGGGAACTCCCTGTTTTTCTCCATTCACCTGCAACTGCTTTATAGCAGCAGGTCTATATACATCACAGGCAGTAAGCAGGCATGACTTGCCCTTAAGCTTATACTTACCTGCAAGCTTTGCTACGGTAGTGGTCTTACCTGCACCCTGAAGTCCACACATCATGATGATGGTGATCTCATTTGATGGCAAAAGCTTTAGCTCTACCGCCTCGGAGCCCATAAGCTTATCCATCTCTTCCTTAACTATCTTGATGACCATGTGTCCGGGATTTAAGCCCTTTAGGACCTCTTCACCCACGGCCCTGTCACTGACAGATTTGATGAACTGCTTAACTACCTTGAAGTTAACATCCGCCTCCAAAAGCGCACGTTTAACCTCCTTCATAGCCTCCTTGACATCATCCTCGGTAAGTGTTCCCTTGCCGCGAAGTTTCTTAAAGACACCCTGTAATTTATCTGTTAAGCTGTCAAATGCCATATCGTAAATCCTCTAAATTAATACTCATCCAATATCTCATCAGCGAGCCTTGCGATCATCATGATCCGCCTCGTTGTCTCTTCATCTTGCTCGCTCTCTAAAACCTTGACCGTGATATCCTTTATCTCCGAAACATTCTCTCTTGCAATCTCAAATTTCTCGATCAGATGAAGCTTGTTCTCATAATTCATAAGCTTCTTGTCTATCCTCTTGATAAGATCATAGACTCCCTGTCTTGAAATCCCCTCATTGTCCGCCACCTCTGTAAGCGACAGATCATTGAGTGTAACATCCTCATATATACTCTTTTGATGTTCTGTTAAAAGCTCACCGTAAAAATCATACAGCAGGCTTTTCTTTAGGATATCATCCATAAAAATCACCCTGTAAAGTAAAAATACTTACTCACAGGGTGTTATTATACACAACAGCTCATACCTTGTCAAGCAAAAATACTTGTCTTATTCATGAAGACTATAATCCTTATCCTCATCTATGATCTCGATCATGACTTTTCCAACCTCGGGATCGAACTGAGTGCCAAGATTTTTCTCAATCTCCCCTCTGACAACATCCTGAGGAAGATAATTTCTGTAACTCCTGTTACTGGTCATGGCATCATAGCTGTCGGCAACTGCTATGATTCTTGCAAAGAACGGAATATTCTCTCCTTTTAGCTTATCAGGATAACCCTTTCCGTCATAGCGCTCATGATGCCAACGGGCACCAAGAGCAAGCTCAGGCATGCTTTTT
The DNA here is from genome assembly GCA_017540605.1 of Lachnospiraceae bacterium. Classification (GTDB taxonomy): domain Bacteria; phylum Bacillota; class Clostridia; order Lachnospirales; family Lachnospiraceae; genus RGIG6919. The sequence goes on along the minus strand of JAFYAS010000020.1, from coordinate 58,464 downwards.
ATCTCTGATAATATATCCGAACCTAAGACGGGATGAGTTTTGATGATCTCATATTCAGCATCATCCAGCCTGGAAGTCTTGTTGATTATCTCATTAGGGACACCTATCTTGCCAATATCATGAAGAAGTCCCATATAGTATATATTCTCCTGGTCTTCCTCTGACATTCCCATTCGTTTTGCTATCATCTTTGAATACTTCGCCACACGGACAGAATGACCATTGGTATACTTATCCTTGGCATCTATCGTATGAGCCAGGGCTTCCATGACCTCTACAGACAGATTCTTGATACCATCGATATAATTGTCCATCTCCACAGTCAAAGAAGCGATATCATCAGACAGCACACCAAGCTCATTTCTCGATTTAAGCTTACCAAAGCTTTCGATAACGGCATCACTATCCTTGTTGTCATTATAATCCCTGACCGATCTTTGTATCATTGTAATAGGATTAAGAAAGATTATCTTTAAAAACAATAACAATACTACGCATAGGAATATGATAGCTAAGATATTTATACCGGCACTCTTCTTTACGTCCTCGAGCAGGGTCTGATGGTATTCTTCCCAATTGTATTTGCAACCTACGACTGCCACGATTTTTCCGTCTATGATGATGGGTTTATAGCCGATATACGCATGTGAAACGTTGTCCACATTCTCAACAATCTCAAAAACGACATCGTCATTTTGGTTTTTCCTGATCAGATCGATCGCAGGATGCTTGCCATCAGTATAGTCGATCTTTGAGCCTAAAGAAATGACAGCGCCATTCGGAGTAACTCCCATATATATCAATCCGAGATATTCATCACTTACATCCACGATAAAGAGCTCACCGTAAACATATTGTCCGATCTCCTGTGTCAGAACAGATTTGTATAGCCCATAATGATCCCTGGCTACACCAAGCTTCATATCATCTGGAGCTTTTGACATCGTCTTATAAAAATCATCTCTTGATACATTAAACAGGTTATTTTGAAGATAGAATTCATAGACTCTGTCAGTCTCACTCTCAAACATAGGCTCGTTGATCTCTTTGCTGTGGTCTTTCGCATATTCGAAAAAGAAGGTTGAAGACGGATAGTCGGACAATGAACTGCAAACGCGCTCTAAGTCTCTTGCTATCATCTCATTCTTCGCACCTAAATAAGCATTTCTGCCACCATAATAAACAGAAGCTGTAGCTGCGAACATGATTATGACAAAGAAAATAATGATCAATGCCATAACCTGAAATAAAAGTTTTTTGTTCTTTTTTCTGGTCATCTTCAAATGTCCATCCTCCAAATGCTACTTAAACCATGATCAAAAAAATCATTCATCCCTCTTAAAAAGCTTATAGATCCAGACAAAAACCCAGATCATAACAGGTACTATCCATGCAACATAATACCAGGCAAATGCAAATTCGCTTCCTGTAAATGCGCTTATGATAAAGGCACCTACAGAAAAAACTATCAGGATCACTCCTATCATTGCAAGGATTCTTTTAAAAATATTCATTATTTTTTACCGCCATGTATCAAATCAAAATACTCTTTTATCTGCTTTTCATATCCTAAATCTCCGGGGACATAGAAGCTTCTTCCAACCATATTATCCGGAAGATATTGTTGATCCACATAATGGTTCGGGTAGCTGTGGGCATATTTATAACCTTCTACTCCGAACTCTTTTGCTCCGGAATAATGGGCATCCCTAAGATAGATCGGTACCGGATCATGGGGTTCATGCTTCACGGCGTTCATGGCATCATATATGGCGTTAACTATGGAATTGCTTTTTGGAGCAGACGCCACATATATCGCCGCATGTGCCAAAATGATCTGAGACTCCGGCATGCCAACCCTTTCAACGGCAAGAGCCGCTGAAACAGCTACCTGGAGTGCTTGAGGATCCGCATTCCCCACATCCTCAGAAGCACATATCATGATCCTTCTTGCTATAAAGGTCACACTCTCTCCTGCATCAAGCATCTTGGCAAGATAATATACTGCAGCCTGAGGATCAGAGCCTCTCATACTTTTAATAAATGCAGAAATTGTATCATAATGGTTATCACCGGATTTATCAAAACGAATGGCTCTTCTCTGTATGCATTCTTCCGCCACCTCTAAGGTGATATGTATCCTTCCGTCATCAGAAGGCTCGGTGGTCAACACGCCGATCTCCACAGCATTTAGTGCATTTCTCGCATCACCTCCGGCCATATCAGCCAAAAACTCACAAGCCTCATCAGTGATATCCGCATGAAATGAACCAAGTCCCTTCTCGTTATCATATACCGCTCTTTTGATGAGAACCTCTATGTCTTCCTTCGTCAGTGGCTCAAGCTTGAAAATATGGGAACGAGAGATCAAAGCTCCATTTACTTCAAAGAACGGATTCTCCGTAGTAGCACCTATCAGCGTGATGGTGCCATCCTCAACAAAGGGGAGCAGATAATCCTGTTGGGCTTTATTGAATCTGTGTATCTCGTCTATAAAAAGTATAGTCTTTTTCTGATACATGCCAAGCATATCCTTGGCTTCTGACACTACCTGTTCCATATCTTTCTTGCCCGCCGTGGTGGCATTCAACTGTCTGAACTCACTGCTGGTGGTATTGGCTATGACCATAGCAAGCGTAGTCTTGCCGGTTCCGGGAGGACCATAAAAAATAACGGAGCTCAGCTTGTCGGCTTTAATAGCTCTGTATAAAAGCTTATCCTTACCGATAATATGACTTTGACCAACCACCTCTTCCAAGGTGGTTGGTCTGAGTCTTTTTGCCAGAGGCGCCTCTGACTTATTGTTCTTTTCTCTTACATAATCAAACAGATCCATGATCAAACAAGTCCTATTCTTCTAATGATACGTTCAAAATCATGAATATCAATAGGCTTGCACATATATGCGTCATAATCCTGATTGACCTTTGAATGATTCGTAACCTCATCAAGCGCACTTGTCATGATCACCTTTGCTCTCGCAAATTTCTCGATACCTGCCTTTGCCTCAGATTCACGGATATTCTGTAATGTCTTATAACCGTCAAGCTTTGGCATCATGATATCGAGACATACAAGATCGAAGGGCTCGTTGTCATTTAGTGCCTCAACAAAAAGGTCAACTGCCTTTATGCCATCTTCAGCCACAGTTACTTCACCATGTCTTCCCAAAAGCTTAGACAAAAATTTGATATTTGCAAGATCATCCTCTGCTATTAAAATCTTCATAAATTCTACTCCCTATCATTTTGTTACGCTGTTTAACATCTTAGTCATCAGCTCCGACATCTCATCCTTTAAGGCCCGCTCGTGATATGTCACTCTTCGATCAAGAAGCAGCGAATTCATAGTACCAAGCAGCATATTGGTAAGCTCTTCAGGTTCAAAATAATCACTGATCTCACCTGCCTTTATCGCTTCACCAATAAGTCTCTTGACAGTATCACGTTTGATCGTAATGGAGCCTGCGATCATCTCCCTCACGCTGTAATTGTGAAGAAGATTCTCATAGTTTAAGACTAAAGCCGTGATCTCCATATAATTGCCATAATAGGTCGCATAGGTGTCGAAGTATTCCTTCAGCTTGCCGACATATGAGCTCTTCCTGGAATCTATAGTCGCTGCAATACGCTCATCAAACTGAACAAACTGTTCAACAACCGCGATCAGAACCTCTTCGAGTCCTCCAAAATACTTATAGAGAAGGGACTCGGACATATTCCCTTTCATGGCAAGTGTCTTCGTAGACAAGGCCTCTAAACCGGACTCACTGATTATCTCGATAGCCGAGGCCACTATACGGTCTTTTCTTGAAACGGCACTTTCCATAATCTCCTCCTCTCGGTCGTTTAATCATATATTCAATTATATTTTTTTAATGCGGCTTTGTCAATGTAAAAAGACTCCAATTATGATAGGGAATTACACCAAAACATATTGATCTAAAAATCATAATGCAAGCTTGATGATCTGATTATTGGACAAAGAATAATAATAAACAGAATCAGCCAATACATCTGTTTTGGGAACTACAGTATGATTGGCATCAGTCACAAGTTCAAACATCTCCTCTATAAAGACTGTCTCATGCTCCGGAAGGATGATGAATTCATGAATACTTGAAGGCATCAAATAAAGATTTTTACCGATTGATTCAGCAAAAGCTTTTAAAACCCCCGGGTAAAGAATACTTGACGCTCCGTTTATTCCGCTCTCATTGGTTAAAATGTACAGTGGCGGTTGATTTGCTTCACCTGCAATATATTCAGCAAGATCTTCTCTTACACCTTGAAGCGCTGATCCGTCAGAGCCTGATGAATTGATACCATCCATAGCCCTTTTAAGATAACCAACCAGCATATTGCCCAGCTGTGTGATCTTTCCGGGAAATATCCTGACCGTATTAGCCAAGGCGATCTCAAAAAGCTCGGCAATATTAATATTCCATTGCCTATACTCCCTATTGCTGATCAGAACCGAGCCTATGCTCACATCAGCTCTTGATACAAGCCACCTAAACATCACGGTCATATCGTGGAAATGGACATGAGGACAACGTTCAATCTGCTCCTTGTTTGATTCGGTATTCACAAGTCTTATGATAAGATGATCTCTTATGGCCTCAAGCTTAAAGATATCATCCACATCAATATCCACCTCATCTGCATGCTCATTATAAAAATCAGCAATCGCCTCCATGATCTCAGTGATATCTATGCCCTTTTGATAGTGTGCAAAAAAAGGCTCCAGATAGATATTCGGAGACATAGAAAAACCAACACGCCTTATCGACAAGGCGTTGCATTTTAATCCGTTGTTTTTGGTATAGGTTCTGATCTCAGCTTGTGTGTCTTCCTCGAGATCCAGATAGGACAAAATATTGTCCTTTACATAGTTTAGAAATTCTTGATAATCCATTGATCAATCCTCCTTAAAATAAATAGGGGATCGATGACATTTCGGACCATCACCTTATTTTGAAATTACAAAATGATTATAAACCATAACCACTATATTTACAACTACAAAATGAGGACGCCCATCCTACATCCCATAGCCATAATCGAAAATATTTTGAGGTTTATCTGCTTAAATTTACAATATACTTTCCAAAAAATCAACAAGCTTTTTCATTTCTTCATCTGTTCCGATAGTTATACGAAGGTAGTTGTCGATCCTTGGCTTTTCAAAATATCGAAGAATGATACCATTTTCCTTTGCTTTATCAAAAATCACCTTTGCAGAGACCTTATTATGAGATACAAAAACAAAATTGGTCTTTGACTCCGGGAATGTAAAACCAAGCCTTTTTAACTCATTCTCGAAATATTCTCTGGTTGCTATAACCTTTTTACAGGTCTCCTTAAAATAAGTATCATCCTCTACCGAAGCTTTGCCCATAAGAATTGCAGGCCTAGAAAGAGTATACGAATTGAACGAATACTTTACATCATTAAGAGCCTTTATAAGCTCCTCATTTGCCATACAGTAACCTATTCGAAGTCCCGCAAGTGATCTGGACTTTGAGAATGTACGAACCACGATCAGATTATCATATTCATCAATAAGTGGAAGTGCTGACTCACCGCCAAAATCGATATAAGCTTCATCTACTATAACGATAACATCCCTATTCGCCTCTATGATTTTTCTCACATCATCAAGTCCCATCAATACTCCTGTAGGAGCGTTGGGATTGGGGAATACCACTCCTCCGTTAGGTACCTGATAATCCTCAGGAAGCATCTTAAAATCATCGTCTAAAGCAATAGTCCTATACTGTATTCTGTAAAGCTCAGCCCATACATCATAAAATGAATAGGTGATATCAGGAAATACTATGGGAAGATCGCCATTAAAAAATGTGAGAAAACACATAGCAAGAACATCATCGGAACCGACACCAACAAATACATTGGATGGATCGACACCATGATATGTAGCCAATGCATTTACAAGATCAGATATGGCAGGATCAGGATAAAGATTGAGATCATCAATCCTCTCTCTGCAAGCTAAAACCTTGGGTGAAGGGGGATAAGGATTCTCATTGGTATTAAGCTTTATAACATTCTTATTCTTAGGCTGCTCTCCCGGTGTATAGGGAACCACCCGTCTGATATTCTTTTCCCACTCTCTCATAGTAAACTCCTTATATTCAAAATTGATAAACGGGAGGTATCCAACCTCCCGTATATGCTTTACTGTCTAACCTTGATATGAACCTCTCTAAGCTGCTGCTCGGTAACCTCCGAAGGTGCACCACACATGAGATCCTGTGCATTTCCGTTCATGGGGAAGGGAATAACCTCACGGATATTCTCCTCATTACGAAGAAGCATGATCATACGATCAACACCGGGAGCCATTCCTGCATGAGGAGGTGCTCCAAACTGGAATGCGTTGTAAAGTGCACCAAACTTAACCTTAAGATCCTCCTCGGTATAGCCTGCTATCTCAAATGCCTTCACCATGATATCCATATTGTGATTACGAACGGCACCTGACGAAAGCTCTACACCATTACATACAATATCATACTGGTAAGCAAGTATCTCTAAAGGATCCTTATTCTCTAAAGCATCAAGTCCACCCTGAGGCATTGAGAACGGATTGTGTGTGAAGATAATCTTCTTCTGCTCAGGATCATATTCATACATAGGGAAATCATTTATATAACAGAATCTATATGCATTCTTCTCTAAAAGATCAAGTCTTTCACCAAGCTCTGTTCTTATCTGTCCTGCGTAAAGTGCAGCTCTCGCCTCAACATCAGCGATAAAGAAAATGGTATCGCCAACTGTAAGTCCCGCAAGCTCCCTGATCTCATCCTTCATATCGTCAGGGATGAACTTATCGATAGGTCCCTTGTAGCTTCCGTCTTCAAGAACCTCAAGATATCCAAGTCCCCCCATACCGATGCCCTGAGCAAACTTAAGCATCTTCTCATGCTGTCCCTTAGAAAGCTTGGCATGAACATTGATAGCTCTTACCGTCTTACCGATAAAGGGCTTAAAAGTACATCTTGAGAAGAACTCTGAAAGATCTATGATCCTTAATGGATTCCTAAGATCGGGCTTATCTGTACCAAACTCAAGCATAGCCTGCTTGTAGCTGATAATAGGATAAGGTGCTTTTGTAACCTCTGCGCCCTCTGGAGCATACTTTTCAAATGTAGCAGACAATACTTCCTCTCCTACCTTAAATACGTCCTCCTGGGTAGCAAAGCTCATCTCAAAATCAAGCTGATAGAACTCTCCGGGGGAACGGTCTGCTCTTGCATCCTCGTCCCTGAAGCAGGGAGCGATCTGGAAATATTTATCAAAGCCTGACACCATCAAAAGCTGCTTATACTGCTGAGGTGCCTGGGGAAGTGCATAGAACTTGCCCTTAAACTTTCTTGAAGGAACAATATAGTCTCTTGCGCCCTCAGGAGATGATGCACAAAGAATAGGTGTCTGAATCTCCAAAAATCCCATCTCCGTCATCTTCTGTCTAAGGAATGCAATAACCTCTGATCTGAATATCATATTGTCAAGAACCTTGCGATTACGAAGATCAAGATAACGATACTTAAGTCTTACATCCTCTCTGGTCTCCTTTGAGGTAACTATCTCAAAGGGAAGCTGATGACGAACCTTTCCAAGCATGTCTACTGAATGAGCCTCAAGCTCTATAGTTCCGGTAGGAATCTTGGGATTGAAAGTCTCCTCATCTCTATGCTCAATCTTACCTGCAACAGAGATACAATCCTCTCTTGAAAGGCCGTCAAGAAGTGTGGTATCACGCATAACAACCTGCATCACACCGTACATATCTCTAAGGTCTATAAATGAAACTCCGCCGTGATCACGGATATTCTCTATCCATCCTGCTATTCTTAACTCATCACCCACATTGGACTCTGTAATCTTGTCCATAGTGGTATCGCGATAAATGTTTCCGATATTCATCTCATCTACTCCTTAATTTTTTGTATTTACTCATACATTTCCACATAATAACACAAGTACGACAATAAATAAAGTCTTAATTTGCTTTTGTTTCTGTTCTTCCAGACAAAATATATTCTATTCCGACAGCCACACTGACCAATACATCTGGGGATAGCTCCTTAAATGTATCATATACCATTTTTGCTGTTTCATCATCCGGATAATCACCGATCTGTTTCTTCTTAAGCCTTAAAACATAAGAAAGGAGCTCTTCCTTTTCCAAAAAATACAGCTGCCCCTTCCTTGCTATCTCCACAGACAGATCAGGTAAAAAATCTCCTTCAAGATGTGAAACGATCCCGTTCTCTCTAAGTAGCTCAAGAATATACTCAGAAAGCTTTTCCATATACACCCTGTTTTTTATAGACTCATTTGCAGGAAGCTCGCCAATTTCGCCGAGACATTTACCTATCGAAGCATCAATATTATGAGCGGATTTATATAGCCACTTATCATGTGGAGCATATACTCCATGTATCAAATGTATTGATTTAAGCGCATTCTTAATAGCATCTGTTCTCGCTATCATAGCTGCTATAAAATCGCCCCTATCACAAGCCCGCTTATAGTTATATTGAGCATTCTGTCCAAGGAGTGCTACCTGTTGTGCAAGCTTTAAATGTCTTGCGCTTTTCGGCTGTTTTATCAAACCCTCACGAAGCCTTGTAAATATTCCCTCGTCATCTCTAAAAACCTCTCCATTGGTAGCGCAGGCAAGATAACAATCATCTATCCCCAGAAAATCTCTGTCCTTTTTGGGATACTGAGAACAAAGAACTCTTTCATAAAAATCCTCTATCACACAAACCCCAAAGCGTTTGTCAGATTCACCACCTGTAGGTCTTTTTACGCCTTCGTATTCCATCGGAAGTTCAGCATATGCCTTCTGTAGTTCTTCGCCTATCTCCTTATATGTTTCTTTGGTTACCCACATTGAAAATGCAGGTCCAAAATCATGATCTCTCGATATCTCATCATCAAAGCCAAAGCAATCCGAGCCCTCTCCCACATGTCCGCAGGCGATACGTCCCTCGTATTCCGGGAATTTTTCCTTTATCATTGGTGCTCCGAATTTCTCATAATAATCTTTACAAAGTTTCATTCCATTCATAAAAATCCACCCTTCAATCTCTCTTACTATAGATACACCCACAATAGTTTTGTCGGTACAGACCATATTCCTCAGACAACTCGCATGATCTCCTATAGCCGTTATTCTTCTTAAAATCATTTACAAGATAAGCTATACCTATCTCATTACCAAGTCTTGATCCTATCTCGTTTAGCCAATCCGCATTCTTATATGGACTTATGGAAAGAGTTGAACAGAAATAGTCAAAGCCCAGCTCTTTTGCCTTTAATGCCGTCTTTTTAAGTCGTAATTCATAGCACTTATAACAACGAGCCCCTTTTTCCGGTTCTTTTTCAAGTCCTCTTGCTATCTCATCAAAATCTGCAGGATCATAGTCTCCTTCTATCAAATGAACAGGATGATAAAGCTTTATCTCATCCCCTTCGATAAAGTCCTTCACACCCTCAGGATAAACACGCTCTATAAAACCCTTGATCTCTGAAACTCTTTTTTTATATTCAAAAACTGGAGAAATATTAGGATTGTAATAATAGACGGTTATCTCAAAAAAAACAGACAGATATTCAAGTACATAGCTTGAACAGGGTGCGCAACAGGCATGAAGAAAAAGGGTTGGTACAACCCTTTCTGAAGTTATATGTTTAAGTTCTCTTTCTAATTGTTGCTTATAATTTAATGATCTCATATATTCTCTATACGGAAATGAGCGATGTAGGAAATACATCGCTCATACCTGATCGTACCATATAAATCTTACCAAATCCTACTGTGTCAGCGGAGTCATCGTAAGACCTTTATACATTTTGGTGTAAAGACTCTTCTCGTCCTGATATAGGATAAGACCTCGAGCACCGTCACGTACAACATATGCATACTTATTCTTCTGGACATTCATATAAAGAACCTCATCAACATTGAGCTCCTTTGCTTTAGCCTTTGCTGTGTATACATTGCACGGCTCTAATTTGTACTTTTTAATAGCCTGCTCCAGCGTCATTACGCCACCTCCCTAAATAGTGATTTTTTCTTCCCATCATTTAATAATAGTATATTGTAAAATATGAACAAAGTCAACTATAAAAATTAACTAAATCAATAAATTTTTCATAAAAGTGGCTTATTTAACTCATCAAGTCCCGGAAGGACGAACAAACCGTCTTTTATGATATCAATCCTGTCTCCATTTTCAGCTACAGCAGTGATAGAATCAAGCTCTTCAAAGGGAATTGTGATATCAGTATGGCAGTTGAAATATGCCTTACTAAAGTCCTCTTTTCTAAGGATAGAGCATTCATTATCCTTGGCAATGATCTCTTTTCCGTCAGGATTCCTTAAAACCACATCTTCGCTCATAGAATAACATGTATCACCAAGAGCAAAATGAGGTCCTGTCTTTTCTGCTATCAATATAGGCAGCTTTCCTGAGATACCGTACCTTTTACCAACCACATAGGCAGTCGTATTCGTACCTATGGCAAATTCACCAATGGGAAGGGTATCATGCTGAAAGAGAACATTATCCTTGATATATGCCTTATTCTTATCTTCTTCCTCGAAATTCCCGCAGGTATAATCTATTACTTTTCCATCTTTAAAGGTAATCTTTAGATCCTTGTAAAAAAGCTCATTCAGATAAACACCCGACACATGAAGAATTCCCTCGGTACCTGTAAGGATGGGTGAAGTAAAAACCTCTCCAACGGGGATATTCACATCAGCAACGCAATTCTCGAAATTGGTTTCTTTTGATGGATCAGAAAGCTTATGAAGCATAACCTTCATATTGGTCTCATTACCGTCTTTACCAAGAACTCTAACATATTTAGCAGTATCAAGAGCATCAATGATGATCTGATGCATCCTTTTATAAGCGTCGCTGTCTAAAGTATTTATCCTTACAGTCTCATCAAATATCTCCTCAAAATTTTCACCGATAGCGGGAATAGGAAATGCTATGATCGTAAAGCTATACTTATCTCTTGGAATATAATCATTCACTATCTTTGAGACTGTTGTTTGTGTGCTTACTGAAAGCTTTTGTTGTTCTTCTGTCAGTAATATACTATCAGGATTGTTAATCGGCTCAAACCCCTCTTCTCCAAATACTTCGATCACGGCAGGGCCTGCGTAAACTCCTGCAAGCTCCTTGTTCTCCTCGTAGGATTTCTTGACAGCCTCAATCTTTATCTCGGCAAATGTCTTATCAAAGAACAATGCCTCATCCTGTCTGTGATCATATTCATATTGCTTGTTGGGTGAAGTACTTTCATAGCCAATCTTTATGACACCACGCATATTCACCCTATTTTTTGCTGAACGAAAGATCACAGGCTTAAGTCCCATTCTTTCAAATTGTAGGATGGCAGCCTTCACTATCCTCTCCTGTCCAATGTGATATCTGATATTTACCGTCTTTTTTTTGGAAAGATCGATACCTGCTGCTACAAAGCCATCGTAAAAGCCCTTTGTAAAAGTGGCTGCCATAGCCTCGATCTTTTCTTCGGAAAGCTTAGAAAGATAAAGGAACAAGTCCTTTTCATTCTCACTTATGTACTCACCATATCTGTATAGAGTCTTAACATCCCTAAGATCAGAGCTCATAATAATATCTGTCGCAAAGGAAAGTGAAGGATCAAGCAGTTCTCTTGTCCTCTCTCCTACAAAAAAATCAATATAATCACTTTCAAAGGTATAAATAGCAGATTTGACAAGCTCCTCGTGAAGCTCATCATCATTCTCAAATATGTTGTAGATCTCGATAAAGAGCTCTAAAAGAAATGTGACCGGCATAAGCCTGTCTTCATAAAGAAAAGCGATACCACTATAAAGCTCAGAATACAGAAAGCTTAAAAGTCTTCCGTAGGTAAGTCCAAGCTTGGATACAGCAAAGGCAGGATTCAAATAACTACTTTCATAGTTCTTATAGAGCATATCACGATAAAGCTGACAATTCAGTTCATCAAGCTTTTCATGAGGGAGTTCATATATCTCTCCAGACTCGACACCATATCGTATACCTTCAAGCTCCAGTAAGAATTGAGCTACACATACAAAATAATCTCTATATGGTTCCGGTACAGTATCCTCATGAATAATAGCACTTATTCGGTCAGTTGCAAGAAAATATCGTTCCCTGACCTGTTCATTCTCCTCTGAAAAACGTTCGTGATAGTCCATTTAAAAATCCCTTCCTTTAGTACTTTAATGATATTAAAAAAATAATGCCGATCAACAAAAATGAAACACCGTTTATGGCAGCTCCGATATGCTTAAGTCCTATCATGCCACCTTCTCCTCTCACGCTGAAAAACGAAAAAATCGATCCCCAAACACATATAACGATGGCAGTTAAGAACAGATAGCCATTGTAGATTGAACTGTTCCCTACAAGACTTAACGAAAAATAAAGCACCACTATCAAAAGTATAAGTGATACTATCCCAAGCACAAGGCTCATAACTGTATCCAACGATATAGTTTTTTCAGCCAGGGAAAACTTCCCCGTTCTCCTTTTCCTTCGCACTTGCTATCCCTCTGTCAGCCGCAGCGATCAACCTGTAAATACAAAAGCCCAACAAACCTCCCAAAGTGTTGAGCATCAGATCATCCACATCAAATACTCCAACCTTGGTTATAAACTGAACTGACTCAATGATAAGACTAAAAACAAATGTACTTACCACAGCAAAGAGCAGGGTTGTCTTTTTGCCTTTGCCTCGCACCCACCTGATAAGCGTGCCAAAAGGAACAAATGCCAATACATTACCAGCGATATTGGTGAGCATCGCATAGGTTCCAACAACATCCCTGCTATAGTAAAATCTTTTTATCTCCTGAAACGGAATAAAATTGTATCTATATTCATCATGGATGCTTCTGCCGTATCCATCTGAGAAAAACAGAAGATACGTCAGAAACCCCAAATACATGAAAAAGAGTACCAGGCTTATTCGCCTAATGACAAGTCTCTTTTTATCAATCATCTTTTGATCACCGGATACTACTGCACGCTGTAGTTAGGTGCCTCCTTGGTAATCTGTATATCGTGAGGATGACTTTCCTTAAGTGAAGCTGCGGAAATCTCAACAAACTGAGCAATCTCATGGAGTTCTTCAATATTCCTTGCTCCGCAATAACCCATACCGGCACGAACACCGCCGAGAAGCTGGAATACAGTATCCTCTACGCTACCCTTGTATGCAACTCTTCCCTCAACACCCTCAGGAACAAGCTTTTTAGCGTTGGACTGGAAGTAACGATCCTTACTACCACACTCCATAGCAGCAATGGAACCCATACCTCTATATACCTTAAACTTTCTTCCCTGATAAAGCTCGAACTCACCGGGAGCCTCATCGGTACCTGCAAAAAGTGAGCCCATCATGCAGACATTTGCTCCGGCCGCAAGTGCCTTTGTAATATCGCCTGAATACTTGATACCACCATCAGCGATCACAGGAATGCCTGCCTCTTTTGCTACATCATAAGCATCCATTACAGCAGTGATCTGAGGAACGCCAATACCTGCTACAATTCTTGTAGTACAGATAGAACCGGGACCGATACCAATCTTTACAGCATCAACACCGGCCTCGATCATAGCCTTTGTGCCTTCCCTGGTAGCAACATTACCTGCAATAACAGGAAGATCAGGATACTTGTCCTTTATAAGTCTGAAGGTCTTAAGCACATTTGCTGAATGACCGTGCGCTGTATCTATAACAACGGCATCAACCTTTGCCTTGATAAGCTCATCTACTCTGTCAGTGATATCAGGTGTAACACCTACTGCTGCCGCACAGATAAGTCTGCCCTGCGAATCCTTTGCAGCATGAGGATAACGGATCTGCTTGTCAATATCCTTGATAGTGATAAGGCCCTTCAAGTTGTAATTGTCATCAACGATGGGAAGCTTTTCCTTCTTTGCCTTTCCAAGTATGACCTTTGCCTCTTCAAGGGTGATACCCTCCTTTGCAGTCACAAGGTTTTCTGTTGTCATAGCATACTTGATAGGCTTTGAATAATCTGTTTCGAATTTAAGATCTCTGTTGGTGATGATACCCACAAGTCTCCCATTCTCAGTGATGGGAACACCGGAAATTCTAAACTTCGCCATGAGCTTGTCTGCATCATCAAGTGTATGATCAGGTGTGAGTGAAAACGGATTGGTGATAACACCATTTTCTGAACGCTTAACCATATCTACCTCTTCAGCCTGAGCCTGAATGGACATATTCTTGTGAATAACACCGATACCACCCTGTCTTGCCATAGAAATAGCCATCCTATGCTCTGTAACGGTATCCATACCTGAACTCATAAGAGGTATATTGAGTGTGATCTTATCTGTAAGCTTTGTTGTAAGATCCACATCATTGGGAATAACCTCCGAATAACCGGGAACCAATAAAACGTCGTCAAATGTGATGCCTCTACCAATAATCTTAGCCATCTTCCTCTACTCTCCTTTTCGATAAAATGCTGTGACCAATTATCGATCACAATCCTTTTTAGGCTACTTAAAAATGTTTGTTTATTTTCGCTATATTATCAAAATATGGCATCAATGTCAACAAGAAAACACAAGATATGGAAATATATGATGAACTAAATGAGACCGTGCATATAGCACGGTCTCGCGAGGGGGAGTATGGCACGGATCATATAATGACCCGTGTATCAAAATGAATGATAATTACTGATTTGACATCTCCTTAAGGGTTACCTCTACAGTATTTTCACTATAATCACCCTTGGAATCCTTTCTCTGATAGGTTACACTTATCTTGTCTCCGACATTCTTGGTTGAGACATACTCTTTAAGGGTATCCATATCCTTTATATCCTTTCCGTCTACCGAGGTAATGATATCTCCTGCCTTTATTCCTGCCTCTTCAGCAGCAGACATAGTTACAACCTGTGTGATATAAACACCTTCAGGCATATTCAGATATTCACTGTAATCAGCGGTAACGGGAGATCCTACTACTCCAAGATAAGCCTTTTGCGTATTCTCGGACTGCTCATTACCATTATTATTGTTTCCGTTTCTGTTTCCGTTATTTCCATTTCCATATCCAAAGAATTCATCAAAGCCTCCAAAGCCGTCACCAAAGCCTGAGAAGGGGTCAAGCTCGTCATAACCGTTGCCGCCCTGATATCCGTCATCTCTTCCATTTCCATTATTGTTGCCTATATCATTATTATTCTTTGAATTATCAACACTCTTATCCGTACCGTCAATAACGCCCTGCATAAGCTTCATTGCTTCGTTGATGGGAATAGCAAAGCCCATACCCTCAACCTTGGTATCTGCAAGCTTACTTGAGTTTACGCCTACTACCTCTCCCTTTGAGTTAAGAAGAGCTCCACCTGAGTTACCCGGATTTATAGCAGCATCAGTTTGGATAAGACCGATCTGATTTTTGTCAAGGACTCTGTTCTTTGCACTTATGTACCCACCTGAAAGGGACTGACCGTAACCAAGTGCATTTCCAATAACAATTGCAGGCTCTCCTATCTCAAGAGCATCCGAATCGCCGATCACAGCAGTCTTTATCTGCTTTACGGCATCAGAGCTCATCTTTGTCATATCTACCTCAACAATAGCAAGATCAGCATCTTCGTTGTAGCCCCTTACTGTTGCTTCACAGAGCGAATCATCACAGAAGGAAACTGTAAGGCTCATAGCCCCTTCAACCACATGATAATTCGTCATAATGAAAAGCTTGTTTCCATCCTGCTTAATGATGATTCCTGAGCCTGCTCCTTCAACCTCCTGCTGGTACTGTCTAAACCAGGTCTGAACGGTCTCAATAGACTTGTTAGTTATAGATACAATCGAAGGCATTGCATTTTTTGCAATCTGAGATACATCATAAATGGTAGTATTGCCCTCTGATATGGTTGAAGCCTGTGCTACATCATCAACCTTCTGCTCTTCTGTGGTTGCTGTTGCTACTGTATTATTGGTTTTTCCTGTATAATGATTGTACGCTATATCAATTCCTTTAAGAGTACCTGCACCTACTATAGCAAATACAGCCGCTGCCGCAATGGTCTTTGGCCAGGTAAGACCGGCACCCTGCTTTTTCTTCTTTACAGGCTCTGCCGGATTGGTAGCTGACTCTCCATATACTCTGTAGGTCCTGTTGTCGCTACCTGTACTGTAACCATAGGGTGTATTATTGTAGGTCTGTGTATTGCTAAAGCTCTGGGTATTTGCACTTCTTTCCTGAGGTGTTACAGATGTTTCTCTGACATCCTCGTATGAAGTAGACTCTACTTTCGGCTCTCTTTCATATTCTGTAGTTTCTGAAACCGTCTCTGCTACAGGCACTTCATTTGTTTCAACACTTTCTTCATTTGTCTTGATCTCATCAATTCCTGATAATTCGTTCTCATTCTCAAAATTTCTCTCGTCCATAGTTATTCTCCTTTATATTGAAAAAGATTTGATTTTTTCCTGTCGACAGTAATAACTATAGCAACGAAATGTGTTCAAATTGTGTAGAAAATATATTAAATATGTGTAAAAAGGAAGAGCAAAGCATGAAGCCTTGCCCTTTTTACCCATTATTCTTCTATCTTCTTCTCTTTCCTATGGAAGAGATCATATATACAAGGCACAACAAATAGTGTGAGAAGTGTACCATAGATAAGTCCGCCGATCACGACAACCGCCATTGGCTGACCCATATCAGCACCCATACCATAGCCTATAGCTAAAGGTGTAAGGCCCAATATAGTAGTAAGAGCAGTCATAAGGATCGGTCTGATCCTGTTTCTTGCAGATTCGAGGATAGCCTGACGTTTTTTAATACCCCTATCTCTCATCTGATTAATAGCATCAACCAAAACGATACCATTGTTTACGATGATGCCGGCAAGCATAACCATACCCACCATTGCTATTACGGATACCTCCATACCTCCGATAAATAGTGCCAAGAATCCACCAGTAAAAGCAAGAGGAAGAGTAAACATAATGATAAACGGTGATTTCAATGACTGGAACTGAATGACCATGATAAGATACATAAATATAACTGCGAGAAGCATCATAAGTCCCACCTGTTTCATAGCCTCCATAGTAGTCTCATTCTCACCGTCATATATAAGCTTATAGCCTGTGGGAACCTTTACGTCATTTATGGCAGCATCCACCTTGTCAGCCAAAAGTCCCGCATTGTAGCCATCCTTTATGGCGGCAGTCACGGAAATATATCTGTTCTGGTTTTGTCTGGTGATAGCAGAAAGTCCCTCTGCATCCTCAAAATCAGCAATCTCCTTAAGCTTTACCATCTCTTTTTCATTGTCCTTCTTACCTTCTATCTCAATATTGGCAAGACCATCAAGATCAAGCTCTACAGAGGTGTTTGTCTTTACAAAGACGCCGTATTCCTTCTCACCTGTATCAAGAGTAGTTACTGATTTTGCCTCTGAAAGCTTTGCATTTACAGCAGAGAAAACCTGTGCAACGGTAAGGCCATACTCAGCAGCCTTATCCTTTCTTACATGGAATCTCTTCTCAGAGGTAACATCATCCTGACCATTGCTTATATCCTCAAGGCCCTCAACCTTAGAGAGCTTATCTGCGACGGTATCAGCTATCTCCTTCATCTTATCGATTTCTTTACCCTCGACTCTAACTACTACACCGGATGCTCCAAGAGCAGACATATCCATAGTAGAAGCCTGAACGGTGATCTCACAATCAAAATCCTTGGTCTTCTCTGTAATAAGTCTTGCTATCTCCTCATTTGTAAGCTTTTTATCTTCCTTACATAGTATATAATAGCTGACTGTAGTGATATCTGTACCGCCTCCACCAAGGCCAAGCATAGAATACTGTCCTCCGGATACCATGGCGCCTACAGAGTCAATATCATCTATCTCCAATACCTTTTCTATAACCTTATCAGACATTTCGGCTGTTTCCTTGA
The DNA here is from genome assembly GCA_017540605.1 of Lachnospiraceae bacterium. Classification (GTDB taxonomy): domain Bacteria; phylum Bacillota; class Clostridia; order Lachnospirales; family Lachnospiraceae; genus RGIG6919. The sequence goes on along the minus strand of JAFYAS010000020.1, from coordinate 40,432 downwards.
TATCAACAGTATCATCAGGCATTTTCAAGGTCATACTCATCTGAGGACTATCCATATCAGGAATCATAATGGTTCCATTCTTAAGTGCAAGAACTACCGATCCGCAAAAGGCTAAAATGATCACAACAAATACTATTATCTTTAAATTCAGTACCTTATCAAGCACCTTGATGTAAACATCAGTTATGGCATCTATCAAGCCTCTCTTTTTCTCTTTCTCTTTACCGAGTATCTTCGATGCCGTCATAGGAACAAAGGTCACAGCTATGATCAGGCTGGCAAGGAGCGAATAAAGAATGGTAAGGGCCATATCCACAAAGAGCATCCTTGTAAGTCCGCTGGTAAATATAATAGGTGCAAAAACGGATACGGTAGTTGCGGTAGATGCAGCAATAGCTCCCGTAACCTCCTTTGCTCCCTCTATAGCAGCTTCCTTTCTTGAATGTCCAAGACTACGAAGCCTATAGATATTCTCGATAACGACAATGGAATTGTCCACAAGCATACCTACTCCAAGGGCAAGTCCCGAAAGTGAGATGACATTAAGGGTTACTCCGGAGAAATACATCATTACCACAGCAAAGACCACGCTGACAGGTATAGATACAGCGATGATAGCCGTAGGTCTTATATCCTTCAAAAAGATCAAGAGTATAATGATAGCAAGTCCGGCACCAAGCATCAGATTCTGAAGCACAGAGGAAACGATCATATTGATATAGATTCCCTGATCCATCAGCTCTACAAAATGAAGTCCGGAGCCATCAGCTGACAGCTCATCAAACTTTTCCTTTATCCTGTCTGCAACATCCGCTGTGGAATAACCTGTCTGCTTTGCTAAAGAGATGATCATACCATCATTCTTGTTGACCTTTACATAAGAATCTCCCGCATCATTTACTATCTCCACATCCGCTATATCAGAAAGCTTTATAGGATCAAGATCATCCATAGAAAGATCAAGAAGAACATAATCCTTGATCTCATCAAGGGAAGAAAACTTATCTCCCACTCTCACCAGATAATCCCTATGATCATCAGTCACATAGCCTGCAGGCATTGAGAAATTGCCTGCTGTAAGCATTCCCTCAACCATAGACTCTGTGATGATACCGGTTAAGTCAAGACTGTCGAATGCAGTATCCTTTTGATCGTCTATCTGATCCTTCGCGGTATCCAAAGCAGATTTTCCGGTCTTGATATCAACAGAGCCATCTATAAAGCCCTCCTCTGCCTCGGCATTCTTCTTCTTCAACTCACTTTCCTTCTCGGAAAGAGTTGTTCTACCCTTGGTAATTTCCTCTAATGCCTTTGAAAGTTCCTTTTTCTTGGACTTAATAGTCTTCTCATTTTTCTCTACATCCTTAAGGCCCTTATTTATTTCCTTAAGTCCGTCTTCAGCCTGCTTAAGTCCGGTCTTTGCCTCGGTAAGTCCTGATTTCATGGTTTTTATAACACTGGGAAGAGCTTCAATGGTAAGTGGATTCCCATCAGCATCAGTCTGAGCAGCTAGCCCCTCCTCAATAGCGGCAATACCTCCAACAACCTGTTGATAGGCTGCATTTAGCTCAGCATTGTCAGGCATCAAAGCAAGCGAAGCCTCAAGCTCCGCCTTTTGAGCAACAAGAGCCTGATATTGTCCGTAAAGGGTCTCCATCTGGTCTATGGAATCCTCAAGTCCCTTTATAGTCTTTTTCAGATCCTTTATGGTCTTTTCAACAGTCGGTTTCTGTTTAGTAAGCTCCTTTTTCGCTTTATCTATCTCTTCCTCGGCTGAAATGATCTGCTTTAGGGCATCATTTACCTGAAGCTCATTCTTCAAAAGGTCAAGCTTCATATCAGAAAGCTGTGTTTCCGCCTTAGAAAGCTGATCTCTGGCCTCGTCCTTGGCTTTGTTGAGTGTATTCTCGCCCTTGTTGAGCTTTCTTTTTCCGTCGCTGATCTCACTCTCTGCATCCTCAAACTTCCTATCGAGAGCCTTCTTTACCTTTTCATTTACCGCATCGAGCTTCTTGTCATTGATTGTGACCTCAACAGTTTCGGATACTGTACCCATAGGAGTGGCTGAGGCAACACCGTCTATTCCCTCAAGCTCGTCCTTTAATGTATTGTTGATATAATCAGTGAGCTCAACCGCATCCATTCCGTCAGCATCTACTGCTGCCACCATTACAGGCATCATATCCGGATTGAGCTTTATGACCATAGGATTGCCGACCTCATCAGGCCAATAACCCTTTATCTGATCAAGACTTTCTCTGATATCAATGGTGGATGAATCCATATTGGTATCATTGTTGAACTCAAGCATAACCATAGAATAATTCTCACTTGAAGAGCTCTGGATATTCTTGATATTGTTAAGTGTCGCCATAGAAGATTCGATAGGCTTTGTCACAGCCATCTCAACAGTCTCCGGACTTGCACCCTGATAGGTTGTTACAATGATGGCATAGGGTAGCTCCATGGAAGGCAATAGATCCGTAGTCATCCTTGTAGCTGCCACAACCCCCAAGACCAATATGAGCACTATACCAACTATTACTGTATATGCTTTCTTTACACTAAACTTCGCTAACATTTTCTTTTCCCTTTTTTCTCTTAAATATTCTTGTATACGACCTTTCTTTCCTTGACATATCCATTCACCATGAAGTTTGAACGACCGTTGATGATCTCTATTCTTTCCTCATCGGCAAATGTATCTCTCTGGAAAGAAGATCTGATATTGAACCTGATATCATCATTTACCATGATCACATCAGACTCCTTGCCAACACCCCCGATAGCAAGCGCCGCCTTTCCGGAATTGTCAAGTTTGAAGGAGGCATATCTCACATCAATATTTGAATAACCGTTATATGAGCCCACACAGGTTGACTTATCGGAAACAAGATTGATCATGATGCCGGCTTCAGCTACAATGATATCACTTCTTTCTCCCTCGATAGTTCCAAGTCCGGCAAATAAAGCCGAGCCACAATATCCGTTTATACTTGAATGCTTTACATCAAGCTTGACATTTCCCTTGACAGAACCTACAAATACGCCTCTGTCAACATTTGACTCAAGCTCGATCAGACAATTCCTGATCTTTATATCAAAGTCTGAATTGATATTCCCAATACCTACTCCGCAATCGCCTGTCACATTTAATATGTAATGGCCTCTATTGATCTCTATGTAACCCCCTTCTCCGGAGCCTATGCAACAGCCGTTGGTTCCGTTTGCTTCGATCTTTATGATACCATCCTGAGAAAGAATAAGATCTCCGTGAGACGAATAGTAATCATTACCAATACCATAGAAATCTTCGCAGTTCACCTTAATAGATAGATTACCCTCGCCCTCGACAGTGAGTTTTGCGCCCTTGGGTACGAGTATTCCGCCACCCTTTAGGTAATTCTCACCTCGAAGTACCAATGTAACATCACAGTCCTCTGCAAGCTCTATACATGGACGGTTCTTTATATTGGAGAAGAATACATTATCCAGGGTGATCCTTCCCATATAACCTGACTCAATACGCATATGTATGCCGGTCTCAAGCTTTGGCATTCCGATTATGGCTATATCCCTATAAACCGCATTTGTCTCTCCTACAAGTATATCTGTAACTCCATCCTTTAGGAGATTGTTTATGGAAACACGATTCGTCTTTCCTGTCCTGTATATCTGCTTGGCAATGCCGTCAAGATATTCCTGATAAAATGCTTTTATCTCTGCTCTTATCTTCTCATCAATAGCAGGAACTATGGTCTCAGCAGGTCTTGCGGTATAATAACCCTGTATAAGATCCGCACCGAGTCTAATGACCATCTGAAGCTCTTCAGATGTCTCAACACCCTCAGCAAGAGCCAAAATGTTGTTGTCATGACAGAACTCAATGATCTCGCGTACAAAATGCTGCTTCTGGGGCTTAATATGTATCTCCGACAAAAGAGAACGATCTATCTTTACATAATTGGGCATATACCGAAGAAGATTGCTTACATTGGAATAACCCGTTCCATAATCATCAATAGCTGTCTCAACTCCGATTTCAGAAAGTAACGCCTTAATGTTCGCAAGATCTGAATCCTTGAGCTCAGCTTCTTCTGTAAGCTCTACCACCACGATATCGTTGTGCCTCTCGAAAAGCTCCCTGATCTTGAAGACCTCATCATCACTAAGCTTTACTCCGGGTATACTGTTTATAAAGACCTTCTTCCCGGTAAATATCTCTTCGTTCTTATCCACAACTTCAAGCACATTGAAGAAAGTTGCCCTCTCCACATCGGTAAGTCGTCCGGCTATATTGGCATATTTAATGATATCAAGAGGAGAAACACTCACCTCGGAGGTGGAACGCATCAATGCCTCATATGAATAAATCTCGCCATCCTTTGTATTTACTATAGGCTGGAAATGATAAGTCAGCTGATTATAATCAAGGATATCCTCTACCGTTGAGATAAGCTTCTGATCTTCCATGGTGAGTCTCCTTCCGGCATTCTCAGTAGCGATCTCAAATTTCGTCTTTTTCACTCTCTCCTGATTCACCAAAAGAAGCTTAACAGCAAGACTTCTTCTAAGACACTCAAAAGCCCTGGCAACAGACCTCATCCAAAGACGATATACCTCATCATAGCAAACAGGCTCATTGCCATAGCTTAATACAGAATAACCAAAGCAGGTATCTTCATAAAACATCGGCGTAAAGAAATATGCTGACGCTTCCTCTCTCTCAGAAAAGAGCTCCGGTATCATATCATTTCTGTCAAAGCTCTCATCAATGCCCACATAGTTGCCAAGACCGTTGCTGTTGTATCTTATGGCACATAAAAGCTTTTCCGAGTAACCATCATTTAGTGTCTTTATTGAGTAATCCTTATCCATGCTCTTCCATTCCGAATTGAGCACAAGATAAAAGCTCTTTGCATTCTTTATCTGATATGCATAATTGTATACGGTATTCAGATAATCCATCAGGCTTTCCTGAGATAAAAGATCATCTTCCATTGAGTTATTGACCGAAAGATAGCCCTCTTCCGAAAGCTCGGTGCCCCATGATCTTCTTTTTACAAGACCTGCTATATCCACTTCATTTTTACAGCCGCAGCTCTCGCCTATCAACATCTGTGCCGAGGTGCTGAAAGGCTTTATCTCCTCACCTTTTTCCTTGGCCAGGATATAATCCACTGTATAGCTTCCGCATTCCTTTGCAGGAACATTGGCAGAAGTAATGGTCTTGGGAGAAAGCTTGCCCTCATCCATAGAATCATAACCCACAACGGCAATATCCTCAGGAACCCTGATACCCTTTTTACTTAAAGCGTCGCAGAGTCCGATAGCCATACAATCATTGGCGCATACAACAGCCTCAGGAAGTCCTTCAGATCCTTCAAGCATCCTGTCAGCACATTCTTCACCGCTTAAGTACCAGAAATCACCGTAATAAATCCTATGCTCAAGCACAGGGAGATTGTGCATCTTCATGGCATCCTCATAAGCCAATAGTCTTTGCTTGGCGTGTGAATGCCATCTCTTTCCCGACAAAAACGCAATATCTCTAAAACCGTGCTTTTCGATCAAATGAGAAACCAGATTGTAAACAGGTGCATAGCCGTCACTTATGATACTGTCAAAGTATTCACTCTCACGCTCAATAACAACCACAGTCTTTTTATAATGTTCATGAAGCTCTTTTTCAAGCTTCTCTGCCATATCTGTAGTCTGTATGCTATCCTTAAGTATCACCACAGCATCAAAAAGCTCGTAGTTAACAAGATTAAATATATTAGAATCTCCGGCTTCTCTTTCCTCGGTATCCTGATATTTTTTATACATAGAAAAAATACAGGCATCACAATTAAATTGAAATGCCCGTTTTAAAAAGCCTTCGATAAATTGCTTTTGGTATCCCTCATCGGCCTGTCCGACAAGTACCGCGATCCTAAGTCTTATATTCTCCATTTACATACCTCGCAGGTAAAACACACATAGTTATCCCTTAATATAACACACTTTTGGATAAATTACATCAGTTTTTTCTTAAACTGCTATGTTTATTTTCTGAGCTTGAAGGTCTTTGGAGCTATTCTGTAAACAACTATTAACGCAACTATGATATAAGCTACAGAAAATGCTATAACTCCGGTACAAAATACAGCCGATGAAGCTTTTATGCCCATCATACTCAGATAACACACCATATATGTAATATAGTGAACGATCCCGTAAACAGGGTTCTTTACAGTAGAATCACTGGTATAGGGCTGGAACACATAGTAAAGAACCAGATTGTGAGTTGAGAAAAACACACTCATCACAAGGATCAATAAAGGAATAACTATGTAATCAAGCATCTGATCCGATCCACCGGAAGCAACAAAAAGCAGCAACAGACTAAGAGCCAAGACAAATGCCGGTATCAAATTTGTATATATGACATATTTTAGTCTTCCGGTAAACAGACCGATGATAGTCTTTGGCTGACGGTAAAAGCGATAATTAAGCATGGCATTGTCGCAGTTCGCAAACATAGCCTCAGTTGTCTTCTTGCCTGTGTTCATGGCATACATGACAAAAAGGAATACAGTCATCTTTGTAAGCAGAAAATCATTAAGCTGTCCTCTGAAATCCTCAAAATACAATATCACAGCAAAACTTATCAGAAACAACGCTGCTATGATAATAGAATAAATGATAGCCGGCTTCATAAGTATCTTTCGGTGTCGCTTCATAAAGAGATCATTAAAATATGCATAGCCTTCCTTGTTGCTGGTGATATTTTTGTTGACCTTTTTTGCCGTCTTCTTTATCTTCTTGCCATCCAGATCCATGATACTTTCAGCACCTTCTATGCTGTTTGCGGCATTTATTAGATTGGCATTTTTCATAGCCTGTCTGTTCTCGATAAGCACCTCAGGTCTTAGGAGATACTTGAACACTCTCCTGTAGCCCTTGAAGTTCCACATGCGAATTCCGGAAAAGATTGCAAGGATCAAGGAAACGACAGCCAAAGGAAGAAACACTATTCCCGGTACCGCCTTATTAAGCATAATGATATAGCCTGCCGCAAAGGGAACTAGCGTGACCAAAACCCTAATACCCATGAGATTGGTATCAGCCTTTTTATTGCCTATATATTTATCGCGATACCATACTTCGAAGCCTGTATAAGCCCATTTAAGGGACTCTGCATATATCACATAGCAAATCACCTGGTAAAAGGGAAGCCCCATAAATAAGCAACCCATGACCAAAAGCACGATAAGAGTTCCAACCACATACTTTATAGCCTTAAAGATGAACTGGGAAAGCATATAATCTCTGGCATTCATTTTAAGGAGAAAAATAGCATAATAGGTATCTTCGTCCATATCAAATACACCTGTATTGGTCACCACGCCAACTATAGGCCAAAACACAAGAACTGTCATAAACAATTCATTTACAGTATAAGCCTCAATTCCTTTTTCAGAAAATCCTTTGGCTGCAAAGCCGGCCAAACCAAGTACGATCAGATAATAAATGATCTTGTAGAAGAAAATGCTACAAAATTCTCTGAAATAAGAAAGTCCTTCCAAAAATCCCTTTAACCCCTCACTCTGATAAAGCTTTCTCGGTATGATATGCTTTATGATCGGCGTTGTCCTAAGCCAGTTTATGGTAGAATTGGTCTTTGTGGCTATCCTAAGCCGCATGATCAATGAAAATGTTTCAAGCATGGTCTATTCCCCCTCGGTCTCATCCTTTAAAACCTTAATGATATAGGCTTCAAACTCCTCACGACTCATCTCACCCTGTTCCAAAAGGCGAAGCTTACCATCTTTCAAAAGAACTATCTTATCACAAAGTGAAAGAGCCAATTCCATGATATGCGTAGAGAAAATGATAAGCCTGTCTCTCTTAAGCTTCTTTAACAGCTCCTTCATCTCATCAGCCACTACCACATCAAAAGAGGTCAAGGGCTCGTCAAGAAGCCATATAGCAGGATTGGAGATAATGGTAAGAAGCATCATCATCTTGTTCTTCATACCGTGGGAATAATCCTTTATCAATCTGTCCCTGTCTTCTACAGCAATATCCACCATGTCGAAATATTCATCCTCAGACTTCATATCGGGAATCTTCTTCATGTTGATATCCTTGAAAAACTTGATTAATTCCCTTCCTGTCAAGAAATCCGGAACTATAGGTGTAGAAAGAACATATCCGATATCATCACTGTCGATAGCTCTCTCTCCACCTTCATCAGAAAGCTTTACGCTACCCGAATCAAGTGTAAGGTCTTCATTTATCACATTAAAAAGAGTGGTCTTGCCGGCGCCGTTTCTTCCCAAAAGGCCATAGATATTACCACTCTCAAATTCAAAGGAAGCTCCCTTAATGACCTGCTTCTCATCAAAACTTTTTTCAACATTTTCAAGTATCAACTTCATAAAGTTTCCCTCCATAATAAAAATAGAGTTTCGCTTGCGAAACTCATGCGCCGAGCGCGGTTGCTATAGCAACAATTTCCTAACGCGCGAGCGTGCATCCTCGCGGAGCGTTTTATAGCATTATCGAAAAGGCAGTTTTCGATAATGCTATAAAAGCCCGACAATTTGCCGGGCTTTATGAAAATCTAATTATTATTTGCTAAGTGCCTCATCGATGGCCTTTGCAGCCTTCTTTCCTGCACCCATTGCAAGAATAACAGTTGCAGCACCTGTTACGGTATCTCCACCGGCATATACGCCGTCCTTGCTTGTCTTCATGGTATCCTCATCAACGATGATACCGCCCCATTTCTGGGTATCAAGACCGGGTGTGGTCTGACGGATCAGAGGATTGGGGCTCTGACCGATAGCGATAACTACTGTATCTACCTCGATATCATAGTTAGAACCCTCAACAGGCTTGGGTGATCTTCTTCCTGATGCATCGGGCTCCCCAAGCTCCTGCTTGATGACCTCCATGCTCTTTACCTTACCATCCTCGCCGTGAATAGCACAAGGATTGTTAAGAAGCTTGAAGATGATACCCTCTTCCTTAGCGTGATGAACCTCTTCTGCTCTTGCAGGAAGCTCCTCCTCGCTTCTTCTGTAAACGATATATACGTTCTCAGCACCAAGTCTCTTTGCTGTTCTTGCTGCATCCATAGCAACATTTCCTGCACCGACTACAGCCACATTCTTACCAACCTTAACGGGAGTGGGAGTCTCAGGGAACTTGTATGCCTTCATGAGATTAACTCTTGTAAGGAACTCGTTTGCCGAATAAACTCCTAAAAGGTTCTCACCGGGGATATTTAAAAATCTGGGAAGACCTGCTCCTGAACCTACGAATACAGCCTGATAGCCATCCTCCATAAGCTCGTCTATAGTGATGGAACGACCTATGATAACATTGGTCTCGATCTTTACTCCAAGCTTTTCAACGGTTGCAATCTCTCTTGCAACCAAGTCCTTTGGAAGACGGAACTCAGGAATACCATAAGAAAGAACTCCGCCGGCCTTGTGAAGAGCCTCAAATACTGTAACCTCATAGCCCTTCTTTGCAAGCTCCCCTGCACAGGTGATACCTGCAGGACCACAACCTACTACAGCAACCTTCTTGCCATTCTTTGTAATCTCAGGCGCATCTGCTGACGCATGTGCCATATGATAATCTGCCACAAATCTCTCAAGACGACCTATACTTACAGGCTCGCCCTTGATACCTCTGACGCACTTGCCCTCGCACTGATTCTCCTGAGGGCATACTCTTCCGCAGATTGCAGGAAGTGCATTCTCACTTGTGATAATATTATATGCACCCTCGAAATCGCCCTCAGCAACTCTCTCGATAAAGCCGGGGATGGGTACATTTACGGGACAACCCTGCATACAGAGAGGATTCTTACACTGCAGACATCTTCTTGCCTCTTCCTTTGCCATCTCCTCTGTATAGCCAAGCGCTACTTCACTAAAGTTCTTGTTACGTACATCGGGCTCCTGCTCAGGCATGGGAACCTTTGTCATACTCATATTCTTTTCATATGCCACGATCATGCACCCCTTCCTATCTGACACTCATGCTCAAGATCCTTGAACATGGTCTGTCTGGTCATAGCCTCTTCAAAATCAACCTCGAAGCCATCAAAGTCCGGACCGTCAACGCAGGCAAACATTGTCTTTCCGCCAACAGTTACACGGCATCCGCCGCACATTCCGGTACCGTCGATCATGATGGGATTAAGTGAAACTCCGGTAGGAATACCGAGAGGCTTAGTCATCTTTACAACATTCTTCATCATGATAAGGGGTCCAATGGCAATGACCTCATCTATCTTTGCTCCGGTATCAATGATATCCTGAAGCACATTTGTAACGAAGCCCTTCTTGCCAAGACTTCCGTCATCTGTAGCTATATATACATTGTCGCAGAATTCCTTGAACTTCTCTGCAAGGATCACATACTCAGCGGAACGACCGCCGATGATCACGTCAACCTTCACACCCATTTCGTGAAGCTTACGAAGCTGGGGATAAAGAGGTGCGGCACCAACACCGCCGGCAACACCTACTACATAGTCACACTTGTGAAGTGGCGCGGGCTTTCCGAGAGGGCCAACAAAATCTTCGACATACTCACCCACCTGCTTCTTTGATAAAAGCTCTGTGGAGTAACCTACTACCTGATAAATGATAGTAACGGTATTCTTCTCTCTGTCGTAATCAGCGATAGTAAGAGGAACTCTCTCACCGTCCTCATCAACACGGATGATGATGAACTGACCTGCTTCACATTTCCTTGCTACGAAGGGTGCTTCAATTTCCATGAGTTCAACACTGGAATTAAGCTTTTCTTTGCTTACAATCTTGTACATAATCATGTTCCTTTCAAAAATATACGAAAGTAAAATCAATGCGTGAAAACACACACGAAAGATATTATACATTAAATAAAAAAAAGATACAAGAAAAAAATGAATAGTTACGTCGAATCAAAAATAAGGTTGTCACGCGTGAAACTATCGCGCTAAGAACAGTTGCTAAAAGCAACAATTTATAAACACTTCGTCTTCATAATCCTTGATATAATGATCGGCTATCCCCTGATCCTTCAAGGTATCAATATCGGCATCCCCTGTTACAGCTACTATTTTTGCCACGACCGCCCGTTTTGCTGCCAGTATTCCATTTAATGAATCCTCAAAGACTACCGAATCCTCTGGGGCAACATCAAGACGTCTTGTGGCCTCAAGCCACATATCGGGAAAAGGCTTTCCCCGCCTTTTTCCATCATCGTAGACTATGCTCTCCCATGTAAACCATTTAGAAAGATCAAAGGCATCAAAGTAAAACTCAAAATTGGCTCTGTTGGCAGCAGACACGATAGCAAGCTTCTTACCCTCACTCTTCAGTCTGTCAAAGAATTCGGTCAAACCAGGAGCAAGCTTTGCATCCCCCGACTCAGAGAGCAGTCGTCTATACATTTCTTCTTTGCCATCCCATATCTCCCTTGCCTCTTCCTCACTCACATCCTTACCAAGAAAATGCTTCACTATATCTTTATTGTTGGTTCCATATATGTATTTCCTGATCTCTTCGTCGGTTATCCTTCTTCCTATAAGAGAAGAAATGGTATCACGCCATGCCATGTCGTGATACCTTCCGTCAAAGATACAGGTCCCATTAAAATCAAACAAATATCCTGTCATATCAATATCCTTTTAACCATTGTTTATTCTCATACATAAGCTTGTCAGCCTCTTTAAATACATCAGCGGCACTCTTATGATGCCCTCTGCGATAATTCATGATACCTGTGGCTATCACAACGCTGTCACATTTTTTGTTGCTGTCGTTTAATGCACTTAGATCGCGAAGGAGCGAATCTCTTAAAGTAAAATCCTCTCCCTTAAGTATCACCACGAATTCATCTCCGCCTATCCTAAATACCGGACTGTGCTTAAAGATATCGCAGATATAGCTACAGGCAAGTCTTATATAATCATCTCCCGCAATGTGCCCGAATCGATCATTGATCTCCTTTAAGTTGTTGATATCACAAACAACTAAAGCAAAATCGATATATAAATTCGCTTTTATTGCCTGATTAAGATCCTGCTCCGCCAAAAGGTATGCTCTCTTATTCTTTACTCCTGTCAGAGAATCAACAGTTGCCATCCTGAGAGCAGCTCTGTAATCCATCTCTCTCTTCATAGAAGCATCAACATTGATCACGCCGAATATTAGATGTCTGCCATCCTCAAGCATTGAAACTCTAAGATTGATATATTCAGGTTTTTCTCCATACATCAGACGATAGTTGATAGAGTAGTTCTTATCCTTCTCAAGCTCTGACAAAAGCCTGTCCTTTTGAAGCTCGGCAGAGACCATGGCATAATCCTCAGAATATGTGAGAAGCTTTAGGTTATGTTGCGTATTTTCAAAGAAATTCTTGTTGTCCTTCTTGATATGAAGCTCTTCACATCTGTCCGAAACTCGATATTCAATGTAATCATCAGTCTCAATATCCACATAATAGATCAGCTCATATCGGCTGGCCATGGTGGTCACAATGTGATTGAAGACCTCATTCTCTGTTCTCTCTTCTAAAGAGCGCCTATATTCATCGTCAATATCCCTGACACCAATGATTATATATTTGTCATCTATACTTTCACCTTTGGTAGACTTAAGGTTGTAATACCTGTAACTCCCATTAACAAGAAGTCGATAATTGATGGTAAAGGTCTCTCCCGTCTTTATAAGCCGCTCAAACTTATCCTTGTTTATATACGAAAGAAAAAGTCCAACATCATCCTTATAAACGAGGTTGTTGGCATTGATCACAGTGTCACTGAAGAAATCGTCACCCTCAGATAAAATAATAAGCTCTCTGCCTTCACCCTTGGTGCCGTATTCATGGTAATGACCGTTTTCCATATTCACATAATAAATACTGATATAATCTCTGGCTAAAGAAAGTGCCAGTCTCGAAAAAGTCAGTTCGCTATTCTCAAAAGCATCATCCATAAAACTCACCTTTCCCCCATAATTCAACATAAGACTATATTCAATTTTAAGTGAAAAAGGTATTATCGTCAAGTGAAAAATGGTTCAACAAAAGAATGATCCCATAGGCATTTCATCCTATGGGATCTGTGTGTTATTTGATTACTTTTATCTTGACCTTCTTTATAAGACCTTTCTTTCTGAATAATACGGTATATGCCTTAAGCTTAGACTTATTAACCTTTACCACGGTCTTTTTCAATACTCCGTTAAATGCTTTCTTTGCAACATTTTTGTTGGTAAGCTTTGTTGTTTTTATATTTATGGTTGTAAGAGCATTATCACCCTTAAAAATGTAGTTGCCAAGCTTTACTACATTCTCCGGAAGTGTGACTGTCTTAAGCTTAGGACAGTTTGCAAAGGCATAGTCTCCGATGACAAGTGTTCTATCCTTTGCTTTTTTGTCATTCTTCTTTGGTTCAGCTATCGTTATATTGGTAAGTTTTTTACAACCCGCAAAAGCATTCTTACCAAGCTCTGTGACAGTAGCAGGAATCTTAACTGTCTTAAGAGCTGTACAGCCTGCAAAAGCCTGTTCTCCAACCTTCTCGATATTCTCTCCAAGTGTAACAGTCTTTACTGTTTTATTGTTTGCAAAGGCCTTTTTTGATACCTCAGTTATCTTGTAGGTTACACCATCCACATTGACTGTGGCAGGGATCTTAATAGATGTCGCCTTTTTCTCAGTAGTTCCCGTATATACTACTGTAGGATTATCTTTATCCGAAGAAGTTACCTTAACCTCGGCCTTTGTATCTGCTACCTTGATGGTTGTACCCTCTTCCTTGATAGCTGTATCTACTTTAGGTTCCTCTTTTGGTTCCTCTTTGGGTATTTCTGTAACCTCTGTCTTAACCGGCACTACAGACGGCTCAGGAGTTATAGGCTTTGGCTCAGCCGGTATTGTAGGCTCTGTTTGTGTTGTTTTTGGCGTAGGTTCCTCTTTTGAAGGTTTAGGATCATTTGAAAATTCGGGAACAGTGATTTCACAAGTTTCTCCTGCTGCCAAATGGTTATCGTCTTTCTTTACACGAACATAATATTTTCCGGGAGTCAAGCCCGTGATCTCTGATCCGATACAAGAGATGTAGTCTACGCCGTTTGTGCTATATTCCATATCAGTCGTAACGCCTGTTATCTTGCCATTGTCATTACTGTCTACAGTCGGACAAACAGCTAAAAGACCTGTCGGTGCAGAAACAGCATTTGCTTTTGCAATATTCCATTCAATATCCTTTGAATCTGTAGTATTGTCACTCCACTTGGTATTATTCGTATCCTTTAATGATACAGTTGCAATATATGATTCTGCTGCATTTGTCGCTTTATAAACACCTGATAAAGTATAATACTTTGATTCAATAACACCTTTCTTCTCACTTCCATCGTAAGTAAGATCAGAAACTGCTGTAGGGATATCAATCAATCTGGTATTGACAGTCAATTTATAGCTTGCTACAGCAGAGGTGTGTGTAGTAGTCTCAGCTGCTGTAGCTGTAATAATTGCAGTACCAATCTTCAATATAGTTACAACTCCGGTATTTTTGTCAATAGTTGCAACTCCCTCAGGATCGCATGAAATAGAATAGGTGATGGGACTGTTTTCAACCGTTTGATTAGGTTTTATACTAAATTCATCATCTCCGTAAGTCTTTTCAATCTCTGATTCAGTGAAAGAGATCGTTTGCACATTCAGATTGGTAGCATAAATTGTTATAGTACCATCCTTAGGTTTATAGCTTCCGTTTCCACTGTTTTCAACCTTAATAACACAGCTATCATCTGCATCTTCAGAGAGCTTTAAGATACTATTATTATTTTCATCAAAACTGTAGCCCTTCGCTTCTCCCTGAATCGTATATTTAAGTGTACCCTTCGGATTACTAATGAGATCATCAAGATATATTTGAGTTCCTCTTTTAACTGTAACAGAAGCCGGTATCACTACAGGATTATCAGCTTGCAATATCTCTACAGTTTTTGATCCCTTTACAGTTTTATAATTGGGTGCTGTGACTTGATAAGAATAAGGCAAGCTACCATAATATGTCATAGTCGGAGACTCATCAAGTGTATACTCCCCATTGATATCCATATATTTGATAACATAACCTGAGGTGGGCTTGATCACTCTGACAGTAATCCCATGGGGTTTCTCATCACAAGGACCGGAAAAGCCCTCTGCTTCTACGATCATATCCGCCGGATCTATTGAAAATGTTTGACTTCCGCTCACCGTATAATTACCGCCATCTTTATCGGTTATAGTAACAGTTGCTGTGTCTGTTCCGGCATTGATATTATCAGAATAGCTAACCGTATACTCACCTGCAGGAATGACATTATCACCGTCCTTAACAGAAATAACGGCCGGTTTCTTTTCACTTCCATCATAGACGATAGTATCTGAAGAAAGAGTGATCGTAGGAGCTTTAACTTCCTTCGGAACAACCGTAAAGCTTACATCGGCTGTAGCAGTGGCGTCATTGTCATATGTCACAGTGATGGTTGCGGTATATGTTCCTACAGTAAGTCCGGACTTAGGACAAACAGTGTAAGTGGTATTGTCAGTCGTACCTTTTTCTACAGTCGTACCATCAGTTTTATTCAAGGTGAAATACTCAGCACCTTTAGTATCAAGAGCCACACTACTTATAGTAGAATCACTGTTACCCGTACTGGTAATAGTAATAGGTTTTGCTGTAGGTTGGCTGTAGCTATAAATCTCGTTATCAAAGACAGGTACTGTGATAGCAAGCGTATAGGTTGGAACAAATGCGGGAACTTTGACCAAAGCTTTGGTGCCATCATAATGGTTTTCATCACCCTTGACACGGACATAATAGCTTCCGGCTGCAAGTCCGGTAATCTCCGTTCCCTCGCAATCCTTGGCATCATTAAAGTTGTAATTATTTGCCCATTGCATCGTACTATTAACACCTGTTATCTTGCCATCCGTACCATCTGTCGAAGTGGGAGCTACACCCTTAAGATTGGTTGGTGCCGGAGCTGCATCTGCTTTAGCAATACTCCAAGATATATTTCTGTCCGAAACCCTTCCTGGTGTCCACTTAGTGTTGGTCTTATCTTTTAATACAGCTGTTGCAACATAACTTTTTGCATCCGTTCCGGTCAGTTCACCAGAAAGAGTATAATAATCTTTATCAATACTGTCCTCTATACCCGAATGCTCCTGCCCATCATACTTAAGATTACTCTTAGCTGTAGGATACTCCACATACTTGGTATTAACAGTCAAGGGATAGCTTATGGTTGCAGCGGCATAAGTATCTGTCTCTGCGGCATTTGCTGTAACAGTTGCCTTACCTATACCAAGAATAGATACTTCTCCGGTGTCTTCATTAATCTTTGCAACATTATCCGGTGTGATCGAGTAAGTAACCTCCGTATTTGAGCCACTCAGCTTATTTATAAACGCAGTGTCACCGAAGGTAACATTCTTTTCAAGCTCGGCAAATGATAAATTCTGCGCTAACTTATCTGTGGCGGTAACGATCATGATACCGTCATTCTTAGGCTCATAGTTACTATTTCCGGTTGCGGAAACATTGATCTGACAAGAAGAAACCGCATCAGCTGCAAGTGTGAGGATCTTATTACCCTCACCACTAAGACTATAGCCCTCTGTTTCATCACTTAAAGAAAAGCTTACATCACCTTGAGCCTCGGTTACAAACTGAGACAGATCAATACTTGCTCCGCGTGTGGCATTTATATCCTTCTTGATGATAACAGGATTCTTTGCTTTATTGATAGTAAATGTCTTGCTAGCTGTTCCTACAAATTTTCCAATACCGGTAACAGTTACCGTCGCTGTTCCTGTATTGATATTATCGGAATATTCCACGGTATAATCCGTGTCCTTTGTCAAAACCGCATCACCATCCTTCAATGTGACATCAGGCTCTAAGGCGGTACCGGTATAGGTCTGCGCTTCAATCTCTTGGATCATTTCTTCCTTGATCTTCTTTTTATACTCCGCCTCATTTTCATCATTCAAAATCACTGTATAATCAGCATTATCACTAACAAAATTTTTATCACTACCTTTGCCTTTAAGTCCGGTTATGATCCTACCAATTCTATATTTTTCCACTCCGATAGGTGTTTCATTTGTTAATTCTCCTGCTACAGTTATATAGCCTTCGTTTACATATATATTTGAATTTGCTCCTCCGCATATATTATTGCAGATCATTGGATTCCCCTTGATATTAAGGGTACATAGAGCGCCATGATAATACACTCCTCCTCCACGAAATTCAGTCACATTTCCTGATATTTCCCCACTATCTATTGTAAGCTGACCATAAGCAGTTACATATATGCCACCACCTTCACTACGCGCATAATTGCCGGTGATCACGCAATCCTTTAGATTATAATTTACATATGTTGAGGTAGCAGAACTTCCACCAAAGGCATATATTCCACCACCCTGACTATTGGCACTATTGCCTGTTATGATACTGTTATTGATATTGAAATTTCCAAGGGCATACAATCCACCGCCACTACCAGCATAGATAATGTCAGACTCAATATACGATGAAGCAGTATTAGCCATGACCTTAGTGCCATTCATATTGATGGTTGTATTATAATAACTATACACGCCTGCACCATAATTTGCAGTATTACCAAGAATGGTACCACCATTCATTGTTAGTTTTCCGGAACTATCGATATATATGCATCCTCCACGTATCTGTTTACCACTTATTATTCCGGTGCCACCTGTAATATAACCACCTAAAACCTTAAGACAAGTTGCGCTTTCCACACCTGAGCTACTAACAATTTTTCCTCGACCATTCATTAGAGTGACATAATGTATTCTACTTTTTTCACTATCATTTATAGTCAAAAAACATTGTTTACCATTACGTATGTAGAAAACACTCGCATTGTCCGAACCGCTATATCTGATACCGTATCCGTTTAGATTGATAGTCACAGCATTGTCTACGTATATCGATGCCGAAGTAGTGATATCACTCATAAGGATATATTCTCCGGCAGGGATTTTCAAATAGCTACCATCAACATTCCATTCCTTGTCGCCCAGCATAAGCTTGTCATCTTCCATCTTGATGACAGTCGGTGAAATTGTTGAATCCGGCGCTTCCGCCAACACTTCTTTGTTTCCCGGAACAAAGAAAAACATGCCCATTATCAACACTATAGTCATAACAACAGACATGATTTCCTTCCAGAATAGTTTACCTTGTTTCATTTTCCTTCTCCTCTCACATTTAATCTTGTTTATAACAAAGAATAAAAATATCAAATATTTTGAATTGTACCACTGTATAAGAATAAGGTCAATTAAAAATCCGATGCCTGGAAATATCAGTTCCTATAGAGGCATTACCCAAGGCACTGCCAAGCAAATAAATCACAGTAAGAATTAAATCATTAAACGTTATTTCAAATTAGATATGGAAAATAGCACCTTACGAATAAAGGTGCTATAATAATGGTCTGAGGTGCTATCTTATAGTGTTTGCGGTTAGTCATTCATCAGGAGAGCTCAATTTAAGCTCATTTTTCATTGTCTTAAGCTCATCATAGATACGAGCCTCTTTTTGTTCTCTACTTTCCTCAACTTTTTTAGCTGATACGGCTCTTTGAGCGTCAGCATTTTCCATAGCTTTGATAGCTTTTTTCTTGGCAGCTTTTCCGGACATAAAGCTTGCAGGGCCGAAAGTAGCAAAAAACATAGCAAGTCTTCCGCCTGACATGCCAAGTCCTCCTGATAACTTAGCACCGCCACCAAAAAAGGCAAACAAAGCTCTACTTTTAGCAAAACCATGTAATGCAGAAATATCGGTTCCTGTAGAGGCATTGCCAAAGGTGCTTCCCAACAGATATATTATCGCAAGCACTAAAGCCCCAAAAGCAAATCCAACCAACGCCCCTCCGAGAACTGAAAAAACAATACGCGCCTTATCAATAACAAGGTTATAATCTGCATTATAAGAAATACTTTTTGCTTTTCTAAAGCCTTGTAATGCATTTATATAATTGATGGCTCCAAGCGCAGTCAAAACTACACCTGCAAAAATAAGTAAGATAGGAATTATCATACGCTAATAAATATATCCTTTTGAAATATGATCAAAGTTATAGTGAACAGTTAAAAAATACTACTTCGTAATTTGAAAAGATAAATTCTACCCTTCATATTCAAAGTAGAATTTAGTCTTTCGTAAATAGAATTAATTCCTTCACACATTTATGGTATATTATAATTCCTCCTGTCATGGCTGTGGAAGGAGAATAAATGATAGCAACAACGACTGTGTAAAACGCTTAATGACCTCTGGCAGCCTGCTTCTTCTGCTGGGCTTCAAGCCTGCTCTTCTTCTCTGCCTCCTTACGTTTGCTGTATTCATCAGAATACTTGGAATTAGCATCCTTGGTTATATTGCCAAGTTTTGCCAGAAGCTTCCTGTCATTCATCTTCTTGAGAATATCTTCAGGTCCTAATTTGTCAAAACCGTTCTCCTTTACAAGTTCTTTGACACTTTCTCTTAATGCTGCAACCGATTTATCCGTATTCAGTGCCAAAAGCAGCTTGTCGTTACGGATATAATCTTTCATTATTTTGATTCTAAGCTCCTTCTTACTTGCGGCTGCATCGATAAGTTTATTTCTGACTTCTTTTACTTCATCACTGCTTATGGCCTCATCAATATCAGCAATCTCCTTTTCGACTGCCTGCTGCATCTTGATTTTGTACTTAGAATCAGTCTTTAATACCTCATTCACACTTTTATGATACATCTCTTTACTACTGTCAAGCACCTTAAGCATCATAATATCAGTAATAAGTTCCTGTTTTCCCTTTGCATCCCATCCATCCAAATTATACGACTCAGGATCAGCAGCTATATTCATCAGCACTTCAGAAGCAGCCGAGGCATCAATGAATATTTTAGCCGCCTGATTGATGGTATCAATATATGATATGTCGTCATTGATTCCCTGATAAGATGTGTTGATGACCATACTCTTAAGCTGCGGATCACGGTCAAGCATCTCTATCATACGACGCCCCATCTCACCGTTGCATATATAGTCCTCATCAATACTTTCACTAAGCCTTGACATTGCGGCAATGTGGCGTATTCCGGAAGACAGAATGGAAGCAAGCAGGAATTTGTCACCCTTGGCATATTCCTTCATGGCATCAACAGCCGCATTGCGTCCTGCCTGAATCACTTCCGCATACTCACCGGTTTCAGGAGATATATGTTTTCTGGCAAGAGCTACGGTATAATCCTTAGCTGTAGCGAGTAATTTGTACTGCTTCAGATCTTTATCCTTATATCTGCTGTCATATTCTATTGCCGCATCCGACAATGTTCCGGCATATGCAATAGCTGCAAAATCTTCATTGGAAAGGCTTCGCTCCTTAAGTCCTTTACCTATTGGTGAAAGCTTATCCTCTACCTTAGTAAATGTAAGGTTAAAATCATCAAAAATATCATCAAGCTGACCTTCAGCCTTAGGCTCTAATCCGAACACATTTAAGACGTTATCGAATTTCTCAATATAATCATCAGGAATATGTGTGAGATATTTCTTCTCAGCATTGACCTGACGTTCCTCTTCGCGGGCTTCTTCCGCAGAATAAAGCTCTGCATATTTGACATTATAGGTATCGAAGCTGATACGCTCATTTCTTGAACGTTCCCCGTTAACCTGTCTTATGATCTTAAGGAATTCTTTTCTCGGCATTATATCGAACAGCACTGTCATGGCTACATCGAATCTCTCCTTGCCAAAATCGCTCTTTCTTAAGGATTCCTTCCCAGTAATATAGGCGATACAAGCCTTCTTAAGGTCGTCTCTTGCGCCCACAAGGTCGAATCTGTCGTCAGTCACCATCTTCTCATGGTATTCCTTAATGGCTTTTAGCATTGTCTCGTATTTCTCGCTGTTCTTGCTTCTGTCTTTAGTTGAATTTGTCCACTTCTTACCCGTCTTAGTATTCTCTAAGGCAGAAATCGCGCCTCTAAGAAATGTCGTATTAGAGACAGGAACCGCACTGTCAAAATAATCTGCGACAAAATCATCATTATGAATATTGATTGCCTTCTTGGAATAGATTACCGCTGTGGTCTTCTTAAACGCATCAATCTGATCCTCCAAATAAACATTCTCTAACATCTCCTTACCGGTGGTCTCTGTCCACTTCTTGAATTCCTTCTGACTTTCAGTCTTTGGATTATTCTTGGGAACAAGACCTTCACCGCCGTTGACAATATGACCTTTCTTATATATCATCTTGTCTCCAAAGGTTCCGATATTGTCTGCAAAATGAACATACATATTGCCCCATACGGTCTTATCTTCAATATATTTTCCCGAATTGATCTGCTCCTCAATTGCATCCCCTAATTTCTTTCCGGCATATACATTGAGCTCTTCATCAGATACAACAGCATTATCACCTTTTTCAGCCGATAATTCTTTGGAAAATACATCTTTTATCCTGGCATTTTCTGTAGTGTCATATGAAGATAAGAACTCATTTTTTGCGAAATCATCAAGATCAAGAATCTCCATATAACGGGCAACCGTCATATTCTCAGAATATTCATTCTCGAAGGTCTTTAACTTTTTGCGCTTGGATGCAAATTCCTCCCCCAATAATTGCTTTGCAAAATTTCTGACATTATCAGCGGTAATCTCCCTGTTCATCTCATTCTTTTCATTTTCGTCAAGGATGCGATTCTTTATAACTTCATTATCGTTAATATATTTATTGAATGTATTGAATACCGAATCAGTTTCTTTTGCACCGTAATATTTAAGGAAATCCTTCTTTTCTTCATCCTTAAAGCGCAATATATTCATATAATGGCTGACAGTCATATTAACACTATAATTTGCATCAAAATAATCCATCGGACCTTTCATTACCGAATTAACTATAATCTTTGCAAATAACGTAGTATACGCCTCTTTAACAGACTCAAGAACATCAGCATCCGTTGGATTGTCCACTTCATCATCTGTCAACTTATTCTTATAATAATCGTATATCTTATCTGCCTCACTACATCCGTTATCGGCCATGTAAAGCTTTCTCTCATCAGCCGTATAGCCTAATTTGTCAAAGAAGTCTTTGAATGTAGTCCGGTCCTTATCATACTTGAAATTATCGAATATTTTGTCTTTTACCTCGATACCGATATCATCCGAATAATTGAATACCGCAATAAAATCCGTTGAACTAAATGAGCCGGCAGCCGCGTTTAACATCGCCTCATGTCCCTGACGTTTGTATGCCAGATACAGGGCTTTCTTATCCCTGTTAGGCTCATTCTTCGGAAGCGAGTCAAGTATCTCTTTGTATTTCTTGCCCTGGTTATTAATATTAAGGGCATTAACAATTCCGAAAGCCTTGAAACTGTCTATGATATTCTCTCTTGAGCCATCGCCCACAAGATCGTATATGAGCTTGTTTTTCAGATTCTCCTGACAGTCATCCTCTTCAGGCGAAGTTCCGGCTATGGGATTAATACCCGCATTTTTCCTGATTTCCATTGCACTTTGGAACTGCTCGTCGGCCTTATTCTTAATTGCATTCTTTTCTAATTCCGGGATATCAGCAGGTATCTCTATTGTCGTATTCATAATCGGTTGATTTTGATTAACAGTGTTTTTGGCAGCGTATGACAGATAGAAGAGAATCTTATCCTCCTTGCTTGACTGTGCGCTATATGCCCGAATCGCAGTGTCGGCTTTCTTTTTTCTATCATTGAAAGCTTCAACATAACCCTCATTCGGCAGAGAATCACGTTTCACCCCGACATCATACAGTTCAGGCTTTGCATTATTATTAATGTTGGCATTGTTATTAATGACATTCTGATTAACATTATTAATGTTGGCATTGTTATTAATGACATTCTGATTAACATTATTGTTGATATTATTCTTTGCAAGTACCAGTTTATCAGCCACTTCCTTGACAAAGTTTTCATTGTCTTTTATTTCTTTCGCAAGTCCGTTTAACATGCCTAACATAGAGAAATCCTTTAGCTCAATCTCGCGGTATTTTTTCATAAAACTGCTTACGCTGCCTGTAATCTCTTCCTTATCTTTGTCAGATTCGATTTTTTTGTTCCAGGCTGCTTCTTTAAGTTTGTTAAGCTCATCCTCGAATTCTTTAATGAGCTTTCTGTTATCCGTTTCCGCCTGAATAGCTCTACGGGCTTTTCCCCATAAGATTAAATCTTTATCACTAAGGTCAGCAATGCCATTTTCTCCTAATTTAATATCGGTATAGGCATATGCCATTTTCTCTTCAAACTCATCCTTTAACATCTTAAGGTGGGCTTCCATAATACCGATTGACCCTAATACAGTAAGTTCATCCTGTGACCATCCATTCTCAATAGCCTTTATCTGACCTTTGACAGCCCCGATACACTTATAGGCACTTCTTATCTGACCTTTCTTACCGGTAATATGTTCCAATTCATTGTCAAGGTATTTGTCATATTGTCCATTATCCTCAATGGCATATAATCTCTCAAAGCTGTCTACAACATTCTCCTGCTCCTTCTTAAGATTGGCAAGAAACTCCTGCTCCTTTTCAGGAGTCCACCCCTCTTCATTATTCTTCTGTCTGACAAATTCAAGCTTAATAAGATTAGTTGTGCTTCTATAATAATCCATAAGCGGTTCATAAGGTCCTTTGTACTTACCAGTCGCCTCGTCTTTCTCACCCAAGAGTCCATTCTTAAGTTCGGCACTTGAGAATTTGAAGAATTTGGGACCGCCGCCAAGCTGATTAAGATTAGTCAGATACTGGCTCTCGAATCTGGCTTCCATAAGACTGCCATCAGAACTGCCCTCAATTTCCAGACTGTCAAAGAAATCCTTAAAATCTTTATCCAATTCGGGAAACGCTTTGCGGGCTTTCGTAAAATAGTCTTTAGTCTTCTCTAAGAACCTGATTCCATATTCGTCCGCTTTGGTATCAGTCATTTTTTTCTTGACATTCTCCGATTTGTTCCGACTATATATTATGTCATCAGCAAAGACTAAATCTGACATATCCATATAATCCATATACTCTTTCTTATATTGATCAAGTTCCTCTTCAGGCACATACTGCTCAAGTATAATCATAGTGTTGACATAGAATTTCTCTACAGCATAGGCAAGCGCTGCGTTTGGGTATTTTCCTTTTCTTAACTCCTTAAATCCCGGCATTGTGGATTCCTCCTTTTTCCTAAAAAAATGATATTTGATTAATTCTGCTAAGTATGGCTATAATATAACATCAGTTGCGTAACAAAAGCGCAACAAATTGAGGTGCCTGGTACAAGCCGACTGTCTTCTTCCGGCCCGTTCATGGGCGATTTAACTTAATAATGTGTCAGCCCCTCTATTTTATAGCCCCATAGCATTTACAGGCGCATTGTTCTGTGCATTATTCTGGGCGTTATTCTGTACATTGTTCTGGGCGTTCTTTGCTTTTTGAATCTGCCTGATGCGTTTTTCAACATTTTCCTTGCTCACGATAGCTGATAACTTATTATCATCTCCTAGTTTTTTTGCTTCTTCCATGACGTTGTCACAGATATCACATAATGCTGAATCCTCAACAACATTCCGGAATGCCTTGGTTTTTGCTACATCTTTAGATATATCTTTCAAAGCATCCTTCAGATCACTATCAGTATATTTCTTTGAAAGCTCTGCCCATCCGTCTACCTTATCCATTGACCTTATGAACATATCCACTGTAGCCTGTCCAGCCATATTAACAGGTCTCTTATTTAAGGATTCCTGATCAGCGTTCTCCAGATCAAGGTTGTACAGAGGGTACTTATAAATTATTCCTATAGCCACATTTGCATAAGTATTAGACAGTTCAGTTCTTATTTTATTTCCCTTATTATATTTCTTCTGAAAATTGTTTTCATCCTGACCAAGCTGCTGTTTTGCATCATTCCAGGGTTGCAGAACAGCTGTTGGATAGAAGAAAGAACCCTGCTCATCCGTAACTGCCGTAATATTCTTATATGGTTCAGGCATTGTTTTTACTGCATCATATATATTCAGGCTGCCCATCCTTCCTTCAGGTGTGACTATATCCATATATGGCTGCAGATATCTGATATTTCTTAAGGCAGTCTGCGCACTCTCCCAGGTTGTCTTCACAAAATCATATCTTTCAAGCTCAAAATCTGTTCCATAAGGTTCATGTGATGAAAGCCATTTTGTTGCTGCAGTGTTTAATCTTTCCACAACTTCTTTTATAATATCAAAGCTTACCTTAGGTGACTGATGATCATGTCCCGGCTTTTTAAGCTTATCCCAATCCTTCATAGCATCAAGAAATTTCTTGAATTCCCCTTTCGGTGTAGGTGGCATCTCTGTTCTGAGCTGGCTTGGAACTGTCGGATCATAAAGATATATAGGAAGCATTCCTACTGAACTCATTTCCATCATATTATGAGTGAAACTAAGCAGATTTTTCTTCAGATCATTTACAGTGATGGTATTTCCCTTTGTTACTTCACCAAGATGAATATCATGAATCTTACCGCCTTTTCCTTTTCGGATCGATTCTGCTTCATTTTTATAATCTGCGATATCTATCTTCAGATTCTTGACGAATTCCAATCTGTCAACTCTGTCAGACTTACTTGGAAATCCCTTCTTCTTAACGTAAATATCTACAACCTCATCAAGAGCCTTAAGCTGCTTCTCGAACTCCTCTACGCTCATATCCGTCCTGAAGTCCTTCAGACTGTTCGCTACCTTCTTCATATCAGCTGAAGGCTTGGAATCACTCTTTCCTTTTCCGTAGGTTCCCTTGATCTGGCTGATCACCTTTTCTGCATTCTTTGCAAATGCACTTATCATTCTTCTGTTAAGGAGCGCCTTACTTTCTTTAGCATTACGTCCCCGAGGAGCAAGCTCTGGCTCTCTTACCTCTGCAAGGGGAGCGTAAAGTGCTGCAAGCTGATTTTTTTCATTCGGCTTCAGCTTTTCATAGGCTTTCAGGGATGCAGCTACAGAAAGCATCCTTCTCTGTGAAGTCGTAAAGGTTTTACCCTGCTCCTTATGTCCGGTATTCATCAGCCTGAAAAAGTCGGCAGGCTTAAGCTTAGAGATTCCCGAGCCCTTCAGATAGTCCTTTATACGGCGTCTTTCCTTCTCATAGAAGCCCGGATCAGACATTTTCTGCATAAGGGGATTAACCGATTTATATTTTAAAGCTATGATCTTCTCCGTATGGCCTTTATAATTCATCATAACACCGCCTGCACCCGGCATTAATCTTTGTACATCCTTACAAAGTCCCAGTCCCTTGAAGGAAGAATATGCCATTCGTGAATATATCTGGAAGTCCTCATATTCTCTGGCGAAACCTTCTCTCTCCTCCTGAGGCAGCTGGCCCTTCTCAGCCTGTTTTTTCTTTTCCTCCATCTGAGCCTTCTTCAGATCGATCATGATAGGAACTCTGTACATATGATTTTCCGGGAGGCTCATGTCATATCCACGTTTTATACCTTCCGCATTTATCTCGTCTATCATCCGGTTGACGAGTCCTTCTTCATACTGCTTGAACTGAGTCTGCTGATTTTTAAAGAATTCTTTTAGTGCTATCCTGAAGGTTTGATTTGCATCAACAAGCTTCTCAAACCTGACAGCTTCGACAGGTTCAGCAAGGGCTGCATTCTTAAGGTTGTTATGATCCGCCAGCAGCTGTCCAAAACTTGCCTGGCTGTAATTTGCTTCCAGATGCTCCTTTATATCAATATCAAATTGTGTCAGAGCGTTAAGAGATATCTCCGCTGCCTTTTTATCACGTTCATTTATTTCCCTTAGATATTCAGGATTATCACTTAGTCCTTCTTCTATACCTTCTGCATTTTCCTGAATACGTATTCCCATCAGCAGATCAGTATAATACTCTTCCTTCTGAGTATCCGAAAGCTTCAGATCATTTATAATACCCTTATTACTAAACATATTAAGTACTTTAATACGAAGATCATCTATCCTTCCAAAGGTTCCCATGGATCTGATAAGCTCAATATCCTGACCGGTAATTCCCTTGGATGTGGCAAGCTTCATCAGCTCCGGATCCCTGTCAAGCATGGCTGTCATACGCTGTCCCATCTCACTGTAAACGATCAGGTCTGTATATAATTCATAATCACCGCCCAGGGCAATGTCCTTGAAATTCTTTATACCCTCGGTTATCAGCTTTGCAAGTGGCTCTTTATTGCCATTTTCATAGCTTCTCATAACATCAGCTGTATAGTTTCTTGAATCAACGATATTGTCTATACTTTTTGTCATCTCATAATCAAGCTTAGACGCAAGACCAAATACCACCCTTGTGTTATTTACCCTGTATCTTGATTCTTTATCAAGATATGGATTATCATCCCATACCTTATATTTCGAATCGTACTTTTCATATATATCTCTTGTGGTCAGTGCCGCAAAGCTGAGAGCCGCAAAATCCTTACTTGAAAGGCCGAGACTTTTGTCATCGGTTCCGATAGCATTAAAGCCCTCATTGATAGGTTTGATCTTTCTGAAAAGTGATACTTTATTTCCGTTTACAGTCTGATATTTTATCCTGTTTTTACTCTTAAACTGATCCAAGAATTCCGGCTGTAAACCCATAAGAGCATCAATCTCAGTAATCTGTCTCTCCATCAGATCCGCATCAACTGATCTGTTTTTAAAGGTAGCTTCCTGCTGCTTTTTCTTATCTGCCTCATTTACCAGAACAGCCTTATAATTATTTATTATGCCATCTTTCTCAGCACGCTTTAACTCCTGATCAGCCCCACCTGAAAGCACATTTCTGATATCCATAAGCTTGTCAAGTGCACCTATCACAGCTTTAATACGTGGCTGTTCTCTGGTCTGCTTCTTAGGATCTGTCTTACGGGAAGGATCGTCCATCATATCTTCGTATTTATTATCCAGATATGAGCCTGCAGTTGTGATGGCACCGTTTATCAGATCCATCATGCGTTTCATCTTATTCTGTCCGAATCTTCCGTCATTTTTAATCGCACTTTTCCTGCCAAGCTCTGCAAGGTCATGTATTTCCTGAAGCTCAGTGCTTAAATTGTCATAATCCTCATACTGGCCGGTTAAAGAGAAACTGATCTTATGGCTATCCAGTTCGTCAGCCACATTACCTATAGCCGTACTGATTTCAGAGAGGCTGTAGTGTGGCTGATAATTCTGTTCAGCCTCTTCCTGATTTACTGCGTTATTTGCGTTATCATTTTCTATATTATTATTTACATTATTTTCATTTGCGATATTGGCTGCTTCAGGACGCACAACATCAATAGCATGATCGACACCCCAGTACTCCTTATCCTGCATATTGAGAGTTGCCTCTTCCTCTACAGTCCTCTTCTCAGCCATTTTCCTGAGATACTCTGCATTAAGCTGCTTTGGCATGTAAACCTTTTCGAACTTAACTATTCCGCCATCAGAATAAACACTTGCCTCATTCTGACCCAACATTTTATCCTCATCTCCGCCCGGACGATATATTCTTACGCCATTCCGATTGATACCGGTACTGTTTGCATCATCAGCAGCAAGCTGGATCTCATCAGGAGGAAGAAGCAGTGTTCCATCTTCTTTCATCTCAGTATATTTACTGGGAATTCCATGGATGGTCTTTCCATCCTTCGAAAGCTTGATGTCGGATACCCAGGTCATTTCTACTGAGCTTCTTCTGTTTATATCTTTATTCAGAATGAGCTGAGCTGTGAGTTCTTTCAGGCTTGTTTTATGAGTCTGATTAGGTGTAGTGCCGGGTTTTCTCTGACTGTCCTTATACTTTACAGTATCTCCGTCAATACCAATGATGGTTATATAATGACCGGGTTTACGAAAAACAACCGGCGAATGCTCAACCGTTATGGCATGCTTAATAGTCTTCTTAATAACTTCAAGAGAATTATCAAGATAGCTTTCCTGAGAAATGCCTGCTTTCTCTTCAGGTCTCAGATACTGCTGTATGGTAAGCTCATGCAGCATGGAATTCGGAGCGTAAGCAAGGATAGGATCACTTCTGTTCATCAGATTCTGAGAACTGTCATAGTTATACTGTCTGTTGATCAGATTTCTGTCCTCATCGATCTGCTGCTTCGTAAGAGGTGCCCTGTAGTCACGTACATGTTCCTGGGTCACTTTCTTACTGCCTCTGCTGTTTATGAGCAGCTGTGCTCCGCAGGACCAGCCGCCCTGATTGCTTGTCTGGAAATCAGGAAGATCTATATCCAGCTCACAGGCATCAGGTTCCTTCGCGTCACTGGGACGAAATACCTTCGGTTTATCTCCTATTTCCTCTTCATTCTCCATGAAGAATTCGCCCTCATTCTTAATCTGTTCTGCGAGCTTCATGGCTGCTATCTGCTTATTAAGTCTGGTTTTCTGAGTAAATGAGAGTACATCCCCATGGGAATTAAGATACTCATTTATTATTGTTTCATCACCTGTATTGATCGCATATATGGCATCCTGAGGCATGGTGACATACTCATAAATCCTCGGATGTTTCTCCAGACGATTCACGCAGTCCCTACGAATCTTTTCAGGAGAGCTTTTGATATATTTTTCTAAAAGCTCCTCTTCTTTAGAATTTGTGTTTCTCATTATCATCAGATATTCAGCGAACTTAATATCCTTCTCGGCCTGATTATGGGAAAGCTCATAGGAGTTCTTATAGATGGCAGCAGGAAGGGAGAGACCATCTCTTATATCGAGTGTATCAACTACATTCTTGTCTCTCGTGATCATTTCATTTACTTCATTGAAATAATTCTCAGCCTTATTAATTATCTTCTGATCTATTCCATTTTGCTGAGCCCACTCCAGCATCTTCTGCTTATGATTCAGCATCATAAGCTGAAGGTCCGAATATTCTTTCTTGATATCCTCAATATTTTCTGCACTCATCTGATCGATCAGACCAAGATCATTTGTCTGATAAAGGGAATCAAGATTCGTTTTTACTGTATTATAAAAATTATTATAAGGAGCATAAAAATCATAAAACTCCTTCATATTTCTCTGTAAATAGTTTAAAAGTCTGGTGATCTTATTAAACTTTTCGCGTACTTCCAACTCCTTGTATGCCGTCATTATGATTACCTCCATTATTTCTTAATCACATACTTTTGAATATCATAACTGAAGTATAAAGTGTAATATGCAACAAAAGAGCAACAAATAATCACTCATACATATCTAACACTGTACCATCCATAGCATTTACTGATATACTATAAGACACTTCTCCATTTCCTCCGGAAATTTTAAATGTCCAGACCGGTATATATGTATATTCATCAGTAATATTTTCATCTTCAAAATATGGTTTAAGTGAATTATAAAGAGAAGTTAATAACAAAAAAACTAGCAGGTTTCACAATCTTCCGGCCTCATTTACCTTTTACCGGTCCGTTGATCATATTGTTTTCGGCCTGCCTTTTCTTCCATTCGGATAATGCTTTATCCGGATTATTTCTTACACACCTCTTAAAGCTCTCATTAGCGGCAAGTTTTTTGACTTCGCGCCTAAATGTCGCGGCGTTAAAGGAATCATTTATCGCTTTCACCTCACTATATGTGATGTCCGGTCTGTAGGCTTTGTCAAGCATCTCCTTCATGAGATAATATTTTGCCTTATCATAGATACTCATGTCCTTCTTCATAGACAGATAATCATCAATATTCTTCGTATACTCATAATTTTTTAACATGGTCTTACTTATGCCCTTGAACTTTTTCTTAAATGCAAGCTGCTCTGCAGAGGCTCTTCTCACATCTTTTATCTTTTCCTTATCCTGATAACGGGCACTTATTGAATCATAATCTTCCTTACTTATTTTTTTTATCTCCATCATCAATTCATTATTCTTGTAGACTATCTCATTAAAAGGTTTGTTACCATATGCCAATCCATCTTCCGCCACATATGAACATACGCCTCTTCTGAGATTATCATAAGTATTGATCATTTCAGGTATGTTGTCTGTAAGATAGTCAGCAACCCCAAGTCTTGCCTGTCCGTAATCACTTATCGGTCCGGTTATCACGCCAACATGGCTGTTATAGTAATCAAGACTTGCCAAATATAATTGTTTTAAAGCTGCCTTGACATCCAAAGGAGCCGGCTTTTTATTATCTTCATCTAAGAAAGATATCACTTTATCAAGACATTCTGCCATTTTATTGTACTTTTTGGAAGAATTATTTCTGTCATCTATGAATGAATAATTCTTATTCTTTAATCCTTCCCACTCCAATATTTTGCACTGCTTTTTCAGATCTTCGCAGATATCAAGCATCACATGTCCATAACGGAATGTTCCCTCAGAGAATTTCAATTTTCTGGCATATTCCGGTGAATCCTGTATCCCCGGCTCTATGACATTCGCCCCTTCTACGAGATTATTCTTGCCATCAGCTTTAATAACCTTTGGCTCTTTGACATCCGCCCCTGATATAGGATTGATCTTGTCATCAGCTTTAACGTCAATGATCTCATTCTCTTTCGGCTCAAGGTCTTCATAATTGATAGCATTCTCTATCTTAAAGCTATTGTTTTCTATAGCACCCTTTAACTTATTTCTGATATTATCAGAAAGCTTTGATGAAAAGTATTTTTGAAGCCATGCTTTTTTATTATTCTGACTTCCCTCACCGTTTTTCATCATAAGGTTAAATTCAGCAATAGAGTCTGCCTGACTCTTTAATTCAGGACTAAGCTCATTCGTCGTGCCGTTTTTAAGGAACTCATCGATAGCCGATACATTTTTCCTTGCTAAAGCCGCCGTCTTAATTACATTCTTCTCATCTGCGACTGCTTTTTCCCAATCCTTGTCATTTCTCATAGTGACAATCAATTCGTCACGAAGTCCTGCAAGTTTATCCGTATTATTACCGATATTATCCGCAAGTTTCGGAATATCATTAATAAGACTGCTAAGTATTCTGTCAGCGAGTATTTTCTCCACGAGAGCTGTTTTATCTTCCTCCGAAAGCTTTGGCTCTTCCGATTCCTCATCACTTCCAAGCTTTATGTATATCTCTCTGCTATCAATCTCCAAAGCATTGAGTAGACAAGGTTTTATGTAAGAAGGAGCAGACTTCGGGAATTTTTTATCAAGTCCTCCTCCACCAAAAAGTCCTTCATCATTATTTTTCTTTTTTTCCTCTTTGGGTTCTCCCTGTATCGCCTGTGAAAGTTCTCTTATATTCAGATCTTTATCATATGCCAATGACTGCTTCATCTGCGCATATGAAACCGGTCGTACAATCTTTTTGGTATCTCTTTCCACCGACTTAGTCTTGAAATGGTTAGCCTGAACCACGCCCTGTTGCCTTCTTGTAAGCATCTTATTCCTAAGGCTTTCATCCTTACCGACGGCATCTGCAATAGCTTCCAAATCAGCGGATACATTTTCCAATGCCTTCTTCATATTGTCCAATAAATGAACCTTATCCTCCGGAATACCCTCATTCTTCATATACTGCAAAAGACCTGTAAGCGTAGTTTTTGTCGTTTCCGCAAAACTAACGAATTCCTCGTTGATTGCACCATTGACCATATTATACAAGTCAGTCGGTGCATTCTCATAATCTGTCATGAAAGCAGCCAGTCCGTTACTTTCCACTTCCATTGAAGCAGTCTTTAATTCCTCATAGCATTTTTTCACTTCAGACATTTGCCGTCTGTAATCATGAAAATGAGGCAGAGCTTCTTTTTTGATAAGACCTCTCTTTTCATTAATGATGCGGTCTGTCGTTGTATTGGAGAACACATCCTTAACACGATAGAATAGATTAGTCGTATCAATGAGCTTCTTGTCATCATTAGTAAGATCCATATTGAAGGATATTTTTTCAATATCCTCCCTGCTTACAACCTTCAGATAACCTGACTCCGGTTTTACCTCAGTCTCATAGCGTGAACGTTCTCTGCCCTTTTTGATCTGCTCCTTTAAAGTCAGGAGCCTCTCTCCCGCAGTAGCTATTTCATTAGGATCAAGATCATAACCGATAAGAATGACTCTTAGTTTTTCCGGATCAAGTTTCATAACGGCATCAGCAGTTTTCTCCGGAATTATCATCGCCTCACTAAGTGGCGTTGAAAATTCCATATTGTAATTAACACCCTGATACTTCTCACCAAACGAAAGATCATTATCTATACCCTGTATTCCGATAAGTTTACCATTCTCGTCAAATATATATGTGAAATTCTTGATATGTCTGTCTACATTACCGCACAGATAATCAAGTATCTGCAGATTCGCAATGTCCTCAATAAGACTCGGCGAATTCTCAAGACTATTAATTCCCGCCTTCATCAAAGGTGAATCCATTGAAGCCTTTAAGATATCTTCACCCTTTGCGGCATTCATTATTGTTCCCTTTATGGTCTTGCCTCCGGAATTGATGCGCATACTTTTTGAGGAAGCGATAACATTATCCACGTTAATAAGCTCAGCAACAGCACTCATAGCGGAGTTACGCATATCAACCCTGCCGTTAATGTTCATTCCATGTCTTTCATACATTGTTGCATTAGTATGCGTATATGTCCTGATTTCATTATTGGCATTAATAAGGTCGTCAATGTTTTTCCCATTAGTATAAACCATACACTTAGCTTTGACAGCTTCGTATTCTTCGGTTCCTGATTCATATCCGTAAGTGTCGAGAAATGATTCAATATCCTCTTTTAACTTTTCACCAAACTCCTTCTCATATTCTTCTATGGAATCATACCCGGAAGATATAAATGCTGCATCGCCGCTTAAGGTATTCCTTTCCGTACACATATCATTATACAAAGTGGAAAATTTGGAATTAGGGGTGCCGTCATCCTGAAGTCCTATGATATATTTTACAAAATCTATTACATCTTTATCTTCGCTGCTGTATTTTGCTGCAACCTTATCAATCTCACTTTCTGCATCGTACGGTTTGCTATGCAGGGTAAAATATCCATCAATCTCACCGTTTTTGATATGCATACGATTGGAAAAAGCGCCCCCAACTGCTTTATCCATCTCTTTCTCATCAACATCTATTGTAACGGAACGTGATTCCTCAAATGCTTCCAAAAGATTGAATTCGTTCTTATCCTCTTGATGAAGCAGTTTTTCAAAGGTATGTATATCCTTAGACATTATCCTTCGGATTTTCTTAAATTCCTTATATCCTGATGTTTTACTTCTGGCATATTCTGTTTTGGTACTCCATGAATCCTCAACCAAGCCTAATATCCTCGTATATTCATCGCAGTAATGCTTCAACTGTTCTCTGCTAATCGGCTTTGGATTGTTGATGTTAAGATACGGTTCCATCTCATCCATCATCTTGTCTACGGCGACAACAGCTTCACGCTGCGGCAAGTTCAGCCATTTAATCTTTATGTTGACATATGTCTTAAATTGTTTTTTTCTCTTTTCGGAACGCAAATTTCCATCTTTATTCTTAACCGGCATATTCCTTCTCCTCTATCTCTAATTTTAGGCTATTGCGAAAAAGCCGGATAGCTCCGGCTTTTCCTTAAGTTATCATTTTCGATTAATTGTTTGCCTTGCATCAGCTTTCTTACCGGCATTTTCATTAGCATTTTTTAGGGCATCTATTTCAGCCTGCCAATGGGCATCAATCGCAGAGAATTCTTCTTTTCCTCCTTTTTTTGCTTTCTTAGCTGCTTCACGAGCATTATGCGCAGCAATCGCACGGTCAACTCCATAATTATCTAACGAAACAGGATTCTTCTTGTCTTTACGAACCTCATTGATCCTGTCAACGAGCTTGTCGATTCTCTTCTTGGAACTTGGTGCATACTTGGTAAGAATTGCAGCCGCATCAAGGGCATTGTCAAAGCGCTCTCTTCCGCCTTCAAAGGTACGTACACTCTTCTTGCCTTTCATATACTTAGCGATTCCAAATGCTAATAAGAAGGATACGTGGCTGAAAGAATCCGCTTTATCCTGTTCGCTTGAAAATTCTTTGTCATTTAAGAATGCCACTCTCTTAATACATTTTTTAAGATCCTTATACTCTGCACTTCGTCCTTCATCTGACATCATAGAATTATACAACTGCATCATCTCTCTACAATACTCGCCCTGATTACCTGTGACATTATATAAATCTCCTACCACCTTAAGAGCCCCCTTGGTTGCTTCCTTAGGTGATGCAAGGTACTCATTAAGCTTATCTTCCGATATATCATTAAGGAGCAGATTCTCTTTCATAACATCTACAAAGTCATGTATCATTGATACAGAGAACTTCTTTTTCGAGGCAGAGAGCATATATGCTGCGATAACCTTTGCAAAGTTATTGACTTTTTCCTTATGATTCTTGCCGGCATGTTCTCCGGTATGAAGCATAATATAACTCTTGTAGCTGACCTCTAACTTGCCTTTCTTAGCCTTTGGTGCTTTCTTTGCTGATGGCTTCTCTGTATTCTTCTTAACATTATCATTAAGGTCATCATCTAATTCGATAATATCATTCTTCTTTTTATTGTCTTTGATAATATTATCCTTCTTGTGGATCTCATTGATGATATCCGTCTTAATAACATTTGTATTGATGATATTTTCTTTCTCATTGATTTCGATGATATTGTCTTTCTTATCATTAATGATATTATTATTAACATTCTCATCAATAATCATGTTATTTCCGTCATGAGCATTAGCCTTCTTGCCCTTCTTAGGCACTTCCTTCTCAACAGGCGGAACAACCTTCTTTTCGTCAACCTTCTTGACAGGATCGTTCTTCTTAGCCACCTTCATCATGGCATCCTTTACTGCCTGACGTCTTAACTTCGGCTTTTCTTCCTTTATCTCCTTGACAACGAATTTCTTTCTGGCATCCTTTCGCTCTTTATCAATGCCGGCAAGTTGTTTGTTCAAATCCGCCTTTTTCTGCTCTGCCGCCTTAATCTTCGCATTTGATTCGTTTATTAATTTTTCGTTATCCGCTACCCTATCTGGTCTGTTATGAGTTTTTGCCCATGCAATATTCTTATTAGATGTACCTATCTGCGAATTTGCCTCTTCAATCTGCTTGTCAGCAGCTTTGAGCTGGTTCTTAATATCTCTTTCCTTGACATTTATCTTTTTTAACTCATCATTTAATTTTTTCTTGGTTTCTTCCGCTTCTTTCTCAGCCTTTTTTGCATCCTCTTTTGCTTTTTCCTCTGCGTCTATTCTAGCCTGACGTTTTTGCTTTGCCTCATCAGGAAGCTTATTAATTGCTTTTTTGATATCCCGATCATTCTTGGTCCATTCCTCAAAGTTAGCAACATTATTATCCCAATCAAAACCATGCTTAACATACAGATAATTTCTGTTTATCTGGTCGGCAACATTCTTTCTAAGAGGTGCATTCTTAGAAGTATCGTTACTCTTAAGGTATGCTTTTATTGTGGTGTCAAGGTCTAAAATACAGTCAAGAGTCACATTAGAGCCGTCAATCTGACTTACCTCTTTACCCCTGAAATTCTCCTTAAGATCCTTTAATGAGTAGTAGAATTCCTGATATTCCTTGGATTCTTTGGATACGTCATTACCATCAATAGCAACTAATGCATTGAAATACTTCTCGCACATTTCATAGATTCTTGATGGTTTAAGTCTAATATCGTCATATCCCTTATCCTCATCAAACATCTTTCTTGAAGGTGTCTTTGCTATAGCCTTATAGAACTGCTCTTCCTTGCTGTCTACTGCGTTTTTCTGTTTCTCCTTAACATATTCAGACGGCTTTGGTTCCCATTTATTGCCCTCTTCCCTATTCTCCCAGAGAACTTTGGTAACTTCCACATCCCTTTTCAAATTTCTGGTAAGTGTGTAGAAATTGACATCCGGATAATTCTCGGGTTTTAATATACCAAGAGACTTATTTGTAAATGCTTTGATTTCTTCGAAGAACTCAACCTCACCCGGTTTGTCTCCATCCTTAGCTTCTTTTATGTATCCGTCAACCTTCTTTGCTACATTTTTAAGAGTATCTATATATGAACTTACAGAGAATCCGCTATCATAAGTAGCAAGGCTGTACATATCATAATACATGTCACCGGAGCCGGAATGAATCTTAGTGAATTCATCATTGTTAATTCTCATTATATATGAATTCATTGTGGATCTGATCCTGGCAAGCTCGACCTCGAGGTCAGCAAACTGGGCATCCGTCTTTTCCATCAGGTCTTTCTTGATTTCAACAATCTCCTTGTCGTAACGGATGTTGAAACCGCCATCCGGAGCCTTTACCACCTTAAATCCATGGTCAGCCTTGTTATTGTCAATCTTTTTGGCTAACTCCATCTGATAATGTGAAAAATCCGGATATTCTTCATCACCGATCTTGAAAGCCTTACTCTTAATGTTCTTCTCAGTGAAATCATCGGTAATCTTTTTCTTAACATCATCTGCTAACTTAGCCTCGAACAATCCCTCAAGATCATCCGCTGCGGTAACACCGTCATTCTCGCTGACTATACGTCCGATCTGAGCATAGACATCATCATGAATCGTCCGATTCTCCTTGAATGTGGCAAGCTCGTCACGCTTATATATCTCTTCGCTATACTTGCTTACGTTTTCCGCACGCTTGAGCATCTGATTATGGCGCTCATTGTATATCGCCTTCTGAAGTTCCGTCTTCTTATTTTCATCAAGACCTTTGATGTAGTCCTTGAATATCTCATTATGTATATTATTATTGTCAGTATCATAAGCGATGGTCTTCATTTTGACCATTTCTTGTGCAAGTTTGGCAGGATCATTCTCAACCTTCTTAAGATCAGCCTTAACAGCATCACTATATCCGTTGTCAAAATTCTCTCTGACCTCATCATATTCAAGCCGATAATCCATTGTCGGAGCGACAAGCTCTTTATCATCAATATTTTTTCTGATAAAGTTTTCAAATTTAACTAATTGCTGTCTCCTTTCAACAGCGGTCTTTGCCTGTTCAAGATTATATTCAATGTCTGCTATCTCATTATATTGATTTCCATATTTCTGCCTACTCTTGTTATAGTATAACTCTCTCGTTTTCTTGTATACGGAATGAACCATGGCAAATATGAAAGTCTCTTTAAAACTCCATCCTCGTTGAAGAGCAGATACCTCATTAGTTATAACTTTCATATCTGAAAGGATATTGCCATTATCTTCCTTGTCAAAAGCTCTTGATACACGCTTTCTGCAATACTTGTCAAAGGCCTTGAGATTAGCAGGCTTAAGATTATTACTATAAGAATAGAAATTATCAGCAGCCTTAACACATTTACTCTTAACTTCTTCTTCCTTTTCCTTCGGGTAACCTTCTGCAGCGAATTTCTGTTTCGCATATTCAGCTTCGACCTGAGCTGCCACGCCCTCAACAAATCTTATATATGACTTAAGCGTGTCCGGATTTGCTTTCTTTAAC
Organism: Lachnospiraceae bacterium; assembly: GCA_017540605.1. Lineage (GTDB taxonomy): Bacteria > Bacillota > Clostridia > Lachnospirales > Lachnospiraceae > RGIG6919. Next base: position 1,871 of record JAFYAS010000020.1, on the reverse strand, counting down.
TTATTATATATCTCTTCCTGTGTTTCGCCATACTCTAATCTGGTCATAGGGCCGTTCATTACAACATCCACAAGATTCGCAATATGAGGTTTCTCACGCATAAGCTTCATGAAATCTCCGGCTTCATAATCACACAAAAATGCCATAGCCTTATTAAAGTCTTTAAGATCATAATCATGTACATTTTCTGCCTGTACCTCGAATGCAGCCCTGATTTCTCTAAGTTCATACTTTGCGCGGTTAAGACTTGACGGCTTTCTGTTTTGTCTTATTGAATACGGAAACTCCTGATCTTGCATAACCTGTTCGGAAAATAACTTGGCAAAAGCAAGCTGATAACGAACCTCGTCATAGATATAGTTGACCTCAGTGTTCTCCGGATGCTTATCAAGCCATCTCTTTCTACTCCTGGCATCCCTTGTATAATCCTCTGCCGGACGGAGAACTTCCATATTTCCACTCATATTCTGCTCTGCGACAAATCCCCTGTATTTGATATCATCGCCATAGTATTTAAGTTTTTCATCCAACTCCTTATTAATAAAAGCGATTGTCTCCTTATTCTTTTCAGGGTCAAGGGTCTTCAATTTCTTTACATCTTCACCGACAAAAGTATCTACCATTCCATATATGTCCTTGATCTTATTGAGAACATAAAACTTCTGCAGGCGCATGGTCTTCTCCGGCGAAACATAGATACCCTTATCGTTAATTTCCTTATCAATTATTTCCTGTACGGATATATTATCATCGACAAAGTTGGCGGCAATCATATCGTCCTGCCTATTCGGATCGTCCGGAATATTATTATCATTGATAAAGTAAATGAAAGGTTTCTCAAACTCTGCAATATCAGAAAACAGCATACGAAAAAGTACATCAGCCTTCTCAAGCTCTTCATCGGATACATCTAAACTGAAATGTTTGATTTCGTCAAATGCTTTGTTAATTCGCTGGTCGTTTCTATAGCTCATATAACCATCTTTGAACATCTGGTTATAATATATCTGCATGTCATCGCCGTCATTAAGGACTTTCAACATATCCTCTGTTTCAAGCGTGTCAAACTTGGCTATAGCTTTATCGCGTTCGTCTTTTATACGCTTTCTCTCTGCTTCTTCGTCCTTGAGAACCTTCTGTCTTGCCTCAATACGCTTCTGTCTGCCTTCTTTTTCCTTTTCTCTGGCATCCTTTTCTGCCTGCTTCTTAATCTCTTCTTTTTTCTCGAGGTCTGCCTTTATTATCTCATCAGACTCGTATTTTTCTCTAGCCTTCTTCTCGGCTTCAAGACGCTTCAACTCATTCTTGTAATCATCCTCGTTAAGATTCTCCTTTGCTCCCTGTCCATAATAGTTCATTTCATCAATTTCCTTCATAATTGTTCTCCTCTCGTAGATTGTTAATTATTATGTTGGCTTGATAATATCATACCCCGCGCAACAAAAGCGCAACACATAAAAACTAATTATTATTTTATTAAAATTTCATTCAATTATCAATAATTGCTTTCGTACTAAACTATCATATCAGGGATAATTATAGGAAATAAAAAAAGTCCTGCACTATAGCAAGACTTTTCTTGTACCTTCAAAATCACATACAGATCAACATCTTTCAAACGTTAAATATTGGAGTTCTTTGGCAGAACACACATCGTCGATTACTAAACTCAAGCTTCGTCTACGACTCGCTTTCGTTAAGGGCATCGACGTGGCTACGACTAAACTCGAACTTCGTCTTCGACTCGTTCTTGTTAAGTTCTCTGCTCAAGACAAACCCTCGACCTATTAGTATCGGTCAGCTACATACATTACTGCACTTACACCTCCGACCTATCTACCTTGTAGTCTTCAAGGGGTCTTACAACCTTG
>JAFYAS010000019.1 GCA_017540605.1 Lachnospiraceae bacterium | reverse complement strand
TAACCTGCCTCGATAATCCTCAAAATAATTCTCTGTCAGCGCTTTAAATCTGTCCGTAGGATAATACCTTTCCTCAACCTCTAAAAAGAGTCCCTGGGAGATCATAAAATTAAATGAAAGCTTCACTATACCGGACTTTGACGCCCTTCCTGCCCTGATGTTTCCTCGATCTGTAGACGCCGTCATGGGAAGCTCATCCCATAAAAGCGCTATGGTCTGGAAGCTGTTTTCCTCAACCTCGTCAAGACTGTAAAGCTTTAAGTCCTTTAAAAGATCGGTCAAGGATTTGCTCACCTCATCCACCACATTTTCAAGCTTCACAAATTCCTGAACCTGAAAGCTGGCCGAATCGGTGTAGAATGATAGGAGCACCTGGTAGATAATGTAGTAAATGAGATAAAGCTCCTTGTTGTACTTAAGGTTCATCATCCTCTTCATCTCTTCGTTGGTATAACCAAAGACCATATTGCCCTCACCTGCGGTGATATAGAGGGCATCCTTGTATTCATAGAGGGAGAGGTTCAATTTTTTAAGTATCATACCTGTGATCTCATAGACCTCGGCATTCCCGTAATATTCCTCATAGAGATTGCCATTCTCTTTGCTGTCCTTTTTTATCTCCTCGCCCATAATAAGCTTTGCATATATATCAAGCGCTTTGTCAAGATTCCTTATATCCATATCAATACCCCTATGCTAAGTGAAAGGTCAGTCCGGTGATCTCTGTGTTCGTCTTGTCCTTTATGGGATTGATGACCTCATCAGGCTCGTAGTTTACAGTAAAGCAGATATCCGAAAATTCTCTCTTTTCGGCATCTGTCATTTTCTCAACGACTATTCCCTCCAAAAATGTATCCTGCTTTTCAAGAATCTTCTTCATATCGTATATTTCTTTTCCGGCAAGATGTGCGATAAATGAATAATAATCGCCGTTCTTAAATATCTCATTTCCGAATTTGATCTCGTAGATACCGTTTAATTCTCTCAAAGAAATCTCCTTCTTTTTGGAAACTCTCTTAAGAAGCTCACAAAACATCAGTGAGAAATTGGTGGCGATCCTCATATCGACAAGCTCATCCTCATACTTAAAGTCGATATCCGCCTCTTCCTTTATGACCTTCTCTGCCTTATCGGAAAGATCCTGTCTGTAGGTTAGGAGATTATCTATCTGCTTAAGAGAAAATGATTTTTCAAGCTTTGGCAAAAAATATGGCGCCAATATATGACCGAAGATATCCGGTTCGTTTATTCCCTTTATCTTTAACATGGTGTCTCTAAAATCAAAGACACTCTTAAGCCTTCTAAGCTTTGCCCGTCCTATGATCTTATCTGCCGCCCCCTGAAGTGCAACTGTCTCTCCTATGAGATCGGAGTGTTTTTTGATGGTCTTTTTAAGCTCGGTATCGAGAAGCTCGATATCGTCAAAGCTTCCCATAAGACTTTTTGAATCCTCGCCGCCTTTTCCTGTCTCCGCAGTTTTTATGGCCTGTTCAATAAGCTTCTTGTTCTTGGTAAAAAGCTTCTGCTCCTCCTTGAACCACTTTGCGGCGGTATCCATATATTCTTCAAGAGCTCTCGCTCCTGCAAATACATCTATGGAAAGGATGTGCAATACCTCCTGCTTTTTAAGAGAGAGCTTTGACACCTCGCTGTTTATGCGCTTCACAACCTCGACACCGCCTTTAAAATTCTTCGCCTTAATGAGCTTGCCAAGCAAAAGCTGTTGAACGCTTATCCTGCTCTCGTCCTTCATTTCCTTGGTATCAAGATAGAACTCGATACCCTCGGAAGTGATATAATATCTGACCTCCCCTTCGCTTATCCTGCTTTCGATATACTTTACTCTTGCAGTCTTATTTTGCTTAAGCTCAGGATCGTAGAAGGTGAATTCAAAGGCCTTGCCGGAATTATTCAGCTTATCGAAAATGTATAGAGCCAGCTCGTGCTCCTCGTCAGAGGTTTCCTTAAAATCATAATCACGCCTTAACAGGTGGATGATAAATTCCTCATACTGCTCGAAGCTTATATCTCTTTCGTTGAAATTGTTCTCATTGATGAAAAAACGAAGAGATGCCAAAGTAAGATACCCCATATCAAGTCGTTGGTATCTGCCCTCCTTGTACTGAGAAAATGCCGTATCCATCAAGCAGAAAAATGGATAATACTTCCTTAGATTCGACATTCTCGCACTCTGGTCTTCGATTATATCATTTATCATCACATGATTTGCTGACATATCAATACTTCTTCAATTCATCGCTTCCGTCATCGGTTGTCTTTTCAATTTTTCTTATGATAACATCATAGCTTGCGCCATTCTCCATCACTACATGGCAGGTATCTCCGACCTTTTTCCCAATCAGAGCCTTGCCTATGGGTGACACATTGCTTATCCTTTTCTTTAAAAGATCCTGACGCATGGAGGTGACCACCTTGTAGGTCTCCTCCTCGTCATCCTCAGGGAAATACACGGTCACGGTGTTGTAAAGTCCTACCTCGTCTTCCCCTGAATTATCTTCTATCATAACAGCATTCCTTATCTCCTTTTCCAGATAACGGATGCGGCTGTTGTTTCTGTTATTCTCTCTTTTTGCGGCATAGTATTCAAAGTTCTCCGAGAGATCTCCCTGAGCCCTGGCGGTTTTTACCGCCTCCAAAAGCTTTGGACGAAGCTCAAGAGTTCTGTATCTGATCTCCTCCTCGATCTTTTCTATGTCGCCCTTTGTCATCTGATGTCCCATAGTCTTCCCCTTAGTCGTGCTTCTTGGTTCTGATCTCTTCAGTGATATCAGCTATAAATGTCTCAAGGGGCATAGCTCCGAGAGGCTCCTCAACGCCACGCTTTCTTACAGATACATTGCCTGCCTCTCTCTCCTTCTCACCCACAATAAGCATGTAAGGGATCTTCTCCATACGTGCTTCTCTGATCTTGTAGCCGATTTTTTCACCTCTGTAATCAATAGTTGAGTGAACACCGTTCTTCTTAAGCTCTGCTTCAACCTTCTCTGCATAATCAAGGAACTTGTCTGAGATAGGAAGGATCCTTACCTGCTCAGGACAGAGCCATGTGGGAAGTGCGCCTGCATAATGCTCAATAAGCCATGCAAGAGTTCTCTCATAGCAACCCATTGAAGTTCTGTGGATGATATAAGGACGCTTTTTCTCGCCATTCTTATCTATATAGTACATGTCATAACGCTCAGCAAGGAACATATCGAGCTGAATAGTGATCATTGTGTCTTCCTTGCCATATACATTCTTTGCCTGAATATCAAGCTTGGGACCGTAGAAGGCTGCCTCGCCGTCCTCCTCAGTATAATCCAGTCCGATATCATTAAGTATATCTCTCATGGCATTCTGAACATGATCCCAATCCTCTGCTGTTCCAAGGTACTTATCAGGATTCTTGGGATCCCATTTACTCATACGGTATGTTACCTCATCCTCAAGGCCAAGGGTTGTAAGGCAATATTTTGCAAGCTTTACGCAGTTCTTGAACTCATCAGCGATCTGCTCCGGAGTACAGATAAGATGTCCCTCGGAAATAGTGAACTGTCTTACTCTTGTAAGACCGTGCATCTCGCCGGAATCCTCATTTCTAAAGAGTGTTGATGTCTCACCCATACGGTAGGGAAGATCTCTGTAGCTGTGCTGCTTAGCCTTATATACAAAATACTGGAAGGGGCAGGTCATAGGACGAAGAGCCATAACCTCTCTGCCGTCCTTGTCAGCATAAACATTCTCCTGTGCATTTTTCATGGCTACTGAAGTATCGTTGTATAACTTCTGATCCTCTTTAGCATCCTCATCACTCATCAGATCGTCATTAAGTACGAACATACCATCCTTGTAGTGGAACCAGTGATCTGAGAGCTTATAAAGGTTGGACTTCGCCATAAGAGGTGTTCTTGTTCTTACATAACCCCACTCATAATCCTCAAGGTCCTCGATCCAACGCTGAAGGGTCTGGATGATCTTGGTACCCTTGGGCATAAAAAGAGGAAGTCCCTGACCGATCACGTCAACCGTTGTAAAAAGCTCCATCTCACGACCAAGCTTGTTGTGATCGCGGTTCTTTATATTCTCCAAAAACTCAAGTCTCGCCTCAAGGTCTGCCTTCTTGGGATATGCAGTACCATAGATACGAGTGAGCATCTTGTTGTTCTCATTTCCCCTCCAATATGCACCTGATGATGAAGTGAGCTTAAAAAACTTAACTGTCTTTGTATTCATAAGATGAGGGCCTGCACAAAGATCTGTGAACTCGCCCTGTGTATAGAAGGAAAGCTCTGCGTCCTCAGGAAGATCATTTATAAGCTCTACCTTGTAGGGCTCACCCTTTTCCTCCATAAGCTTTAAGGCCTCAGCACGAGGAAGAGTAAATCTTGTGATCTCATGTGCTTCCTTTACTACCTTCTTCATCTCAGCCTCGATCTTATCAAGGTCATCCCTTGATAAAGAGGGCATATCAAAATCATAATAAAAGCCCTGGTCAATAGAGGGGCCGATGGTGCATTTTGCATCGGGATAAAGTCTCTTTACCGCCTGAGCAAGTATATGTGCACAGGTATGATTGAATGCTCTTTGTCCCTGCTCATCGTTGAAGGTTAGGATATTGAGATTCGAATCCTCCGAAACCTCTGTCCTTAAATCAACCACCTCGCCGTTTACCTCTCCGGCACAGGCAACCCTTGCAAGTCCCTCGCTGATATCTGTTGCTATCTCAAGCACAGACATAGCCTTCTCGTACTCTTTTACCGATCCGTCCTTAAGTGTGATCTTCATAATAATTCTCCTTTCAAATGAAAAGCCCCTGACACGCTTTTAGCATGTCAGGGACGCAAATTCTTTTACGCGGTTCCACCCTGCTTCCCCATCCTTGGGGCACTTTTAGTTTACATAAGACTCCGAGGTGGTCTTCGGAACTCAGCCCTTTAGATGTCTTCCACCAAATGACATCCTCTCTGGAAAAAGCTTTTGAGAACCTACTCTTCTCATCAATGTCTTGCTTTATTCGACTGCCTTTGATTGTATAGGTTTACTGTCTAAAAGTCAAGTCTTATTTGATCTTTCCATCCTCATCTACTGTTATATTCATACCCTTGCTGATCTTATTCACCTTGGCAATGAGATTCTTTTTCTCATCTCCCTTTAAGATCCTGGGCTGATAATCGTTTTTCGTCTTGCTTCCTGAGATTGAACAGGGTACTATATTCGCATCAAGATCTGCTTGAAGCTTTCCGTTCTTCACATGGAAGGTCTGCTGGAAGATCATGGTATCCTTGTCATCGGGATTGCCGCCGCCGTAGCAGAAATCTCCAAGACCATACACTATATATTTGCCCTTATACTTCTCAATTCCCTGAATGATGTGAGCGTGATGTCCAAGCACAAGATCCGCACCGTTGTCTATGGCAAGCTTTCCAAGCATCTTCTGTCTGTCGTTGGGATAGTACTGATACATCTGCCCCCAATGATATGTTACTACAAGCACATCCGACTTCTTCTTTGCCTTTTCAATGATCTTCTTTACATAATCGGTTGATATACCTGTTGATGAATAAAAGCCCACAAATGCGACTACAACACCGTTCTTTTTTGCATAGGCTATAGCATCACCCACACTGTATGCAATCTTTTGTTTTTTTAGAGCAGCCTTGGTATCCTTAAAGCTCTTCTCTCCATAGTCCGCATTGTGATTATTTGCGAAATTGCAGATCTCTACCGAGCCCTTCTTAAGTATCTCCGCATATTTTTGAGGACCCTTGTAGCAGTACTTCTTATCTGCTCTCTTGGTCTCTGATGTGAGTACACATTCAAGATTCACAATGGTCACATCATCCTTCTCAAATACCGGTTTCACATTCTTTAAAAAATAAGAAGCACCGTTTTTATTGTATTTGTCATGAAATCCTGTGGGATATTTTGTCTCTCCTCCAAGTGCGCAATCACCTACGGCGCTGATGGTGATATCTGCTGTCTTTGTAACCTTCTTCTTTGCGGTAACATCCATGGGAGCAACTGTCCCAAGGCACAGACACAATGAAAGAAATACCAGTATCTTCTTTTTCATGATTAACTCCTTTATAAAAATACTTTGCTGATCGCAGTCCACAATGCCTATATCGGCAAGCTATGGTAAAAGCTTTACACCTATTTTAAATCTACTGCTGAAAAAATTGCAAGCAGTCTTTTCTCATAGCTATGTTCAGCTTTGGCTCTCATAAATCCGGCTTTTGCTATCTTCGTTCTTTCATCCTCATGCTTCATATAATAGTCGACCTTTTCCAAAAGCTCATCAATACTTCGATAGCAGACGATCTCCTTATCCTCTTCAAACAAGCCTTCTAAATCAGACTGATAGTTTGTGAGCAAAAAGCCGCCCGATGCCACTACATCAAAGCACCTTAACGGCACTCCGGACATCATACCGTGAAGGGTGATATTTATATTGATCTTTGAATATTTGAAGGCTTTATTCATCTCGTCAAAGTAGTTTACCGCTTTGTGAAGTTCCACATTATTAAGCACAGAGCAATCTGAACTCTCTTTGTGATATAGCCTGACTCCATAAGGCTTTTTGGCAAGCCTGTTTAATATCTCGATCCTTTCTAAGGAACCGATAGGCTTTGATAAAAGCGTATCCGCAAAAAAACGCCTATTGGGTAGAAGCCCGTTATTCTTCAGATAATCCGGAAGTCTTTCTTGCAGATAATCAGCATCAGTTTCGCTGAACCAATCATAAATGCTATCTCCTCCCCATTTCCCAAAGAAATATGAGAAGGCATTTCTAAAATACTGCCTTTCTCCATCAGAAAGCTCAGTTAAAAGGCTATAATAGGTATTCTGTTGATAGAGATCTCCCACGAAGCTTACATTGGTACTGTATTCACGAACATCCTCTGAAGTGATCTCTAATGCCTCAATCCTATCTACATTGGCTGCCAAGGGAAGATAATATACACGCGGTGCATCAAAATGTTCCTTGATGTAGTTCGCCTCGGCACTGTCATATATAAACAGGCGATTACATTTATTCTCTATGCTTTTGTTGTAAAGGGAATGAAGTATGGAATCGTATGTCCAGGCTATATAGAAAACGCCTCCGTCCTCACAGACATCTGACACAGAGGGCACATAGCCGTAGCTAAGAACAGCCTGATAAGAGCCTCTCTTAAGCTTTTCCAAAAGAGCCGAAAGCTTCTTTTCATCAGGCTCCCAGGTCATAAATGAATCCTCAATCACATCAAAAGAAATACCCATTTTTTGAAGGGTAACCATGATATCATAATTCTTGAAATAATCCGTGTAAATATACAAAATTTTCATGAAAAAAGTATATCACAATTTTTTACACTTGCAAAGTATGACAAATTAGTGTAGAGTTAGGTAAGAGATATCTGATTGAAACAAATCGCAGGAGGAGAAAAGATGACACTTACTGTATCCTACAGAGGCGGCGGCAACGAAGACATCGAGATAAAAAGAGCATATCTGATCGGTGATAAGTCTCTTTACTTTGAAAGACCTGAGGACAAAAGAGGCTTTGGAACTTCGAAGAATATGACAGCTATCAGAAGCTGGGAGATCAATGACAGATCCTATGATGAGCAATAAAACGCGAAAACGGGGTCAGACCCCTTACGGCTATCCGTAAGGGGATCTGACCCCGTTTTTATTTATTGACTATACCAGACTATCCTTAACCGCGGCAAATATTCTGTCACAATCAGAATTACCTTTTTCGATAAGCTCATTTGCACGATGATTGAGTTTTTCCGCAAGCTCTCTGTCCTTCATAAGCTTTGTGTTGATAAATACATTTAGGGAAGCACCATTTAACGCTGCTTTTGCAAACTGTACTCCCACTCCCACATCGCTGATGGCAATCCTGCTTCCGATCACCGAAAGCCTGTCAAGGATCTCAATACTCTCCATGATCTTCTCCATAAGGTAAAGGGGTGCCTCACTCGCTTCCTTTAGAGCCTTCGCCATGATCTTGTCACGTTCAGCTATCTCTAGAGGAGTATTTTTAGGAAGTCCATAGGCTTTTGATAATGGCTCGAAGGCCTCAGCATCCTTATCCATGCACTCCAATAGTCCATCAGTGATAGCAGGTGACTTTTCAAGGATTTGATCTATCTCTGCCTGATACTCGGCATACTTTTTCTTACCCGTAGTAAGATTGGCTACCATTGAACCAAGGCACATGCCAAGAGCTCCCACATAAGCAGAGGCTCCACCGCCACCGGGAACCGGAGCATTGGATGATAAGGCCTTTGTAAATTCATTCATTTTCTGATCTGCAAACATCAATATTCTATACCCTTTCTGGCAGCTATGCCCTGATCCTTTAATGGATGCTTAACTGCCTTCATCTCTGTTATATAATCTGCTTTTTCAAGAAGAAAAGGATCAGGTCTTCTTCCGGTTACAATAAGCTCTGTCTTTCCCTTTGAAGTATCAAAAAGCCGCTTTACAAGCTCCTTATCGCAGAGCTCATAGGAATAAGCGTAGGTAAATTCATCAAGCACCACCATATCGTAGGTATCACCCTCCACGCCTGATATCATCTTTTTAAGCATACCGTTGTGTATATAGGTAAGCTCAAGCTTCTCTGCCTCACTCATATTCTTAAAAAAAGGGAAAAGCTTGTATGGACGCAAAATGCTGATACCCGGAATATCGCTAAGCGGCAAAAGCTCAAAGGTATCATTCCCCTTCATAAACTGTGAGAACAACACACTGCCTCCTGCTCCGGCACATCTTACCGAAAGCCCTATGGCAGCGGTGGTCTTCCCCTTTCCTTCACCCGTGTAGATATGAACAAGTCCTGTATCCATAAAGTACCACCATCTTACGAAAGCAGGCTGGCGGCCAAGCCCGTAAGATCAAACATGTTCTCTTCCCTTAGACTTGACTTTATGGTAACGATGGGCTCAATAAGCTCACAATCCTTAAAGCTCTCTACATACTGCTTCATCACACGTCCCGCAGATGGCGCCCACGAACCATTCTCGATGATACCAATCCTTCTCTTCTGATATCCCTTGATAAAGAGGATATTTAAAAACTGCTTCATGGGAGGGAAAAGATCGGCATCATAGCTTGAAGCGCAGAGAACAAGCTTATCATATCTGAAAGCGTCCTCAACAGCCTCGTGGATATCATCCTTTGTAAGATCTGTTACCGCAACCTTCTTTGCTCCATTTTCAGTAAGAAGCTCGGCAAGCTTTTCTGCAGCCTGCTTTGTTCCTGTATCATGAATAGAGGCAAAGATCACAGCTATTCCCTCGTCCTCAGGCTCATACCTTGACCAGGTGTCATACTTTTTAATATAAAAATCAAGAGGCTCATTTTCCGGAAGCACCGGTCCGTGAAGAGAGCAGATATGCTCTATGGGAAGATCAGCTACCTTCTTAAGCACGTTTTGCACCTGCATACCATACTTACCCACGATATTGAAATAATAACGTCTTGCCTCGCATGCCCAATCGTCAGCCTCAGCGCCCTTTACTCCAAACTTACCAAAGCCGTCGGCAGCAAAAAGCACCTTGTCCGTAGCGTCATAGGTCATCATAACCTCAGGCCAATGTACCATGGGAGCAGCTATAAACTTAAGCTCATGCTTGCCAAGGCTAAGGGTATCTCCGTCCTTGATAAGCTCTATCCTATCGGAATAATCCTTCTCAAAAAACTGAGAGATCATATTCTTCGCACCCGCACTTGTCTTTATCTTCGCACCGGGATATTTTTCTAAAAATGCGGCAAGGGATCCTGAATGATCAGGCTCCATATGCTGTACTACAATATAGTCGATATTCCTTCCACCCAAATATTTTTCAAGGTTGGAAAACCACTTATCCGCAACATCCGTGTCTACCGAATCCATCAGGCACACCTTCTCATCAAGTATGAGATAAGAGTTGTATGCCATTCCGTCGGGAAGCTCATATTGGTTCTCAAATAATGTGATATCAGGATCATCAACTCCCACATTGATGATATCCTTTGTGATCTCAGGTTCGTACATAGTTCATGCCCTCCTTTTTATTTGCTCAATTTTGCTTTTAATAAATGCTTTGCCAAAACAGATGTGGTCACGGAACCCACGCCTCCGGGAACGGGAGTAAGCTTTCCTGACATTTCCTCAACACTTGAAGCGTCCACATCTCCGCAGAGATTGCCTTCCTCGTCTACATTTATTCCCACATCAATAACAACAGCTCCATCCTTCAAAAATGATGAATCTATCATCTTCGCTTTTCCCGCTGCAGCCACCACTATATCCGCTCCCTTACATACAGAACGCATATCGGTAGTTTTAGTATGGCATATAGTCACAGTGGCATTCTTTTTCATAAGCATCATTGCAACGGGCTTTCCGATCACAAGGGAACGTCCCACAACAGTCACAGCCTTTCCCGTCACATCTATGCCATAGTGATCAAGTATCTCTATCACAGCCTTTGCCGTACATGGAGCAAAGCCATCGTCCTCACCTGCAAATACCTTAAACAGATTCATAGGACCTATACCGTCTATATCCTTTTTAGGATCGATCCTTTCAGTAACAGCCTTTTCATCAAGATGCTTTGGAAGAGGACGGAGCAAAAGAATTCCGTCAATGGACGCATCCTCATTTATCCTATCAAACTCAGCCTGAAAGCTATCATTGTCTATATCAGCTGGGAAAGCAAAAACAGAAACGTCAAAGCCTACCTTTTCCATCTTCTTAAGAGCGCCTCTCTCATAAGCGAGATCATCCTCTCTCTCTCCTACTCTGACTATGGCGAGCTTTGGAACCACTCCCGCCTTCTCTCTTTCATTTATCAATTCTTCATTTATTGCCTTTGCTACAGGCAAACCCTTTATAAGCTCCATATCTTCTCCTTATATCGTGATCCTATAATCTGCAAGTATCTCCTTGATACTGTCCATCACACCGGGATCCTTTTTAACAAGCTCCTTCATCTTCGCGATACATTCATTTCTGATATTCTCATGCTTTTCCATGATGGCTCTGATACTTCCTCTTCTCTTATTCAGATTGTGCTTTACCTCCACCATCTCTCTCTCATCAAGAAGGGCACGTGTCTGAGAGGTCCAGATAAAGGGATCCTTCACATTGATCTCCTTCAAGATCCTCTCCATATCATCAAAGTAAACCTTCATATCCCCGATGCTCTGACGAAATCTTCTGCTTTCCTCTCTTAGCTCCACATATTGCTCCCAAAGGTGCTCAAGCTCACGAAGACTTCTGATATCGTACTTGGCATAGATATAATCTAAAGTACTTGCAGCATTTACATACTTAAGCTTTACCTTGTTTAAGAGAGTTATAGCCTTTGCCTTTTTCACATGGGCAAGCTTTATCTCATATTCCTCCGCCCTGTATTTCATAAAAATGGCTACAAATACCAAGGTCACGGCAAAGAGCAAAAGCATAAGAGGAATGCTTGGAGAAAAAACATACATATAGGAAAACCAAGCAAGCACTCCCCCAGAGATCAAAGCCAAAATAACAACAGTTATGGAAATAGTCCTAAGCTGATATTGCCTGTCCTCCGCATCCTCTACATATATATCCTGAGAATTCTTCTCACCCTCAAGATACTGCATGTCTCTGTTAATAGCGGCAAGCCTGGCCTCCATATCCACAAGCTTTCTAAGAACATCCGGTATCTCGTCCTCATACTTGCTCATCAATCGGTACTTATCATCTGAAAGCTTCGTCTTAAGCTGCTTGAATTCCTCCTGATTCTTTTCAAGGAATTCAATCTTCATGGCCACATCATTCAGCTCTTTTCTAAGCATCTCCGGCATCTGTTCGATCTTTTGAGTATCCTCATAATAGTCGCTTACAGAATCATACTCGATCCTCATATCCTCGATCTGATAGGTGGCATCTATCAAATGCTCACAGACCTCCACCACGTCATCTCCTGCCGTATAGGCTGCCTTGTCAAGTCGTACTGTGGGTGCCTTGATCTCAGACTCCAGATTGTAATCTATATCCGGCTTCTTTTTTTTCTTTTTTGAGGAAAAAATGTCGAATAAACCCATTAATAATTACTCCATTGCTTTATAGAAAACAACATTTCCTATAAAGTGAAAAGATTAGTCGGAGCTTTCACTCCGACTAAACTATATAGTCTGTTCCCTAAAGGTTTCCTTTATCTCAGAAACAACACTGTCTATACGCTTTAGATAGCCCTTCATATCACCGTGCTCACGGTTATACATAGCCTTTTCAAGACGATGATAAAGCTGCATACCCTCCATCTCCTCCTTGGCATTGGCAACCTCTTCCATGATGGCTGCAAGATAGTTGTCGGGAAGATGGTATTTTCTCATCTCACGCTTCACAATATCCTCGGGCTCATAGGATGCCATAACCATAAAGCAGGAGCGAAGGGATATCTCGTTCTCGTTCAATGTAAAGGCTTTGAGAAATGCAAGTCTTGCCTCATTGAGCTGCATATTGTTGGCAAGAGCTACAGCCATGTTGTGATATACATTTCCAAGGAATATCTGATCTGCAATCTTGTCCTCGTTTACCAAAAGCTGCTTATACATGGATATGGCCTTGGTATACCGCTTATACTTCAGATAACCGTCTGCGATCTTCTTGTCCCTTTCATTGGGACGCAAAAGCTTACCCGCCTCATATTCAGTCACAAAGCTTTTTATCTCATTTACATCATAATAATTCTTGAACATTAATATCTTGATGAGATAATCCTCAAGAGGACTTTCCTTCTCCATCAAGCTCTTTAGCTCATCAGCAAGGGGCTTTAGATCCAACTGCTTTTCAAACCAATCACAAAGAGAAAGGTCGATGATGTCCATAGTTACAAGGATCTGATTGTTGTAAACATAATAACAGAACTCCTCATAGGAATAGACATAGACCTTTGTGTTCAAGAAAACAAATGGTTCCTTTGCAGTTTTGGTTTCGCAGAGTATCACTTTGCCCATAAACTCTTACCTCTCTACCGTGAATTCCTTACGGTAAATCTTATTCGTCGTCGGGAATAGCTTCCCGAAGCCTAAATCCTTGATGATGATAGCGCCCTCTCTCTCGTTGTAGCACTCAACTGTCAAAGAAAGCTTCGTAGTTTTTGGCGGTCTCTTTGGAAGTCCGTGGATCTCCACCGCCTCTCTTGCAAGCTCGTTCTTTATCCTGTCTCTGTAGACAAATTCAAGCTTCTTGGTCTCATCAAGGAATATCTCAATGGTTCCCTTCATGTTGTACCACTCGGTACATCCCATGGCTATGGGAACAAACTGCTTGTTGTTGTTATCCAGATAAATACCGATATCAAAGGGAATGGTATCCTCTGAATGTATCATATATTCATTCTCAACCACGCTGGTTCCACTATAAGCCGCATAACAGGCTCCCTTGGTGTAGATATTCTGTCCCACGAACACTCTTCGCCCACCGCAGATAGACTTTAGAGATTCCCGCATCCAGTTGTCAGCAAAGCCTATACCGGTAAGGAATACTGCAGAAATATAGGTATCCTCCATCTCTCTTTTCGCTACTCGCGCAAATTCACTGTCTAAGCTTTCGCCGCCCTCCTCTGCAAGAGAATAAGGAATTTCAGCTCTGTAATCCCTATGGATCACATTGATGATCTTAGTCTGAGTCTTCTTGGAGATATCGATACGATAATAGTCCATACCCGCCGTGCTGTAATCAAAGAGAGCCACACTGTTCTTTCTGATGTCGTCTCCCTGATGGAACACATAATGGAGATAACTGTTGGAATGTGAACACACCTCGAACTGATCATCCGAAAGCCCAAAATGCTTTGCCCACTCCTTGAGAGCTGAGAAAAGTCCCTTTCTGTACTCATAAACAGCTACTACCATCTTCTTGACCTTTGCTTCCTTGTACCTTCCAAGGAATTCATTCAAGTATCTGTCAAGCATTGTAAAGAAGAGTTCTTTATTGGAAACCTTGTCCCCATCAAATACATGCCCCTTGATACTCTCAACATTGGCCACTATATTCTCTACAACCTGACCACGCTCCTCAAAGCGTCTTGTCTGGGCGTCATAGCCTATATAAAATTGTCTGCTCTCCTCACCGTAAAATACGATATTGGGAAGGAGATATGTGTCCGGATTGTTGATCTGACTTATGGATTCAGGTTCATCCTTTTCCTCGTCATAATAACTCATCTGTGAGTAAGCATCGCACAGATCCAGACCTATGCAGAATTCTCTCATATACACCTCTTAAAGTATCTTTAGATTCTCATCAAACAAATGAAGGACATGGAGATAATGACTGATATTCTCAACCAATGTATCATGCTCCATCATTTCCTGATTTTTAAGCATCTCATTTATAAATGCAAAGCGATTTTCAGCCACATCACCATACTGACCTGTAGCCAGCACATCGCTTTCGATAAGGGTAGTCACACCCTGACCTTCTTTATCCAGAATCTCATAGAGAAGTCTTTCGCCTCTGAATACAACGAATTCCTTGACATAAAGACCCGGAAGCATCTCATCAAGCACATCCTCCTTCTTTACATCAGACTCCTCCGATGTGGAATCAAAGCTATAGCTTACACGAATCTTTTTGTGAACTCCCGACCTGTGCACAAGATAGGTCTTGCAATATATATCAGCCGGAAGATTGACTATATCCGAAAAGCTCTTGAAGAAAGGAAGTATCTTATCTCTCTTCACAAAATCCGAGGTAGCCTTTCTCACCCAATCAAACCTCTTAGCAGGCACTGTTACGGTGCTGTGATACATCAAAAGCGCCATAGAGGTAAGATCGTCAGAAAGATTCTCCTTTTCTATCTCCTTATACATGATGTCAAACATATAGTTTGGCACCACTGCTCCGCCGATCACATAACGAAAGGCTGTCTGCTTAAGAAATCCCTTCACCACCATACCACGATTTCGTCCATAGTAGTATGATGAGAAAATGTCATATATATCATCCGATATCTGATCAGTGAACATCAGCTGTGCTAAAGCATTCTCCTCCAGCTCCCTGGTATCAGAGATCACACCCTTTGAACGCTTCCACAAAGTACAGAGGGCATCTGTCGTTCCTCTGTAGTGAGTTGTCAGATGACGAAGCACAGTCTCCCCGTACTTATCATGCTCATATAGTCTTACACAGATAGCAGTAAGCTGCTCATCATGCATAAGCTCAGGCTCGTTGGTTAAGAAACTCACAAGCCTTAAAAGCTTTTCATCAGCAATATTCTCAAAGCCATATTTTCCGATCAGGACATAGGCCTTCTTATAAAGCCCCTCCTGTATCATCAGGGAAATGATATAGCAGCTCTCCTCGGCGGTCACATCATTTTCATTGACCAGATCAAGATAACGCTGAAGAATGGAGCTGTCATAATGGGCATCATAGTAGCGGATCATAGCTACTAAAGCTTCCTCGCGCTTAACAGACGAAAGCTCTTTTTTATGTATCAGCTCTCTAGCGAGATTGATCTCCTGTATATTCTGTCCCATAAGCTTTTTAGCATTGGCATGAAGATAAAGCAAAAGCCTATAATCAAAGGGACTGTATTTGTAACAGATATCAATGTAGAACCTTTCCTCCACAAGCTTCTCAAGCCTATAGGGAATGGTGCTGATATACCTGTTTCCATATTCATCAAGTAAAGCGATAGCGGCGGTATCCGTGATAAGCTCAATATAAGCCACTCCGTCTATCACCGGAACTATAACCTCCTTTGCCAGCTCTCTGTGCTTTACGGCAACGGAGCGTATATGAGAATTGGCAACGATAAGCTTTCTCTTGAAAATGATATTTATAAGCTGGAAGGCATATTTTTCGCTCACCTGCGCAGGATCCAGGAATTCCTCGTAGATCACGCAGAGGTCATCGCTCATATTACCCTTCAATATCTGTTCTCCCATAAAGGCCTCGATATTGCCTATATAGTCGTGATAGATATTGACATATTCATCCTTGTTGGTGATGATATTGGCGTAAAGATACGCCGTCTCTTTTTCTGTCAATGTATTCTTATAATTCAGGTACTTAAGTACCGGATATGGAATCTTGTTATACTTCTTAAGATCCATGCTTCGAAGAAAGCACTCGTTAAGCCCGATGATCCTTAGAGATTCATCGATGGCAAGCGAATAATATTTATTGTATTCATGGCCTAATTGATTGCCGGAAATAAGCATAGAGGTCATAACCTTTAAGCAATCAATGGAGGCATTCTCCCCGTAAATGGTCTCAAGATTTCTGAAAATTTTTTTGTTGAAGCCCTTTTCCCTGCCTGCCAAAAGGACATAGGTCTGTTTAACCTCAGCAGATACAAAATCCTCCCTGATACCCCAATGAATAGCACTCTGTTCAAGAGCAGTCAGCTTTCTGAACATCAAGGGCTCCTGATTGAAGAGATCGCAGATCTCTATATACATAATGGGGCTTCTCTTGCCCGCATTGTAGAGTCTTTCGATAAGTCTGTATAATGCGGTCTGATCATCCTTGAATTCTTCAGCTACATGCATATACAGCCAATAGTAAAAAAGATCAGGGTCGTCGGCATCTAAATATCTCTTTACCATAGAAGCCGCCTTCCTCACAGCATCGGGATCCTTGGTAAGAACTGACTTAATATACTGATAATAGCAGGATTCCTTATCACCATGGATGATACCCACATCATCAGCTTCCATACGCTTGCATTCCTGCTTTACATATTCCACCTCTCCGGTTAAAAGCTGCATATGAAGAACTCCAAGTCTGAAAAGCTTATTGTCAGGCTTAAGCTTCACAAGCTCAGTAAGAGTTGACAGGGATCTTTCGATATACTCCGGAGCCGAAAGTCTTCCAATTCTAAAATCTATATAGCTCTCTACGAGCTTGACAATAGTTGACTTATAACGATATCTCTGCTCGTTGTTTCTTTTTGGAACAATCTTCTCACCCTCTGTGCCCACTATGATCTCACAGGAAAGCTTCTGATACACATTCTCGATGTAGATATGCCCTACATTGACATCACCCTCTAAAAGCGAAGGCTCAATAAAATACTCAAGTGAGTAATCATTGCCAAAGAAATCCTCGCTTGATATAAGAGGCTTTGAAACCGTGATAAACGGCACATCAGTATAAACCAGGGTATTGGTAAAACCCCATGTATTTCTTGTGATCCTTACGCGTCCTGCGTATCTTTTTTCGGGTCTGTCGATGTTGATACTCTCAGGGGACATAGAAAGGCTCAATACCTTTTTCTTGTGGATGAATACCAAGAATTCCTCCAACGCCTGATTCGCTGAAAGACTGATCTTCAAGCTGTCAAATATCTTTTCTAATTGGGGCTGTCCTGCCAAAAATGTATTCTCAAAATCCTCGGATTCAAAAAGTCTTAAAGCCTCACTCCAGGATCTCTCAGCAAGCGTTGCAAACTGGAACATATCCTTCACGGGACCCATAGAGGTACTCACATAGGGTGGCACTATCTCCACCAAATAAGGGATCACAAATTCACCGCCCTCGGTAATGATATTGATATTGCCGCGGATGGTCTTACCCTGTTCAAAATGTGTTCCATCGAAGTGATATGTGATATTGCAGACACGATCTACAAAGATATGCTGATCGAAGGTAAACAGATACTTGTCATCATAGGCCATGACCTTCATCTTCGTATCGCTTGTATTTGAAAGCGACAATGATCCCGTATAAACACTTCCGGCCTCCACCTTAAGTTTAATGCTCTGCTCGGATAAAATGATCTCGGGTCTATTGAATTGGAAATCGCCCTTCGCATACTGCTCAACAGTTGCCTTCATAGTATCTACCCACCTAAAGCTCTAGAATAAAATGTTGTTGCCTTTAATTGATATTTATAATAAAATATAGACAACGACACACAGATTGATTATACCATTTTAGCACGCAAAGGAAAAGAGGTAATTTTGATGAGCACCCCCAACAATTTTCACGGAAGCGATATTGAGACAGTCGCTAAAATATATGGGATAGAGAAAACCGACATCATTCGTTTTGCCGCCAATGTTAATCCACTCGGAGTTTCTGACAAGGTAAAAAAAGCACTTATCGAGAATATTTCCTGCGTGAACACATATCCGGAAAGGGACCAGAAGGAATTAAAGGAGATCATCGGTGCCTATGCCGGCTGCTCTCCCGACCATATCTATTTGGGAACGGGTGCATCCGAGCTCATAGGAAAGATCATAGGCTATGTAAAGCCCCAAAACGCTGTCATTGTAGGACCCACATATTCCGAATACAAAAAGAATATAGAAATGTTTGGGGGCAAGGCAACCTACTATATGACAAAGGAGGAGAATCTGTTTAAGCTCGATATCGAGGAATTTGTAAAATCCCTTGACAGCTCCATAGATATGGTGATCCTCTGCAATCCCAACAATCCTACATCTACAGCCGTAGATGCCGCTGACATAGATCTTCTTTTGGAGGCCTGCGAGCTTTTAGACATTTTCGTAATGGTTGATGAAACATATATGGAATTCCACCCGAAGGCAGATCTTTTTTCATCAGCTCCCATAGTAAAGGCTCACAAGAACCTGGCAGTAATAAGAGGCACCTCCAAGTTTTTCGCGGCACCGGGACTTAGGCTCGGCTATATGCTGTCAAGCAATTTTGATCTGTTTAAGGCTTTAGATCATGCAGCTGCACCCTGGAACCTTAGCTCTCTTGCTATAGTCGCCGGAAAGGTAATGTTTACCGATACAGACTATATCGAAGCTACAAAGAATCTCATACACACCGAGCAGAATCTCGTCTATGTTGCCATGAAGTCGAGAAAGAGCATCAAGGTATTCAGACCTGAGGCTAACTTCATTCTGGTAAAGCTGTTAAAAGAGAATCAAACCTCAAAGCAGGTATTCGACTACTGTATGGAAAGGAATTTTATGATCCGCGATTGTTCGGATTATCTTGGACTCGGAGACAAATACATCCGTTTCTGCTTTATGAGACCGACAGATGATGACAAGCTGGTAAATAGGATATTGGATATAGTATAAATTGAAAGAGAGATGGCCAATTGACCATCTCTCTTTTTTTATCATCTATTAACCGCTTATATCAAAGCTCTGTCCCACATTCTTTTCCGCAGCGGAAAGAACACTTCCCTTACCGACAAAGGCCTCCTCCTGAACCTTGCTTATCAGCATATCAAGGTCATTGGAACGAACCACCACATATTCATTGTTCTCAAAATCAAGCCCTCTGTTATCGTCCTCGGCAAGCTTTTTCTCCGCCTCGGACTTCTCCGCTCGTTTTTCCTCCAAGGCCTCTTCGGCCTCTTTTTTTGCCTCCGCTTTTTCAGCCTCTTTCTTTGCCTCAGCCTTCTTCTCGGCGCGCTTTTCAAGTATCTCCTTTGTAGCCTCTCTTGATCTTTCAAGCACTGCAAAATACTCAGCTGTTCCGTCATCCTTGATCTGAACACCGAAAGTATTGATCTTGGCACCGGTACTGTTTAGGCTGTTTTGCATCTCTGTAAGCTTTGTCTGCGCCCCTGCTATGATGCCCTCGATCTTCTCACGATAGTTCTCATCAGTAGCCATCTTCTCAAGTTTCTCATCATCGATAAGTACCACCATCTTGTTGGGATTGGCAAAGCGTCCTGCCTGAGCCTGGGCTGCATCCTTATTGTCCTTTGATACCAAAATGAAGTCCATATTTCCGAACTTCTTCTTAAGCTGCTCATAATAATCGGCAGCCTTGTCGGAAAGCTTCACATCACCGATAGTCGCCCCATATTTTGAGTTCTGTTCAATCTTCGTAAATGCCATATCATAGACGTTGCGAACAGCCGCTGCCACATCATTTGCTTTAGAGCTTTGCTCGGTACTACCTGACTCCTTAGCTTTTTTCGTTGCCTCGGCTTCCTCTGCCTTTGAAGACTTCTCATCCTTGTCGGTCTTCTTGGCCCATGTTTTCTGCTGCTGATAGATGTTTGCAGCATAACCGGAATAAGTAATGTTGTTCATGCTATCTCCTCCTTGAAATTCATGAAAACCGTTTCGGGAACGATTAATGCCCAAAACACAACAGTATCAGATGTAAAGGCATAGATGACAAATGCCGATACACCTCAATTGGTATATCGGCATTTGTCGAGATATCCTTTAGTTTTATTCCAGATAAAATATCTTTTCGTCCTCAAGTCTGATACATGCAAGATGGGATTCAACATTCCTGTTGTGGAACACCCATCCGCAATCTATATCATAAAATGTACAATTCCTTCTGTCATCATAATACTTGAATACCTTACCGTGATTGTAGAAAGCCATGGAATCTACTATGGTAGGTGTATGACCGAAGATAATGGTCGCATTCTCCTTACCGCCAATCGAAAGGCCTTCTTCTCTCGCACTCATATAGAACTCTTCAGGAAGGGCATAGCCGTAATTGAGAGCTCTGGTTGGATCCTCCACATAGCCCGCATGAACCACTATAAATTCCTTACCCTTTATATCAAGCTTTTTCACATAAGGAAAATCTCTGAGTTGATCCGCAAGATCAGTGAGATCATAGGGATGAAGATGATTTCTTACAAGCAGCTCATGGATAGTTCCATAATAATCAAAGGTCCACATAAGCTTTTTGGCATACTTATAAGCCGTAAGAATACGCTTCATCTCAATCTCAGCTTCATCGACGCTTCCACTGTCCTTCGGAGCAGCCGGAGACTGAGGCGAAAGCTCCTCGGTATCTCCCTCGGAATCGCATATCTCCTCATAGCTTTTCACCATCAGATCGCAATATTGGACAAAAGCATAATCATGATTGCCCATAATGAGTTCGATATTCTTCGGTCTTTCCGAAAGCCACCTTAGCATCCTGAGATTCTCAGGTCCACGGTCCACAATATCACCGGCTATGATCATCCGGTCTGTATCCTTGAATTTAATTTGGTCAAGCATCTTTTGAAATGCACTAAAACAAGCGTGCAGATCACTCATCACATATGTGCTCATCCTGTAACCCCAATAACAAATTTGCCTACGACATAGACACTAAAATTATACCATAGCAAAGCTCACTATTTCAATAACAAATTAAAAAGCCCCAACCCAGTAGCATTCTACCAAATTAGGACTTCCTCGTGCGCCTTTGGGGTCGCACGATGTCCAGTGGACATCGGCTTTGCGACGACCGGAGCGGAGCGGAGACCGCACGATGTCCAGTGGACATCGGCTTTGCGACGACCGGAGCGGAGCGGAGACCTCGAACCCCGCACAAGGGGTTTGAGCCCCTGTTCAAGAAATTTAAAAAGCCCCAACCCAGTAGCATTCTACCAAATTAGGACTTCCTCGTGCGCCTCCGGGGGCTCGAACCCCGCACACCCTGATTAAGAGTCAGGTGCTCTACCAAATGAGCTAGAGGCGCTTATTCAGTTGTTATCGCTCTCGCAACAACAAATGGAAGTATAGCACATCAAAAGAATAAATGCAAGTACTTTTTTTAAAAAAATTTAATTTTTATTTCTGTATGTAACAAGCCTGCAAATAGGCTTGCCTTCAGCCACAAAACGGCTCTCATATTCCGTCATGATATTACCCTCCACATACTCGCTGTTGTGAAGATCGTAGGTGGAATTCTCAAGAATCCATCCTGCCTTTGGTACCTCCTTTAGAGAAAAATCAAAGAGATCTCTATTGTCTGATTTGAATATCACTCTACCGTCAGGAACAAGAAACTGATCATATTTACCAAGGAATCTTGATGATGTCAGTCTTCTTCCTGCATGCCTGTCCTTTGGCCACGGATCAGAAAAATTGAGATAAATCCTGTCAACCTCGTCCTTATCAAACACATCGGCAATATACTCTGCATCCATACGGATAAAATAAAGATTGGGAAGTGGCTCCTCCTCCATCTTCTGAAGTGCACGAAGAAGTACGCTTGAATACTTTTCAATCCCCACATAATTGATATCAGGATTCTCCGCCGCAAGCTGCATGATAAACTTACCCTTACCCATACCAACCTCTATATGTACGGGATTGTCATTGCCAAATAGCTCATGCCACTTACCCTTCATGGAAGTCTCATCATGAACCACATAATCATTTGCCGCGATCGCTTCTCTGGCACCCGGCACATTTCTTAAACGCATCTTAAAATTCCTCTCAAATAAATTTGTGTTTTGCCTGATAAACCGCATCGGCATAGATATCAGAAAATGACGCCCCAAGATTTCTGCTTATCTCTGCAACCGATTCATACTCAGGATAATATCTTTCTTCATCACCCACAAGACATACCTTGACCTTCACCTCTCCGTAGCTTGTCTCTACATTCATAAACCTTCGCGGAAGTACGGTCCTGTCCATTCTGACACGCCTTATTCCTATAGTGGTGGTATTCTTAAAAATAACCTCCTCAAGCCGCTCTATGTCAGCCTCGTTACAGATTACATTGAGCTGCCAGGCAGGTCTGTTCTTCTTCATGTAAATGGGGAAGTAGAACACATCCTTTGCTCCAGCATCATAAAGTCTTTCCATGCAAAAGCCCAGTACCTCGCCGCTACAGTCGTCAATATTGGTCTCAAGCTTATATATGGCATTCTCATCTATACCCTTGGCTCTCTCAGAAGAAGATACCTCTAAAATATGCTCTGTTCGTCTGATGAAATCATCAAGAATATCCGGATCATTCTCAGGCTCTATGATCATAGCGCGTAAAATGCTTGGTCTGCTGTAGGTCCTTTTCCCCGCACCCATTCCAGTAAGCTTTACCTTAAAGCCCTTGGGAAGCTTGTCAGAGGTTCTTATAGCAGCAGCTATAGCAGCTCCGGTAGGAGTCACAAGCTCACCTTTTACATCAGATATCTCAAGGGATAGACCATAAGCCTCCACTATATTTAGCACTGCAGGAACCGGGACAGGCAAAACTCCATGCTGACATCTCACAGTCCCTATACCCTCGCAAAGCTTCGGAATAATAACCTCGCTTATATCAAGATAATCAAGACACACTGCGACAGAAACTATATCAACAATAGAATCTATGGCACCCACCTCGTGAAAATGAACCTTATCAAACGGAACAGAATGAGCCTTTGATTCTGCCTCTGCGATGATCTTCACAATACGAGATGCTATATCCTTGGCATTATCCGTCATATCACAAAGCTTAATAAGATCAAGGATCTCCTTCGGCCCACGCTCTCCGTGATGATGATGCTCATCATGACTATGCTCATGGTGATGCTCGTGGTCTCCATGGTCATGACTGTGTTCATGGTGATGTCCATGATCATGATCATGCTCGTGATTATCTGATGAACCGTGTAGATATTCCATATCATGATCCCTGATATCCCCATTTTCAAGGATCACATCAAAATCCGCACAATCTATACCAGCCTTCTTAACACGAGAAAGCTTCGTCTTAAAGCCCTCGAGATGAAGGCTGTTAAGCGCCTTTTCAAGCACCGTATAGCTTGCCCCCAGATCCAGTAAAGCTGCAACGGTCATATCGCCGCTTATACCTGAACTGCATTCAAGATATAATGAATTACCCATTAAACTTCTCCCTATTAACTGTTAAACATATCCTTTATCTCATTTATGGTCTCCACATCCTCGGCTGTAAGCTTCATGTTTGTAACCATCTCTCTTCCGTCAGCCCCGGTTACCTTAAGCTCGAACACTGCCCCTTCTGAAAGCGCATGCTCCGATACCGCTTTAAAAAATGCGGGAAGCTTCGGATGTCTCTCCTTAAAGGCCTTCCAGTGACCTGCAAACTGCATTATCTGCATTGGATTTACTGCCATTATCTTTCCTCCTAAAAAATTCTTATAATCCTTCATAGCTAACTGAACAGTTACAGATTTTTCACACAACCGATAAATATCGGAATATTGGTCTGTCTGTCTATGATAGCATATACAAATGGATGGTCAAGATTGATCTCTATGATCTCTCTTTCTTCGGAAGGCATAGCATTTCCTACCATCGCTATAGCGGTTGCTGCCGCTGCCTTTGTTCCATAGCGATCCACCTCAATATGAGTCTTGTGAATCACACTTCCGACAGAATAATCTCCGGGCTTGCTATCATCAAATATACCCGTAAAATCAGCCTTGTTCATATCAAAGGCATCATTAACTCCCATCCCCTGAAGTATAGGAGCAAACTCCTTATCATAATCATATGTAAATTCAGGCATCCTAACGATCACATTGCTTTCATAATTGAGATTATTATAATCCACGGCATGCCTAAATGCTTCCGGATCCTTGCAGATATTCATAATATAATCATCTAAGGATATCTCATCAGAAACCTCTATACCAACAAAAGCATATTCACTGTCTCTATATTCCTTCACAAAGCCATATCCGTCTCCAAGTGTAAAATAATTATCCTCATCACTTCGAAGTATATTTACATTGGATATAGCGCCATCCTCTCCTACAAATTCCGCGTCCTTTTCTATTTGAGCTTCCTCATACTGAGTGAGCCATTCACCCTTAAAGCACATCGCATTTATGAGATACATCACAGACTCCGAATCAATGTCCTGAAGAATAGCAGGTATCATCTGATCGGTATTCTCATTTACCCAGGAATTGATATCATTAAGAGTCGTACTGTCAAAGGGTGCCTTGAAAACATCTGCTCCGTAATACTGCTTTACAGATGACAAAAAGTCCTTGTTCACAGAAACCTTATCATTATCCCTTATCCATAATGAATTGGCCACGTTCCATTTTGCCGAAGCATCAGCATAGAGACGATTTTTTAAAGCATGAAGGGCTGCATTCAGATCATCCTTGGTTGCTCCGTTATTTACTGCCTCTTCAAGTTCTTTAAGGGTATCACCCTTTGCCCCGTTTTCAAGCATTCCAAAGGCATAAAGGATTGATGTGGGTGAGATCAGGATATTCTTTCCCGGCTCTTCATTTTTAACAACCTCACTAAAGATCTTCATCGATGATGCGGTCAGATTCTTAGCAGCCTCCTCAGACATAACCGCATCCTTTTCAACACTTTCCTTAATGCCATCCGTGAGTCCTAGAGTATTTGCAGATCTGCTTTTTTCAAATGACTTGAAGGCCTGATCGTCAGATTCAGCCTCCTCTGCCACAGAATCTGCGCCGGCAAATTCCTCTGCATTGGATTCCACGTCATCAGCCATATCATAGTGCGCAATATCCTCTGATTCATTATCTGTCTCAGCCATTTCACTTGCTGTATCCTTTGTACCTATATCCGATACCTTCCATACTCCAAAACCAACCACAAGTACCAAGCACGCTGCTACTGCAAGCCCCGCCCATTTTTTAGATGTATATGACTTCTTAGTGCTTTTTGTAAAATCCACAACATTATCGGAAGAATCCGATGCTGATTCATCAAGGGAGGCCTCTTCCACATATTCATCCTTTATATCACCTATGGCCTTTAAAAGCTCTAATGCTTTTTCGTCCTTATTCATATTATCACCCCTTGTCTTTTATTGTCCTATTTCATGATGTTGGGGTCAAAAGGTATTTTGTCCCCAACTGATACCACGGATTGCTCCGCTGCTTTGCAGCTCCCGCAATTCTGCAAACATTCGCGATCCGCTAATTTCCTGCGTTTGCAGGAAATTGCTACTTGCTCATGTTTGGGCGGGTCAGTAAGTCAAAATGCTCATTCGTGCAAGCACGATTCGCATTTTTGACTTTTGACCCTGGTATCATTTCATACTGTTTACGCAACCTAAAAACAGGGGAGTATTGGTTTCATTGTCGACGATAGCATACACGAAGGGATGATCGAGGTTGATATAGATCACCTTCCCCTCCTGTCTTACAGATGTGCATTTATTCACCTCAATAGCTGTTACCGCTGCTGCCTTGGTTCCCTTTTGATCCACTTCAATGTGAGTCTTATGAAGAACCCTGTTAAAATAATAGTTGGCATTTACATCCTTTTCGAACAGATTGTAGAGATTGGCTTTTTTAGGGCTAAAGGCATTCTTTGCCCCAAGCTTTTTAAACGCGCTTGAAAGCTCGATATCATAATCACTCTTAAACTCAGGGAATCTGATGGATACTGTTGCATCATTCATATCATCAAGTGCCTTGGTAAATGCTGATCCGTCCTTTGAAAGCTTCTTGATATAGGCTGCAGGAGTTACTCCCTCAGGCATCTCGATTCCCACGAATGAATACTTGCCACCTTCATACTGTTTCTTAAAACCATTAGCACCATTTAGTTCAAAATATGAGCTCTCACCGACCCTAAACATAGTAACCTTAGATTCGCTCTTATCACTGTTTGTAAAGGTCTGATCCTTCGACACACTACTATCCTCTATCTTCTTCGCCCACTTACCCTCAAATGCAACTGCATTTATCAGATACATAACAGCAGAGGCATCCAACTTATCCACTATCTTAGGGATCATCTTCTTGGTATTCTTGTTCACCCAGGAATTGATATCACCAGCTGTCTTATCATCGAAGGGAGCCTTGAATATCTCGGCAGAAAAGTATGATTTTGCTTTTTTCAAAAATGATGACTTAACCTTTATATCCTTGCTGTCCTTATACCAGATAGAATTGGCAACATTCCAGGATACCTTGTCATCCTCCTCCATACGTTTCTTCATAGCACAGAGGATCTCGTTCAGATCATTAGTCTTGATGCCACCATTTACAACATCCTCCAGCTGAGACTTTGTCTTTCCCTTTGCGCCATTCTCCGCCATACCAAAGGCGTAGAGGATAGAGGCAGGCGAGATCATCACATTCTTATCCTTACCCTCCGTACTTAAGACCTGATTAAAAAGCTTGAAGGATGCTTTAGCTATCGACTTCTTCTCACTATCCTTCATAGCCCTTCCTGTCTTCTTGGTAGCTTTTACTGATTTGGTCTGATTGACTGTCTTACTTACGGCTGTCACACCCGTTGTAGCTCCTGATAAAAGCATGGTTGCTGCCATACATATCGCAATAATACCTTTTCTTATTCTTCTCATTTTTCCGTCCTCCTGTCCTTATATCATCACGCCTTCGCGCTCCAAATATACCTTGAGGTCATCCCTTGTTCTTTTTAAACTCATCTTTACTGCACTCTCACTCATTCCAAGCTTTTTTGCCACCTCGGAAACCGGATCCATAAACCAATAGCGGCGCACAAAGACCTTTCTTTTGTCAGAGGAAATACCATCCAAAAATCTCTCTATCACTTCCTTGAGCTCACCTGCAAACACCTCGCTCTCCACATCGGAGTCAGATGCGATTAGTTCCGAAAGCTCGTCGATCACCTCAGGTATCTCTCCGCCTCCGCGCTTTATCGCCCGCTCGCTTTCATAGCGATTAAGGGATAGATTTCTTGTGATCCTTGCAAGAAAAGCTCTGAAAAATGCAGGTATCTCCGGGGGTATCGCATTCCATGCCTTTAGGTAGGTATCATTTACACATTCCTCGGCATCGGATAGATTTTTCAAAACATTGTTGGCGAGCTTTTTAAGAAATGAACCGTATTTATCAGAGGTCTCCGAAATAGCTCGCTCATCCCTTGCGATATAAAGCTCTATGATCTTTTCGTCTTCCATAAGGGTACCTCATATATTAAGACAGATAAAACAAAGTGGTGGTCACATATTTTTTATAGATTATCGGTTCTATATGTGATATAATCAAACTAATCTAAGGAGGTGATAATATGACCAATAAAGAAGCAACAAATATTATAATCAAGCTCCGCGAATTAGGTCTTACAGATGACCAGATCACAGACTTCATCGTATTTATTGAAACAAACACCCCTACAGCCGAACAGGCTGAAAAAGCAAAACAGAAAAAGTAACTATCTATAGGTCAGACATTTGTCTGACCTTTTTAGGTGTGATATAATTTATTGCTCTCATATTTCGGCTCACAGGTCAGATTAACTCCAAGCTTTTTGAATACACCCACATCCACCTGAGAGAGCATAACAGAAGAATGCACCTCAAGTCCTTTAAGCTTATCAAGCTGAGCGTAGGCTTCCTTGGCCGCAGGATTGGTAATAGCCTCTATAGCAAGGGCAATAAGGATCTCATCAATATGGAGAAGAGGATTGTGATCTCCAAGTCTTGTTGTCTTAAGCTCCATAATGGGCTCGATGATCTGAGGAGAAATGAGCTTTACATTTTTTTCTATACCTGCAAGATGCTTAAGTGCATTGAATATAAGCGCCGAAGAAGCACCGAGTAAAGCTGTGGTCTTTCCTGTGATGATGGTACCGTCAGCCATCTCCATAGCAGCTGCGGGGCCGCCTGTTTCCATAGCCCTTACATTGGCTGCTGCAACTACAGGTCTGTCTGATACAGATATTCCTGCCTTCTCCATCAAAAGCTCTATCTTTTGAATGGGAGCATCCCCAGCCACACCCTTTCTCTTGTCGCACATAGCACTATAATATCTTCTGATTATCTCCTGATTGGCAGCCTTCTTTGTCACCTCATCATCTACTATGCAGTTACCTGCCATATTTACGCCCATATCGGTAGGTGACTTGTAGGGGCTCTCTCCACTGATCTTTTCAAACATAGCACGAAGAACAGGGAACACCTCTACGTCACGGTTATAATTGACAACAGTTTTTCCATAAGCCTCAAGATGGAAGGGATCGATCATATTCACATCATTAAGGTCGGCCGTTGCTGCCTCGTATGCGAGGTTTACAGGATGATTTAACGGAATATTCCAGATAGGGAAGGTCTCAAACTTGGCATAGCCGGCCTTTACGCCGCGCTTTTGCTCATGATAAAGCTGAGAAAGACAAGTAGCCATCTTTCCTGAACCTGGTCCCGGTGCAGTGACCACGACCAAGGGTCTGGTGGTCTCTATATAATCATTCTTTCCAAAGCCCTCATCGCTTACGATTGTGGGAATATTTGAAGGGTATCCCGGAATGATATAATGCCTAAAAACCTTGAGTCCAAGAGCCTTAAGCTTCTTCTCATATGCGATCACAGAAGGCTGTTCGGAAAACTGGGTAAGCACAACAGAACCGACAAAAAGACCATTATTGGTAAATGCGTCGATGAGTCTCAGTACATCCATATCGTAGGTGATTCCGATATCACCCCGAACCTTGTTCTTTTCTATATCTCCCGCCTTGATGGCGATCACTATCTCAGTCTGATCCTTAAGCTCCTTAAGCATCCTGATCTTTGAATCAGGCTTAAAGCCCGGTAATACCCTTGATGCATGATAGTCATCAAAGAGCTTTCCGCCAAACTCAAGATAAAGCTTTCCGCCAAATTGGCCAATTCTCTGCATAATATGCTCAGACTGTTGCTTTAAATACATCTCATTGTCAAAACCGATATTAGACATCTTGAAAACCTCCGAAAAAATACAAATATAATAAATATTGTACTCTAAACTCAACTATTATTCAATGCTAAAAAAAGAGTTTCCCTTGCGAAATTCTTGGTTCAAAACAAAACAACCGCTCGGAGTCTTTATGCTCCAAGCAGTTGATAATTCGTAATTGTTTAGCTGTTTTCACTTTTTCATTATGAACATTTAGTTCACTTAACCGCCAGCCTGTTTATCTGCGTCGCCAGATATCCTGCTCCGTAGCCATTGTCGATATTTACCACAGAGACTCCGTTGGCGCAGGAATTGATCATGGTAAGAAGAGCCGAGAGGCCGCCAAAGCTTGCTCCATAGCCTACGGAGGTGGGAACTGCGATCACGGGATTTGAAACCAATCCGCCTATGACACTTGCAAGGGCACCCTCCATACCGGCCACTGCGATGATGCAGTTGGCTTTTTGGATATCGTCAAGCTTCGATAAGAGCCTGTGAAGTCCGGACACACCTACATCATAGATACGGACAACCTTCGTTCCGAAGTATTCCGCCGTCTCTGCCGCCTCCTCCGCAACAGGAATGTCAGCAGTACCCGCCGTGCATACCGCCACAAGCCCCGATCTTTCTTTGCCGGGCTTTTCACACTTAAGTATCCTTGATACCTTGTTGTAGGAGATCTCAGGTATCACCGACCTTATAAGCTCATACTGCTCACCAGTCGCTCTGGTTCCGAACACCTCTCCCTCGGACTCGTACATCCTAAGGAATATATCCTTTAGATAGTCATCCGGCTTTCCCGCGCAATATATCACCTCATGAAATCCTGATCGTAATTTTCTATGTGTGTCAAGCTTTGCAAAATCAAGCTCCTCGAAGGGTTGCCGCCTCAGGGATAAGAGCGCATCATCGATCGACATATCTCCCTTTTTCACTTGTTCTAAGATTTCTTTTGTATCCATATATTTCCTTTCCCAAACCACGGGCAAAGACTAGTGCCTCGATTCTTAAATATCAGAAAAATAATGCGATTTGATATACTCATCAAACATAGGTAAAGTCAAACATACCAACCCATGCTCGTCTCCATTTATGATTCCCCTCTTTATCAATCTGTCTCTGTATACGCTGTATTCACCATCAGAAAAACCACCCTCGCTCTTAACATTCTTAGCTTTTCCATCCTCAGACAAGACAACAGCATTTAAAAACTTTTTATCCTTTGAAGACAATTCAGACCAAACCTTATCGTAAACATAATCATCAAGGTAAAGCCTAACATCTGAAAGTGCTTTCGTATAATCTCCTTTATTCATCCATGTAAAATATCCAAGCACCTGAAAAGCAAAGGAATATCCCTTGGTTATAATTGCCATTTGCTCTGATTCCTTATAATCCAGATCAAAATTCCTCTGATAACTATCGGCGATCATCTTAAGATTTAATGGCTTTAGATTGATCTTCGGTGCTCTGTAAAGGAAAGTAAGATTCTTTTCATTTTGCAGATTGTTGATATTCTCATATAGTCCGGTCATTATAAGATATATAGGAAGATCCTGCCTTACAAATATCTGAAAAGCTCCCGCAAATACCTTCATAGAATCCGTCACCACAACCTCATCAATACACACAAGAACCTTCTTGTTGTGTTTCTTAAGACTTTCAAGCATCCTACTTAAGGCAACCTGAATATTTGATATGGGGACGCTCCCTTTCACCTCAAGCCCTATTCCAAACAAGCTCAGATTAATACTCGCATCCTTGAATATCTTGGCAAATGAGTTCTCACTACCCAAATGTTCGCAAAGATCCTTCATAATATCTCCTGAGGAATTAAGCTCTACCACAACCCAATCCGGATCACGCGCCAGTTCCCCTGCTACCTCTGTCATAAATACAGTCTTTCCACTACCCCTGACACCACTGACCATAAACATCTGCTGCGCCGGAGGCTCATCACCGAATGCCTGAAGGATCTCCATCTTTTGAGCCACTCTGGATACAACCTCAGGTGGTTCCTTACCAAAAATAATATTATATGGATTCTTTTTCATGTGTACTCACCCTTTAATTGTTTTTATGATTCTTTATTGTTTTGATTCTGTTTTATCATTCTTTATTATTTTGTTTTACTTTTATGATTCTTTATTATTCTTTATTATTTTGATAATAACAGTAGGATTCTTAAATGTCAAGAACCTTATTGTTTTAGCATAAAAAGACATCCGAATAGCCAAAAACAACTACCCGGATGTTCTACTATAACTATGATTAATTTATCCCCACATTCATACTTCCCGTTCGATATCCCCCAATATCCACAGCGACATAGTCAAAGCCTAGCTTTTTAAGCTTACTCTCCACCTGATCTCTCACCTCGGATGACATCAGGTCTTCAAGCTTTGAAGGCTCAACCTCTACCCTCGCAAGGAAGGAGGCCCCGGTCTCATGAAGTCTCACTCGTAACTGACTAAAACCAAGAGTCCTTAAGAAATCTTCCGCCCTCTCAACCATGGAAAGCTTTTTTCTTGTGATCGTCTCTCCGTATACAAGCCTTGAGGCAAGGCAAGCCATGGAAGGCTTATCAAAGGTCGGAAGATCAAGCTCCTTCGACAGCTCTCTGATCTCTGCCTTTGTAAGGCCTGCTTCCCTAAGGGGACTTTTTATATCAAGCTCCTTTAGTGCCTTCATCCCGGGACGATAGTCCGAAAGATCATCCACATTGGAGCCCTCCATCACCACATCGATTCCTCGATCCTTTGCCACATCCAAAAGAGCCGAAAATAAAGCCTTCTTGCATATATAGCAACGATCCTTGGGATTACCCGCAAAACCTTCAATATCCTCTATCTCTTTAGACAAAGAAACATACTCTATTCCATGCTCTTCACAAAAGCTTTTAGCTTCCGAAGTCTCACTTTCAGGAACCCAGGGCGCACTTATATTGACAGCCAGAACACCATCTCCCAGCACCTCATTTGCCACAGCAAGAAGAAAGGTGGAATCCACTCCTCCGGAAAATGCGATCAAAGCACGGTTGTATCCGGAGATGATCTTCTTCAATTTATCAAGCTTTTCTGTTATTTCTTCACCCTTATACATTTTTTCATCCTCACTAATCTATCCTTTGAAAAAAACAATACGATCAATATGAACACGATCATAGATACAATGCTTATTCTTATATAATCAGCCTTATCAAAGGCAGTTGCCAAGGTTACACATAAAAATGTTGCAGCAAAAGCTCCGGCAATGATATACTTTTCAAAGTTAAAATACAGGTTATGTCTGGAATAGTCTTTCTTGCTTTCCATTATAAAACCTACCGCAATCAACAGGATAGCGATCAAAGCGTAAAGTGCCACAAATCCCAGGTAATACTTAGCTTTAGAAAAATCATATAAAGCACTTAGATCACTTAATCCGTATCCGGAATATTCACTTATGTACTCCTTAGCATAATCAGAAAACGGGACTCCAAGAATATTCATATCTATATCAGATATACCATGACTATGATGGCTATATGAGTATCCTCCCGATAACATATTGAAGGCAGTTCCGTATATAATCTCAATAATCGGATTCCTTCCCGCAAACCTGTCATAAAGAGACTGCATACAAATAAAGGCCATAAAACTACTGCCGATCAAAGCAAAAAATCTTGTCATTCCGTTGGCAAAGAACTCTTCCACCAGATGTATAAAACCTATGAGCATCATAGTGTAAGCCCATCCCGTGATCATTAGTCCAAAAACAGAAACAGCAATCCATCCAGCTTCTATACCGGCTTTACTAAACTCTGATGCCAATCTAAAATACACATATATAGCTGATAATATCGCCGGAACAGAAACTAAAACAACATCTCTTAACACATTTGCCAGATAAGCTTTACTTCTTGATATAGGCAATGTCGCTTTAAACTCTCTTACTCCAATATTTTTCTCATCCCAAAAGTCTCTCATTCTAAAAATGATCAGACACACAGTAGCCAATATCACATATTCCTTCTTAAAAATGCTTATAAGATTACCCGAAAACCATTCCAGATAATCAAGCTTTTGGAGAGCAATCGTACTCTCAGTAAAGCTCTGTTCATCCAATATATTAAAATGCCTACCTGCAACTGCCAAAGTGACCAGAACCAAAGTCAACAACAAAATAATATATAATGTGTTTTGCGAGCTTATAACCGCCTTTTTAAGAACAATAGGATCATCCGATTTTTCCTTTTCTTCAATGCCTATCTTATCTTTTAATCTATTAGTATCAATAGATCTGCCTATCAAGATCAATACTACTGTTGTCAGTATTCCAAGTATTATTGAATTACCATCTAACACACCAACGATAGCATCATCCAAATACAGATCAAAGTAATCATTAAGAAGCTCCAAAAATCCATCTATAAGCCATACTATAATACCGCTATATATCGCAATGACATAATCGAAGGGTTTGAAGTAAGAAAATCTTCCCCCTCTTGTAAGCTCTCGTTTTTTTGCAAAAAGCCTTATGAGGAAGACTCCAACGATCGTTAACGCCAAGACCACCAACAGATACGAGCGAATATCTATATTGTTATATTCAATCGGATTAAAATGGCCCAGAGTCTCATACTCTCTCCAATCTGTGAATTCGTACTGAGAAATATCGATGGATCCCTTTAAAAGTCCCACACAAGTATATTTATCTATTGCAACCATTGGTCTTGCTAAAAGTGTTGTCCATGCATTTATGTATGTCTTTGCGGCTCCACCAAGGGCAGATCTATCTATAAACAAGCCGCATATAATCATCAAAGGTATACACACTGTAAATCTGGTAAATGCAGAATAAAAAATACCGAGCAGCTCATTTTTTGAAACAACTATCCCAAGATATAACCAGGTATAGATAAACAGCAGATATAACGTGTAAATGACAACATAGGTGATCAACCTATCATTCGCGCCGGCTCTAAAACCAGCCGGCTCGCTAAGTCCCGAAGCCTTAACCCACAAGGAATCATAATGATTTTGGTATATCCAGTAAATAATTCCCTGAATAAAATTCACAAACACTATGATTGCTGCCATTGAAAAATAATCATGCATAACGACACTTGTTCTTCTTACAGGCAGAAAAGATTCATATTCCCTTGATCTAACGGAGGATTTCTGACTTTCTCTAAACATCAAAAGAAGAATAATAACCGCTATAGGCACCAGTATACTACCGCCTTCAAGCTTGAACTTTAGACTTATTGCCTCAGACATATCAAGTCCTTCATCGGGAAGACTGTAGTTTCCGGCTTTATCTCTTTGTTCCTCCACCGATTGAGCAATCTTAGCCTCAAGACTATCCCCGTACGGAAGATTATAGCTTCCATAAACCCAGCAACTATAATACGACTCAAGCAACACCAGCGACAACCCAATAAGAAAGATCATGGCATATACTTCGCGATTCATTTTCGTAAGTTTTTTAAGATCACTCATGCTCTCCCTCCTTGTCAGTTGCACTTTGCAATACGATAAAGAGCTCTTCAAGAGAAATGTCTACGGGCTCGATAAGTCCTGCTCCCATTTCCTTTAACTTCTTCATAAACTTCTCATCATAGTTTTTAACGATCAGGGTGTAAATGCTTCCCACATTGCTTATCTTCAGTACATCAGGAAAGCTAGAAAGCTCCTTCGGTGCCCCGCCCTCAAATACAACATTGAGTTCGGTAAGCTCTTCCTTCATGGCATCCATTGTCATCTGTTTTTCCACCTCTCCGGACTTAAGCATTGTCACCGTATCGCATATACGCTCCAGGCTTTCAAGGTTATGCGAGCTTATAAGAACTCCGATATTTCTTGTCTCCACCTCGTTAATCAATATCTCAAAGAACTTCGCCTTTGCCACTGGATCAAGACCGGAGGTGGGCTCGTCGAGTATCAGATAATCAGGCTCCTTGGAAAGCTCCATCATATATGCCAGTCGCATCTTCTGACCCTTTGAAAGAGAGCTGATCTTTAAATCCACCGGGATGTTGAATATCTGATTCAGCTCATTAAACCTCTCTACTGAAAACTTCGGATAAAAATAACAGTAGGTCTTTACCATCCTCTTCACCTTGTAATATCCAATATAGTCATTGTAATCAGCCACATAACCAATACGAACCTTCACCTCGGGATTGTCAAATACAGGCTTGTCATCATAGGTTATCTCACCCTTATCAGCCCTATAAATCCCAACCGCACATTTGATAAGGGTTGTTTTTCCTGCACTGTTCTCGCCGATCAGTCCATGTATCTCACCGGGTTTTACTGTAAGACTCACATTCCTTAAGGCTTCCTTTTTGTCATAGCTTTTATATAAATCCTTTATCTCCAACATACTCTCTCACCTCACACTGTCTACAATTCATCATAGATGCTACTCACAAATTCCTTCAAAAGCTTCTTGTCGTAGCCCATCATCTTAAGCTCCATGATAGGGGATTTAAGCTTTTGTCTGACTGCATCAAGTCTTTCTTCGTCAGCCTTTATTAAAGGCTTCTCTGCAATAAATGTGCCCTTACCCCTGATGGTCTCTATGACGCCCTGTCTTTCAAGCTCCTGATAGGCCTTTGCCACAGTACCCGGCGTGATCTTTAGGTCAAGAGCAAGCTTTCTTACTGATGGTATGGCATCTCCGGGCTTTAAATATCGCCTCATCACATTCAACTTTATCCCTTCTATGATCTGCTCATAAATGGGCTTATTGCCTTTAAATTCAAGATTTATCAAGGATCTCACCCCTTTCATCAAATGTTATACTGTATCACTTGCTATGGTACAGTTATAACACACATATATTTCTTTGTCAACCCAAAAAAGAGTTTCGCTTGCAAAACTCCCGAGTCGAAAAAACCGTGTCCCGATGAAAAGCATCGAAACACGGTTTATAACCTTTATGCAAAATCAATTTCATGAAAGAATCTTCCAACCTCGGCCCAAGCCCGCTCTGATTCAGGTATCAGAAGAGCTGTCATCTGAAATACATGGAACATATTCTCATATATCGAAAGCCTTACAGGGACACCCGCTGACTTTGCCTTGGCCGCTACCGACTGGGAATCGGATAAAAGCATCTCGTCAGATCCGGACTGTATGAGCATAGGTGGAAATCCGGTATAATCTCCAAACATGGGAGAAATAAGAGGATCAGCGGGATCAGCATCACCCGGGTACGGATTGGAAAAGATCATCTCTGCTCTGTCATTGCCAAATACCGGATCAATCTCAAAATTCTCCTTATATGAGGGGCCGGATGTTGTCAGATCAGCCCAGGGAGACATGAGCACTAGCCCCGCAGGCATCCTTCGCCACATGGATCTTAATTTGTGGCAAAGAGAAAGGCATAATCCTCCTCCTGCCGAATCTCCGGCAAATATGATATTCTCCTCCAAATAGCCCTGCTCCAAAAGCCATTCATAGGCAGCATAGCAATCATCAATAGCTGCAGGAAACTTGTGCTCCGGCGCCACACGATAATCTACGGAAAGCACAGCCGCACCCTTTCCAAGCTCAGAATAAAGACCTGCCATGGTCTTATATTGTTTTCTGAAGGGGGCAATAAATCCGCCTCCATGGATATGAAGGACAGCCTTCTCAGAGTTGCCGAACTTAAGTACATCATCCCCATCCGTAAGCTTAGGCTGCTCATTCCAGGTAAGGAGTTCCATTGTAAAGCCCGGATTGTTCTCGCCGCCACTGTTCATATGAATAAGCCTTGTGGATAGATGCTCCGGATATTTGTAGGGCTTTTCTATATCGCTCTCTACTTTATTCTCTGCTCCGAATCGGCTCTTCAAAAATTCGTTTTTATTAAATTCAGCTACCAGATCTCTCGCGAGTCTGCTTCTTCTGCTAAGTTCTGCCATACATAAGCTCCTTAGATATGAAATCTACGCCTCAATTCATTTTGTATGATACGATCTCCGAATACTATCGTGGTCGCAAGCAACAATCCTGTGATCACCACTGCTCCGATGGAGAAAATGGAAACATCTAAGATATTCACCTTCACAAAAACTCCCAGCACTATCATCACAACACTGAACAGGAACGTTACGATCTCTGTCATTACATAGCTTTGCCAGTTATCATCACCAACAAGCATGATCACAGCCACACTCACATCCGTGGCCACAAGGATGATGGGAATCGCATACTTCACCGACCAAGCAGAATAGCCCAGGGCAAAATCCAATGCTATGAGAAAGAGTATGCCCACAACCATCTGCACCTGTATAAGCTTTTGTAGGCTCTTTCTTGTCCTAAATACATAAAGCACCACAAAGCATCCATAGGCTAATGACATACACACTATGAGGGACCACCAAAAGCCATTAAACAATACGGCATTTATCACTACGGTCGTAAATCCTGCCAC
The DNA here is from genome assembly GCA_017540605.1 of Lachnospiraceae bacterium. Classification (GTDB taxonomy): domain Bacteria; phylum Bacillota; class Clostridia; order Lachnospirales; family Lachnospiraceae; genus RGIG6919. The sequence continues at coordinate 21,275 of JAFYAS010000019.1, read as the reverse complement.
AACGGAAGCAAAGATCAAAAGCTTCATGATAAAATGAAGAGTTCTGGAAACAGGTGTTACATCGGGATATGTTATGGATCTTGAATCGTAGGTTTCAGGATCATCAAGCTCTTCATCGGCTTCAATATCTGTATCCTCAAGTATACCATGGCAAAGCGGACACATCATGGCATCATCGTTTATTGTTATCTTACATCTTCTGCAAATATTCATTCGTAATTCACTCCATTTGTCTCTATGGAAACCTTTATGCCATCTTCAGAAAGCTTCCTAAAGAATGTTCTCTGTATTCCGGTGCCACGAAAAGCCGAGCTAAAGGTAAGTACAAGCTCATCGCCATAGGATATGACCGTCGCCTTAAGACTTTGACCCTTGGACATGGAAAGCACCGCAAGGAACCTCTCGATATATTCCCTGTATTCATCGGGAACCGGTATCACACCCAGATTGGTGAGCGTGGTTGTATTGGCTCTGGCCGATTCGTTGTAGACCATGCGCATGGCTATGCTTTTTATAAACAGAGGAACGCTTCTAAGTATCAGGTTCTTCTCATTTGATACATTGTAGGAAAAAAGCTTCTCGAGATGCTCCTTGGTGATCTGCTCCTTGAGGCTCTTTGTTGTGATCTCAAGGATCTCCTCAAATGTCATATTCTCTCTTTCCACATCAAATACTGCAGACACCACAACAAAGAAATTCTTCAAAGTATCCGAGTCAAAGTAGGGACGCAGATTCACAGGAACAGCTGTAACTATAGGATCCTTTGATGGCTGCTCCTTCAGATATGACTTATATATCGCCCAGGTGAATGCTGCTACCAGATAATGGTTGATAGTCACACCATAGGACTTCGCCACTCTCTTGATATCTCCGATATCAATCAATCCGTGGATAACACTTAGCTGATTGATTAGGAGCTTTTCTCCCTTTATGATCAAAGCCTTCTTGGTCTTATAAGGACGCTTGGCTCCTTTTTTATAATTGCTCACATAGCTATCCTCAATGTCAAGGGAAGTCGTAGCCGCAAGAGAATCCCTCACCTTTTCCTTGAGTTCCGGATGGACATTACGAAGATATTGATAGGTGATCTCCCTTAGGAATGTAAGCGCTCCATTGCCGTCTGTCAATGCATGAAACGCTTCAAGATTGATCCTGTTCTTATAATAGGTTACCCTAAAAAGATACTCCCTGTTGTCATAGGGATTGATGTACATACAGGGGTAGGTACTCTCCTCCCTGATCTCAGGAAATGGATTTGAATTCTTTTCAAAATAGTACCAAAAAAGTCCCTTCTTCATACGTGCCTTAAACACATCAAAAAAAGGCAAGACCTTATTTACCGCCTTTGTCAGTTCTTCGGGATCGATATCCTCCTTTAGGACCACCGACACACGATAAACATTGCTCATGCCTTCTCTGGCGATCACAGGAAAAAGGTTCGCTGTGTTGTCCAATCTATTCCATTTAATGTCTTTTGATTTCTTTTTTGACATAATGTTATTTTCCTTTCAAACATTACGATTATACCTTTTTAGATGCAATTTTGCAAATAAAAAAGCACAGCGTGTATTAAGATACACGCTGCGCCCTTGATATGATCAATATTAAGCTGATATTAATTCTGATTATTTTCAGTTATGGTGATCCTTCTTGTACCATTACCAGGGTTTGCATCATTCTTTAATTGGGCATTGAAGAAGCCTATGTAATAGGTCTTGCCACTCTCAAGACTCACTGTACCATAATAGTAACTCGAAATAACAGTTGGAGCAGACTTCATAGCCACAGTCTTACTAAGATCACCGGCCTTATAAATCTTATATGTACCGGTGCCTGTTTTTATCTTGTAATCCCCTGAAGCGCTTGGGGTGAATTTAACAACTCCATAATATTTGGTATTTTCACTGGTATCCTCTGTGGTTGCAGTGACCGTAGGGAATATCGTTTCAGTATTAAGAGCAATGGCCGGTATATCACTTTGAGCAAATGTCAGAGTATATGCATTCTTCTCACCGACCCAAACACCATTTGCCTTGGTCTCAACCGAAGAACTTCCTAACGTAAAGTCCGAAAGAACATACTTAGCGACCTGTTTTTTATAGTTCATACTCCAAGAATCAATCTTATTCGGAAGCCCACCGCTATAAGTTACATCTGTCTTAATCTTCCTTTCCATAGTAGAAATACCCTTATAGGCTCCGGGCTTCAAGTAAATACTTCTGCCGTTACCCAGATAAGCTCCATCCAGATACCAGTAGGCGTTGTAATATATATATGACTCGGATATCTCAGTAGGGGTATCGGCTGCCAGCGAAATATCAACCTTGAAAAGATTCAACTTGAAATTCTCACCTACAATATTCTCTTTTACATCGAAATCAAATATATTCTTGTAATCGCAGGCACAATCGGCATACGGCTCATAACCATCCATATGGAATGACACATCCACATCATATTTACCGGCCGGAACTCCGATAGAATATGCTCCCTTTGAATCAGTAGTGGCATATACATAATCACTTATAAACTTACTGCCCTTTTCTACCGGAATAAAATATACATATACATTTGCAAGCGGATTATTTTCACCATCTGTTACAAATCCACTGACAGTTTTGGTTTCGGCAACAATTATCGTTATAGTACATTCACAGACAACCTCACCCTTTGCAGTATCGACTGCATCAACAACTATAGTATATGTACCGGACTTTTTCGGATAATAACTAACCTTTGGCGAATCAGCAGTACCGGAAGAATCCTTGGAATTGTACATATCCGCACCTTCCATATTGGTCTTTTCCTGATTGATCTTGTATCTGTATGTACTGTTTCCTCCCTTAAAGGTGGGTGTATAAGAATGGGAGTTAGTACTTGGGAGGCGATAAAGAGTCTCCGGAACAGAGATAACCTTACTTGAGTCATAGATCAACAAATGAACTGTATAAATAAATACATTGTCAATCTCATCAGTAGCCTTTATGACCATATCTCTTACACCGGCTGTGCTTATTTTCCCCGAAAAATCCAGAGAATTAGAATTCTTGATATATTTAACACCCTCAGGAACTCCGGTGATCTCGTAATCAAGATAGCCTACACTTTCATCAAATGAAGTAGTAAAGCTAAAATTATTCCCGGCAGCAAAGTCATGAGTCACCTCTTTCTTATATTCAGCAGAGGCGTCTGTAAACATTGCCTCCATAGACTTTGTATCTCCTGTAAGACTCGGTATGTTCACCTGGACATAGGAATCCTTATCAATATAATTATCTCCGTTAAGAACTGCCATATAATCGATATTGTTCGTTGTACTAAGCTCAGATATGGAAAATTTCTTCTTGTACGAACCCTTGGCTGACTTCCTTGCCTTTATCTCAACCTGATCCTTACTTATAGCACAGGCCGCATCCAAAGAAAACTTCACAGTTATTGAATTCTTTACGGTAACTGACTTGATATTTATACCTACAGGCTTTGGAGCCTCTGTGGGTGCTTCTGTCGGTGCTTCAGTAGGTGTTTCCGTCGGAACCTCTGTAGGTGCTTCCGTTGGAGCTTCTGTAGATGTCGGCGGTTCAATCACAGGTGTTGTCTTTGCAGCAGCTTTAGTGACAGTTACTGTGATCACCTTCTTTAGTTTCTTACCCTTCTTTGTTTTTCCATCCGTGGTCAGTGTGATCTTTGCACTGCCCTTCTTTAATCCTTTAATAGTAAGCTTTCCTGTCTTTGGAGCATAAGATGCCGTAGCGATCTTTTTGTTGCTTGTTTTAACCGTAAGCTTCTTTGAAGCTTTACCAACCATCTTTAGTGTAACCTTTATGGTCTTCTTTTTACCGACTTCTAAAGAAACCTTTTGTTTTACACTAAGCTTTGTAATGTACTTTTTCTTAGCCGCATCAGCACTCGATAAACCCATTCCCCCAAATGCTGAGCTCGCAGCAAAAAGTGCTGCAGTAAATAACGCGAGTTTTTTCTTTATGGTATACACCGTGACACCTCCTAATTTAGTAATAAGGGGCGTCCTTTTGGGGGCGCCCCTTATATTCATAGTTTTTCAATCAATAGATTGAATATTATTTAGCCTTTACTACCTTTGAAACAGCTGATGTAGCGGTTCCTGTAGACTTAAGCTTTGTTGTTACATTGACTGCAACCTTGTAGTAGTACTTCTTGCCCTTCTTTGTTGTCTTATCTACATACTTCTTTGCACTCTTCTTTGCAGTACCGATCTTTACGAAGCCACTACCCTTCTTGGTTGAACGATAGATGGTATAACCTGTTGCACCTGTTACCTTCTTCCAAGAAACAGTAACCTTGCCCTTTGCTGCCTTAAGAGTAGGCTTTGCAATAGAAAGGCCAACATTGATCTCAGCTACAGCTGACTCATAAGAAGCAACTGAGATAATAGATCCATCCATCTTATAGGCTTCTACTGTATAGTAGTACTTAACGCCCTCATAGATATCTGTACTTGCATCGATAGCTGAGGTTCCTACGATGGAATCAGCTTCATGATAATAATCATCATAGCTTACCTCGTATGCACCCTCGTTGTCATTGGACTCCTTAGCGATATAGTTGCCTGTAGAGGAATATGCCTTTCTATCATTTGAATATACAGGCTTTTCGGTAGAACGACGAACCTTGTAGTAAGAAGCTCCCGCTACAGCACCCCAGGTGATCTTTACACCCTTTCTGGTAGTACCTGTTACGGTAACTAGCTTAGCAGTAACCTTCTTAGCAGCTGCAAGGCTTGCATCTGCTGAATATGAGCTCCAATTTCCTACACGGCCGTTGGTTGCTATCGGACGAATCCAAAGCCTAACCGAACCGTCAGCAGGCATTGCAACTGTATAAGAGGTCTTTGAGGTTGTAGCCTTCTTAGGCTTTACACTTGTGGGATTACCCTGTGAATCATAGAGCTTATACTCAAGCTGATAGCTCTTTGCGTAAATGTCCTTAAGCCAGCTAAACTTAGCCTTGTTTCCGCTTACTTTTACATCAACAGCGGGACTTCCACACTTAAGTGATACTGACACGCTATCAGTCATCATCATAGTCTTCTTACCCATAGGATAGGTTGCAACTATCACATAAGAGTAGGTCTTTCCGGCAATAAGACTCTTGTCAGTCAGGCTTGTTGTCTTCGCCTTCTTGATGGTCTTAATAAGCTTAAACTTATATGAAGCAAGGAATGTCTCATCATTCTTATTCTTTGAGAACTTCTTAGCTACAACAGAAGGATCTCCTGCGTACTCATCTGAACGATAGATCTCATACTTTGTAGCTCCCGCAAGCTTATTCCAAGCAAGCTTTACCTGGTTCTTCTTCTTCTTTGCTGCAGTAAGCAAAAGTGAATTAGTTGTTGCTGTAGTTGTTGCTGAAACAAATGTAGCATCTCCCTTTGCATTCTCACCTGAGATAGGATCGTAATAGTAAGGGATAACCTTATAAAGATATTCTGTGCTGGCCTTAAGTCCCTCATCAAGATAGAAGTTGTCTGTAGTAGTTGTGATCTTCTTATACTTCTTTCCTGACTTCTTGTAGATCACATAACCGGTCACAGCGCCATACATTGAAAGCTTTACTGTATCCTTTGTTGCAGATGTGAATACACTTACAGCTCCGATACTTTCTGTTGCACTAACCTGAGCTGATGCAGGGCTTACAACATTGTAAAGTCTGAAGGTGTAACCATTGTAGACAAGATCAGCCTTCGCTACTTTATTATCAAGAGTGTCATAGGTATGAGCAACAATATAATACTTCTTACCTGCTCTAACGCCCAATGCTGAAAGATTCAGCTCTGAAGCTCCGGCAGAAGCTTCTGCCTTAAGAACCTTCCTGTTGATGATAGCTGCATTGCCCTCATCAGTGTTTGACATAACAGCTTCAAGACCCACGCCATAGCTGTCCTTAATCTTTTTCTTAACCTGGCCGCTGAATACTACGCCGGTAGCATCATCAGTAGCTGTAGTATAGTAAGCATCCTCAGAAAGATATGTCTTAGTATTAGTCTCAGCATCCTCAGGCTTGATGTAATATGCATTACTTACCCTGTAAAGAGCTGTGCCTTCTTCATAGATTGCACTATATACAGAGGTACCATCTGCCTTCTTGCCATCCTTGATATTCTGAACTGTCACATCATCGATCCTGCATGAAGGAATATACTCTACATCCGGATCCTTCTCGGCAACAGGAGCAAATCCATTGTTGGCATCAAGAATATCGGCATAATAATATGCGGGGAATGTAGGCGACTCGTATGCATAGAAATAAACTTTTGTATCAACTGGATCCCAGGTAAGCTGCTTGGTTCCGTCAAGCTTGGTCTCAACCTTAAGACCTGTAACCTGAGGAGCATAAGCTGCTGTTCCGATCACGGTAGGAGTTACATAATAGATAGCAGTACTATCCTTATAATATTCATCACCTGAACCTTCACTACCCTGAACAGAATTTACATACACTCTGAAGTACATATATGGATACTTCCTGGCACCGCTTATAGTGACCTTTGTTTTATTGGTATATGTAGATTTTGTGGTATATGCTATCTTAGAATCCTTCTTCATCTCATCAGTGTAGAACTCTCCACTGTCCCAATTATCCTTGGTAACAGCCATATTCACTGTAGACATGATATAATCAACTCTATATTGATCTGCTCTTTCTACCTTTGCCCAGGATACATCCACACTGTAGGGATCCTCAGGATTCACTGCTACAGAAATAGAAGCAGGTGCAGAAACGGCAAGAGCTGATGAAGCATTGTTGTGAGCTGTAGCGTAGTCTGACCACTCACCTACTGCTACTACATCATACTGATATTTAGTTGCTGTAGCAGGAGCCTTGGGTGATCCGTCCTCGTTGAGATCAGCATTGCCATCAGGCTTTACTCTCTGGAATTCGGTATTCCTATACTCTGTGGTAGTATAGTAGATAGCACGAACTCTAACCTTCTCAGCATCTGTGCTGTTGGCAATATACTTGGGTGAGTTCCAAGATGTACCATCAGTTGTAATGTAATATGCTCCATCCGAACTGATCTTAGTAGTATTGGTATCTATCTTGCCATCAGCCTCTACCTCATAACCAATATTTATGACCTTGCCATTGGCAGCAGTGATCACATTGTCAGTTGATACAGGTGTCCATGAATAGCTTGCCGATCCATAATTCTCAGCAATCTTAGATGTTACATATGCATAGAATACTATGTTAAAGGCTCCTGTATATTCATAGCTCTTGCCTTCAACCTTCTGGCGAATTGAATTGGCAGAAACACCCTCATACATAGTTCCATCAGCACCTGAATACCAAAGATAATTGTAGGTATTCTTTCCGGTTTCGGGATCGGTTTTTGTTACCTCTCTCTTCTGTGTTGCAAAGAATGTCTCCTTTGCAGCATCCTCTGCTGTAGTCCAATCATATGAGCTTGAATAATTCGTGGTTTTTCCTTCTTTTTTAGCAGCTGTTCCTGAAACAGTTGAAAGAACAACCACCTCGTTGCTCAAAGAAACATACCAAGTACCCTTGGTATATTTGTACACATATGTGTCATCGTACCCATCCTTCTTGGTTCCATCCGGTCCATAATATGCAGCTGTTTCATAGTCAACATTCTTACTCTGCATTGCCTGATAGTACTTTCCTTCAACAACATACAGGTTTGTTGCAGGATCCGCTTCAGGAGCTGCAATGGGTGCTGCCTCTGATGCCTGAGCTACGATCTTTACCGGATTGTAAAGCTGAACTCTTGTGTGACTTTTATCTACCCTTATATTGGCATAATACACGCCGCCATAGGTATACAAACCACTGGTTGCATCTACGAACTGATCTCCGTACCAAGCCGCAGCATTGGGTAAAGCGATCCAATCCGTACGTGGTGCGATATCATTTGTTGATAACGCATAATTGTACCTAAGCTCCTTCTGTCCGGTCACATCAGAGGTAATGGTTTTTGTAGTAACCTTACTCGTAAGACCGATCACCTTTGAAGGTGTTCCTTTGTAGGCGCCTGAAATAGGTGCCTCGCTTTCATTGCCCGCAGGAGCAGCGCTTGTCACGGAAATACTTCCGGCAACCAAAGCTGCACAAAGAGCGAATGAAAGCACTCGTTTTCCGAGATACTTTTGTCTTTTCATGAAATCCCTCCTTATTTTGATTTTCTAGACAAAGTCCATTATACTACTTTGATGTCATAAATACAATTGTAAATTGATTTAAGATGTAGTAAAATGGTGTAGTTGATGGGTATTTTTCTTTCACTATATCTGTCACGAATATTTTGAGGAGGATTTCATATGTCTAAACAATCTAAGATCAAATCATTTCTTCTGTCTCTTTTATGCTTTTCATTCCTATTCGGAATAGCATTTACAGCGGATATATTTGCCGCTCCGACAGAAAACCAGCTTGTCATAGGTCAGGCAAACTCAGTTACCTTTACAGAGGATTCCGATTCCGCATACTTTAACTTTTCGGTTGCAACTCCGGGTATCCTGACTGTTACTTATACCACCGCCGAGTCATACTACTATGCTAATCTATACACGGCAGACAGAACAGAGTCTCTTAAATCTACTTCTGTGCATAACAGTGACGGGGCAACCAGAATAGAAAATTATGCACTTGGAGTAGGCAATTACTCTCTTATGATAAGAAGTTACTCTGAGTCGGGAACCTATACATTTACTCCCGCCTTCACCCCTGTAGCTGTGACAGAGGTTGAACCCAATGACCTCTTTTTAAATGCAATACCGGTAGCACCGGCAGCTCCTGTTCTTGGTTTTATGCCCTTGGGGGATAAAAATGATTACTATGCCATAAGTATCACTGCTCCCTGTAAGATACAGATCAATATGATCTCTTATGCATCTATCACCGTAAAGGTAACCGATGCAGCACTCAACGAGGTACTTAATCAAAATGTCCGAGGCACAGAAAAGAAGCCTATTACCTCACCTATTCAACTTAATGTGCAGCCCGGTACCTACTATATCAATGTGGAGCAGAACTATGGTGAATGTGGAAAATATCAGTTTAGCTGGGACATAAAACCCACACTTATCACTTCAATTGTTTTCCCCACCACAAAGATAATTGTGGCAGGAACCAGCGCAAAGCTTTCACCCACCATCGCTCCTGCTGATGCTACAAGCAAGGTACTCACCTACACTTCCAACAACCCCACTGTCATATCAGTAGATGCCAATGGTACCATAAAGGCAAAGGCTGCAGGAAGCGCCACCATTTCAGCATCAGCTACTGACGGAAGCGCTGTAACAAGTCAGATCGTAGTGATCGCCAAGCCTGCAAAGCCTGTTGGTTTCAAGGTAAAGAACAAGAAGCACAAGATGAATGTAAGCTGGACTAAGAAGGCCAATATCGGCTCTTATGAGATCCAGTACTCAAAGAAAAAGAATTTCAAGGGCAAGAAGGTAAAGACAGTTGTAGGCTCAAAGAAATCAGTCAAGATATCTTCAGGCAAGGGAACCTGGTTCGTAAGGATACGAGCAAAGACAATGGTTCAGGGAAAGACCTATACAGGTGCCTGGAGTAAGACCGTAAAGGTAAAGATAAAGTAAGGTGAAACAAACGCACAATAAAGCACAAATGCCGCCAGCTCTAATGACCATAGAGCTGACGGCTATTTTGTTCTTTAATAGTGTTTTAAGCTTTTAATGTGAAGCCTTAACATTTCCCGCAAGATGATCCACGAATTGTCTTGCACATCTTCCGCTCATACCGCCGTGTGCTATCTCCCACTTTCTGGCCTCCGCATAAAGCTCCTCCTCTGAAAGTGTGATCTCCGGGCATTTATCCGCCAAAGCCTTCACAATCCTATAAAAGTCTTTTTGCAAAGGACTTGAAAAGCTTATGGTGACTCCAAAGCGACTTGAAAGTGACTGTTTTTCCTGAACGGTATCCGAATGGTGAAGTCCGTTTTCATTCTCCATATCATCACGGTCACTCCAATTCTCCTTGATGAGATTTCTTCTGTTGGAGGTGGCATAAATAAGCACATTGTCAGGGCGTATCTCAAGACCACCCTCGATCACCGCCTTTAGATACTTATACTCTATCTCAAAATCCTCAAAGCTCAGATCATCCATATAGATGATAAAGCGATAGTTTCTGTTCTTGATCCTCGATATGATCTCAGGGAGGGACTTAAACTGGTGCTTGTAGACCTCGATCATACGAAGTCCTCCATCATAATATTTGTTGATGATCGCCTTTATACAGGTGGATTTACCTGTGCCCGCATCTCCAAAAAGAAGGACATTGTTGGCAGGCCTTCCCGCTACAAAGGCATCCGTGTTGTCAGTAAGCTTTTTCTTTTGAATCTCATAGCCCACAAGATCATCAAGGGTCACATACTCGGTGTTGTTGATAGGAATAAAGTCTACATCATTGCCCTCTCCCGCAATACGAAAGGCTTTATTTAATCCAAACATACCTACTCCGTAGTCCTTGTAAAATGTCGTGACTATATCAAATATCTCATTCTCATCCTTGCAGGCTTCAATATCACGACTTATTCTTCTAACCTTCTCGCTGACATTCTTATTATACATGCGTTCCTTCTTCGCTATGGCATGATAATCTGATACAGTTGAAAAGCAGTCTATATCCAGGTCCTTTTCTATTCCCGAAAAATCATAATCAAAAAGCTCCTTGAATATTTTGAAATCTCCCTTGGCAAAACGATTTACAGTACCCTCGGAGGCCCCTACCTTCTCAGAGGTTAAGCTAAAGGAATTCTCATTTGTAATGATCAAATAAGCAAGATAATTGTGCCAGAGATTATCATCAAAGCCAAACTCCGTAGAAAGATCAAGAAGTCTTTTTATCTCCCTGTAAATTCTTGTGACAAGCTGAGGTTTTGGAGTCACACCCTCGTCAAACTCCTCAATGATCCCCGCAAGCTTTTTTATAATACTGTCTTCGCCAAGCTCATGATATACCACAAGCTTTGAAATTAGCCTATACATAGCAACTCCTTTTCCTTTCTAACTACCATTCATCAATATCTATCACATCAAATGCCGGTCCCTCGGGCTCTCGTTTAAATACAAGATGTTCCTTAGTAGTAGGATGATCAAACTCAAGCCTTGTGGCAAAAAGTGCTATCTGTTTCATCTTTTTACCCTTATAGGTTGGATCATACTTGGTATCACCGTAGATAGGAGCCTTCCTTGAGGCAAACTGCGCTCTGATCTGATGATGTCTTCCGGTATAAAGCTCTATAAGCACATAGCTGAGTATCCCTTCATCAGTTTCAAATTCATCAAGGAGCTCATAGGAAAGCTTTGCTTTTTTTGCTCCCTTTGTATTCTTATCTACAACCTTCGTGATATTGGTCTTTCCATCCTTTAAAAGATAATCTGAAAGCTCTCCGCTGTCATCAGCAAGCTCTCCCTTTAGCACCGCCTGATAATATTTCTTAAAGCTGTCACTGTCAAGGTCATCCGAAAGCCTCGATGCCGCCTTCTCATTTCTTGCATATACCATGATCCCACCTACAGGCCTGTCAAGCCTATGAACAGGATAAACCTCCGGCTCCTCATCCATCTCATACTTCTCATAGAGATAGTCCTTAAGCCAGGTAAGTACATCCATATCGCCGGTCTTATCAGGCACGCAGGGTACGCCGTAGGGCTTTATACATACCAAAATATCTTCGTCCTCATGCAAGATCTCTACTCTCATGATCTACTCCTTTATCCGTAACTATAGTAAAATATTCCAAACACAAATCCCGGGATGAAATTTCTCGCGAGCAGATATCATCCCGGGACTTATTAACTTATGATGTTGGAGTCAAAAGGTATTTTGCCCCCAACTGATACCACGGATTGCTCCGCTGCTTTGCAGCTCCCGCAATCCTGCAAACATTCGCGATCCGCTAATTTCCTGCGTTTGCAGGAAATTGCTACTTGCTCATGTTTGGGTGGGTCAGTAAGTCAAAATGCTCATTCGTGCAAGCACGATTCGCATTTTTGACTTTTGACCCTGGTATCATCTTATATAACTATAAGTGCTTTTCATTAAGCAGCTTATTCTTCAGATCATAAAGCGGCTTAGAAAGATCCACATACACTATCTGAGGATTCACAAGACGCCTTGACTCATCCCAAAGTGTATTCATCTCTTCCCAGCAATACTTCTGGATATCCATAGTCTTGGGCGATGTGTAAACACACTGACCCTTCTGGAATACAGGAATAAGTATCTCTCTAATGCTATAGGTTCCTGCCTTATAGGTAGAACGCTTCCAGGTATCCACCGGATCAAAGATCTCAAGGTCGGCATTCTCATCATATTTTTCATCTGCAAGAGCAATAAGATCAGCCTTGATCTTTCCCGTCTCCTTGTCATATATTCTAAATACTGTTTTGTTGCCGGGATTGGTGATCTTTACGGGATTCTCTGAGATCTTGATCTTCGCCTCAAATGTATCGCTGCCCTCATGCTTTACGGCTGCAAGCTTATATACGCCACCGAATGAAGGATTGTCAGCTGAGGTGATAAGGTTGGTTCCCACACCCCAAGAATGGATCTCAGCACCCTGAGTCTTCAAGCTGTCGATCAAATACTCATCAAGATCGGATGATGCAGAGATCACTGCATCTGTAAAGCCTGCCGCATCAAGCATCTTTCTCGCCTTCTTTGAAAGATATGCAAGGTCACCACTGTCAAGACGGATACCATATTTCTTGGGCTTTATCCCTGCATCTCTCATCTCTGTAAATACCTTTATGGCATTGGGAACGCCTGACTTCAAGGTATCATAGGTGTCAACCAAGAGTATGCATGCATCGGGATACATATCAGCGTAGGTCTTAAATGCTGTATATTCGTCAGAAAAGCTCATGATCCAACTATGTGCATGAGTTCCCAATACAGGAACATCAAACTCCTGACCGCAGACTACATTGGAGGTACCGATACAGCCACCGATCACAGCAGCCCTCGCCCCATAGGTTCCCGCATCAGGTCCCTGAGCACGACGAAGTCCAAACTCCATAACACCATCACCCTGAGCAGCGTAGCAAACACGACTTGCCTTGGTAGCTATAAGGCTCTGATGATTTACTATATTAAGAATAGCTGTCTCCACAAGCTGAGCCTCCATAATAGGAGCCACAACCTTTACAAGAGGCTCTCTGGGGAATACTACGGTTCCCTCCGGAATAGCATAGATATCTCCGGTAAAATGAAAGCCTGCAAGATAATCAAGGAAGTCCTCGGTAAATATACCAAGCCCTCTCAAATATTCGATATCCTCATAAGAAAATGAAAGATTCTTTATATAGCTTATGACCTGATCAAGTCCACAGGCGATAGCGTAGCCGCTTCCCGAAGGATTCTTCCTGTAGAATGCATCGAATACAACTATATCCTTGTTCCCTTCGTTAAAATAACCCTGCATCATAGTCAGTTCATACAGGTCTGTAAGTAATGTCCAATTATACTTGCTCATTTCTTTCTCCTTTACTTTGCTTCAAGCTTTACATATACATGACAAGGCATAGCCTCCAATGAATTGAGTCCTAAGGAATAATCTATATCCATTTCCATAAGCTCCTCCGCTTCCTTAAGCTCATAGGCGTTGGTCACCACCTCCATGGCAATGGGGCCAAAGGGAGTCTGATAGGTACTTTGGGTAATGCGATCTGTGTCAAATACCATAGTGCTTGACACCGAACCCTTCTTCGTCATCTCAAAGCTCTTGTCATCGAAAATTAATTTGTTCTTTATAGGGCTGAGTCCTGCATCGGGTGTTTCCTCGTAAAACACATAATGCTTGTCATCCTTGTTGTAATAGCTTCCCACGGTAGTAAGCTCCACCTCTCCCTCGGTCTGTGAGCCCACTATGGTGATAACTACATCCTTCGTCATCTGATCAACTCCTTTTAGAGAGACAATTCAGCATTGAATCCGGTCTTTTTTCTGGTATAGGCAAGATCGATAAGCTCCTTCACAAGAGTCCTCTTATCTATCCCCTTCGCCTCCCAAAGCATGGGGTACATACTGATAGAGGTAAAGCCCGGAATAGTATTTATCTCATTGAATACAACTTCATTGCTATCCTTCTCCAAGAAGAAATCAACCCTTGCAAAGCCCTGTCCGTCAACAGCCTTGAATATCTCTATAGCAGCATTTCTGATCTCCTCAACCTTGTCAGCAGGAATATCCGGATCGATCACTGTCTTTGATTCAGCGTTGTTGTACTTTGCATCATAATCGTAAAACTCTGCACTCGATGCAGCAAGTATCTCTCCGACCCCCGATGCCTTTACTTCATTGTTGCCGAGAACAGCACACTCGATCTCACGTCCTACTATGGCTTCTTCAACCAATATCTTTCTGTCATGCTTTGAGGCCTCAAAAAGTCCCTCACGAAGATCAACCTCCCAGGTTGCCTTGGAGATACCACAGGACGAGCCTGCATTGGATGGTTTTACAAATACCGGATATGAAAGTTCAGCCTCTATTTTCTTTACAACAGAATCGATATCGGTAAGCTCATCCTTTTTTACATACACATACTTTGCCTGTCTGATACCAAGTCTATCCACGATGATCTTGGTATAAACCTTGTCCATTGAAACCGAGCTTGCCAAAACTCCACAACCCACATAGGGAAGCTTAGCCAGCTCGAAAAGCCCCTGAACCGTTCCATCCTCCCCGTAAAGGCCGTGAAGCACAGGAAATGCTACATCGATCCTTATATGCTTTACGGAATCACCCTCAAATACCAAAAGCTCCTTGTTCATGGCATCAGGAGAAAATGTTGCCGACTTCTGTGATTTCTTCCATTCGTCGGTAGCAATATCTGTAACACTGTCTACATAGAGCCAATGTCCCTGCTTTGTAATACCAACAAGATGTATGGAATATTCATCCGTATCAACATTGCTCGCCACTGTTGTGGCAGATATACAGGACACATCATGCTCCGATGACTGTCCGCCAAAAAGTATCAATAAGTTCTTCATGATAAATCTATCTCCTTAAAAAAAATGTCATACATCTATGTCTATCAAAAGCTCCACAGGGCAGTGATCAGAACCAAAAACCTCATTATGTATCTTCGCATCCACCAGCCTATCCTTTAGAGAATCCGATGTCATCACATAGTCAATACGCCATCCCGCATTCTTCTCTCTCGCATGGAAGCGGTAGCTCCACCAGGAATAAGCCCCCTCAAGATCAGGATAAAAATGTCTGAAGGTATCTATATATCCCGCCTCAATAAGCTCGTTAAATTTGCCTCTCTCTTCGTCGGAAAAGCCTGCATTTCCTCTGTTGCTCTTTGGATTCTTAAGATCGATCTCATTGTGGGCAACATTCAGATCTCCACAAAAGATCACGGGTTTCTTTTCATTCAATCCGTTAAGATATTCCCGAAGATCATCCTCCCAGCGCATGCGGTAATCTATCCTTTTTAGGCCATCCTGAGCATTGGGCACATATTCCGTGATCATATAAAAGCCGGGATACTCCAGGGTGATAAGTCTTCCCTCGTGATCATGCTCATCTATTCCCATACCGTAGGTTGCATTCATGGGTTCGTGCTTTGTAAAAATAGCTGTACCGGAATAGCCCTTCTTTTCCGCATAGTTCCAGTAATCATAATATCCATTCAGATCCAGGTCTATCTGCCCCGCCTGAAGCTTGGTCTCCTGAAGGCAGAAAAAATCTGCGTCGGCATCGGTAAAATATTCCATAAAGCCCTTGCCGACACATGCTCTCAGTCCATTGACATTCCACGATATTATCTTCATATTATCTATCCCTCCGAGCTCAGGTTCTTGATGACTATAAGCTCCTGATTGTATATGTGCTTTTCTATGACCTCCTTGGCCGCTTCGACATTTCTCTCAACTATGGCCTTGGTGATCTCATCATGCTCCTTTATCAGCACATCATGGTACATAAAATCTTTCACATATTCTACACGATACCTGTAAACCTGCTCATTCAAGGCATGAGCAACATAAATAAGCCTCCTGTTGGCCGTGATATCATATATCTTGTCATGGAAGGCCACATCAGCCTCCACTATATCCGGAACCTTTTTATTGATGATAGCCGTATGGAAATCATTGTTTATCTGAATAAGCTCAAGCTTCTCGGCATCGCTTATCCTCTCACAGGCAAGCTTTACCGCAAGGCGTTCAAGCACAAGTCGAACCTCCAAGGAATCCCTAAGCTCCTTCAAGGTGATACCGGCAACCTCTGCTCCCCGTCTTGGTTTCATGACCACAAGACCTTCAAGCTCAAGCATACGGATGGCTTCTCTGACCGGTGTTCTGCTGACTCCGAGACTGTCGGCAAGCTTTACCTCCATAAGTCTCTCCCCGGGTTCAAAATCGCCGTTGATAATAGCTCCCCGAAGGGTCTGAAATACCACATCACGAAGGGGAAGCTCTGAATTGTTGTCTAGTTTTATTTCTATCTTTTTCTTATTCTTCATGTTCAAATACCCTTAGGCATGTATATCAAATATAGGAACGGTAAGCTCCACAAAGCTTGCGAGCTCAGAGCGTTTCAAGGCATCATAGGCATCCTCTGCCAATACCTTCTCATTGAAGATACCAAATACAGTTGGACCACTTCCCGTCATCATGGCATTCTTCGCGCCTGCCGTCCTCATCAGATCCTTTATCTTAAGTATCTCAAGATGCTTTGCTATGGTCACATCCTCAAGAACATTCTTCATGTAGGTACAGATACCGTCTACTCTATCCGCATCTATAGCACGAATTATCCTTCCCACATCAGGATGCACGGGATTCTTTCTGTTGTCGAGAGCCTCGTATATCTCCTTTGTTGATACCTCGATAGGCGGCTTTGCAACAAGAATATAGCATTCAGGGAACGGTGGAAGCTTTGTAAGTATCTCTCCGATACCCTCTGCAAGAGCAGTTCCTCCCATGATACAGTAGGGAACATCAGCACCAAGCCTCACTCCAAGCTCCATTAGTTTCTCATCAGATAGCTTCAGACCAAATAGTTCATTCATAGCACGAAGAGAAGCTGCACAATCACTGCTTCCTCCTGCCATACCCGCTGCCATAGGTATCTTCTTTTCAAGACTTATGCTCACACCCTTTGTGATCCCATATTCCTTTTTCATCAGGGCAATGGCTTTATAGACAAGATTGTTCTCATCAGTCTCAAGCCCCTTCATATCAGTAGTAATAGTGATCTTGTCCTCATCCTCAACGGTGAATGTAAGTGTATCAAATAAATCGATCGTCTGCATGATCATCTTCAGATCATGATAACCGTTCTCTCTTCTTCCAAGCACATCAATAGCAATATTGATCTTTGCATATGCTTTCATAGCAATAGTATCCATACCGATCCCTCCATTCATCATAAGGTTTATGAACGCCTTCATTATACCATTATCATAAAGTTAAAACAACCTATGATTGACTTTTATTGACTTGATAGAGTATAATGAGTGTTAGTTGCGACTGCCTATCAGCAGTCCTAAAACTCAACAAATATCATACGGAGGATTTTATCATGTTAGTTTCTGCAAAAGAAATGCTTGAAAAGGCTGTTGCAGGCGGCTATGCCGTAGCACAGTTCAACATCAACAACCTCGAGTGGACAAAGTCAATTCTTCTCGAGTGTGAGGAGTTAAAGACTCCCGTTATCCTTGGAGTATCTGAGGGTGCCGGCAAGTACATGACCGGCTTCAAGACCGTAGCTGCTATGGTTAAGGCTATGGATGAGTCTCTTGGTATCACTGTACCTGTTGCTCTTCACCTTGATCACGGCTCATACGAAGGAGCTAAGGCATGTATCGAGGCAGGCTTCACATCTATCATGTTCGACGGTTCATCACTTCCTATCGAAGAGAACATTGAGAAGACAAAAGAGCTCGTAGCTATCTGCAAGGAGAAGGGTATCTCTCTCGAGGCAGAGGTAGGCGGTATCGGCGGCGAGGAAGATGGAGTTGCATCTACCGGCGAGTGCGCAGATCCTGCAGAGTGCAAGATGGTCAATGACCTTGGCGTAGATATGCTTGCATGCGGTATCGGTAACATCCACGGCAAGTATCCCGATAACTGGGCAGGACTTCAGTTCCAGGTACTTGAGGCTGTTAAGGCTGAGATCGGTAACACACCTTTAGTACTTCACGGTGGTTCAGGTATTCCCGATGAGCAGATCAAGAAGGCTATCTCAATGGGCGTTGCAAAGGTTAACGTTAACACAGAGTGCCAGCTTGTATTCGCTGCTGCTACAAGAAAGTACATCGAGGAAGGCAAGGATAAAGAGGGCAAGGGTTATGACCCCAGAAAGCTTCTTGCACCCGGTGCACAGGCTATCCGCGATGAGGTTAAGGATCGTGTAGCTGTATTTGGTTCAGCAAACAAGGCTTAATAAATATAAAGCGTTTTTGCACCAGCAAAAAAAGTAAACCCCTTCGGAATCCGAAGGGGTTCTTTTTGTGGTACATGAGAAATAAATGAGGGGGAGGGGATCCCATGCACCACGTGTCGTTAAACACAAATGGGATTATAAACTAATCGCATTTTATTTGCAAGCACTTTTGTGCTATTTTTTAAGATTTCACATTTAGTACAAATCTTTAGCAAGCTATTGTAGATAATAGCCAATAGTATTACTCTGCAGCTTCCTCAGATGAAGCGTCCTCAGCAGGTGCATCCTCTGCAGAATCGTCAGATTCTGTATCAACATCAGCATACTTTGCAGAAAGCTCAGCAATCTTGCCCTCATTGATCATCTTCTCAATAGTGGTATTGATCTTTGAAAGAAGCTCCTCATTGTCCTTCTTTACTGCGATAGCATACTCTTCCTTCTCAAATGTATCGGTATCCTCTATGATCTTAAGACCGGGATTGTCCTTTACATACTTATCAGCTGTTGCAGAATCGATAACTACTACATCACACTTGCCATTTACAAGCTCCATGATAGCTTCTGTTCCCTTCTTGAAGGCCTCATAGCTATAACCAAGCTCCTTCACACAGGTCTCACCTGTGTAGCCCTGGATAACAACGATCTTCTTGTCAGCCATATCTGTTGCCTTTGCAATGGTCGAATCCTCTTTTACGATCATAACCTGAGTAGCTGTGTAATAGGGTGTAGAGAAGTTTACTGCTTCCTTTCTCTCGTCGGTTACTGTCATACCTGCGATAACAGCATCAACCTGACCGTTCTGAAGAGCCATCAAAAGTCCGTCAAACTCCATGTTCTCGATCTGAGCTGTCATTGAGTTGTCCTCAGCAATCTCCTTGGCAATAGCCATATCGATTCCGTCATAGGTGTCGATCACACCATTTGCTGCTACGAACTCGAAGGGAGGGAACTCTGCATTGGTACCGAACTTGATGGTTCCTGATGATTCCTTGCCTGCCTCGCTTGATGCTCCTGCCTGTGTTGTTGTGTCGGTGCTGCTTCCACAGCCAACGCATACTGCCATAGTGAGTACTGTCATAGCGGCAAGTACTAAGTTACGCATTTTCTTTTTCATAATAATTCTCCTTTACTTTATCTATAAAGACCTGATATCAGGCTTTATTACAATACCTTTGAGAGGAAGAGCTTCGTCCTCTCATTCTGTGGATTCTCGAAGATATCCTCAGGTGTTCCGCTTTCCATCACGTATCCTCCATCCATAAAGAGCACTCTGCTTGCAACCTCTTTTGCAAAGCCCATCTCGTGAGTGACTATGACCATGGTCATACCGCTTTCAGCGAGGCTCTTTATAACATCCAAAACCTCTCCGACCATCTCGGGATCAAGAGCCGATGTAGGCTCATCGAAAAGCATATATTCAGGCTCCATAGCAAGGGATCTGGCAATAGCGATACGCTGCTTCTGACCACCGGAAAGCTGTGCAGGATAAGCGTCAGCCTTCTCAGCCAATCCTACCCTGGTAAGAAGCTCCATACCCTTTTCCTTTGCCTGTTCTAAAGTCATCTTTTTAAGCTTAACGGGAGCAAGGGTGATATTCTCCATAACAGTAAGATGAGGAAAGAGATTGAAATGTTGAAATACCATACCCATCTTTTGTCTTACAAGATTAAGATCAACCTTCGGTGCGGTGATGTCCTCACCATCCACAAGTATCTCTCCCGAATCGGGAGTCTCAAGCATATTGAGGCAACGAAGAAAGGTACTCTTTCCCGAACCGGAGGGGCCGATCACGGCAACTACCTCACCCTTATCTATCTTCTCGTTGATATCTGCAAGTACAAGAAGGTCCTTAAAGCTTTTTTTCAAATGTTTTGTCTCTATCACTTTAATCCCTCCTATCTCTCGTCAGATGCTCTTAATTTCTTTTCCAGCATACTAAGGCCAATAGTCAGGATACCTATGATTATAAAGTAAATGACTGCCGTTCCGAGAAGAGGAAACAGTGGCTTATAGGTAGCAGTCTTTACAAAATCTCCGGCCTTCTGTATATCCATAAGTCCCACATATCCGACTATAGCTGTCTCCTTGATAAGAGTAATGAACTCATTGCCCAGGGCAGGAAGTATATTCTTCATAGCCTGAGGGATCACAATGCTTATCATAGTCTGACTTGCTGTAAGACCAAGAGAGCGTCCCGCCTCGGTCTGTCCCTTGTCTACAGAAAGAATACCCGCACGGATATTCTCTGATACATAGGCACCTGAATTGATGGCAAATGCAATGGATGCTATGATCCATTTCTCCCAATGAATAGATGCAAATACTACGAAATATATGATCATAAGCTGTGTAACCGAGGGCGTACCTCTGATCACGCTGGTGTAGACCTTGCCGATCACATTAAGGGGCTTCTTCTTTGACAGATTGCATAGGGCTATTAAAAATCCTATCAATATACCAAGGATCGCCGACAGAATGGATATCTTTATCGTCACTCCTATTCCGTCAAGGAATAGCTTATATCTGTCTTCGTATATAAAGCTCTGTTGAAATTCGGAAACGAATGCTTCCCACATAATCCTTACCTCATTATTTGCTAAACCTATAAGAGAGCTTCGAATATCGAAACTCTCTTGAAAAACACTATGAAAGTATGGCACAAATGCTATATAAAGTCAAGTGGCTATTTTCTGATTCATGGTTGACAGCAAAACGCATGTTCGGTATAATATATGTATATCGAACATTGAAAAGATATCGGGTTGCTATCTAAATATCCTTGAGTAGCGTAAAATCTTGAAGGTATATAGGCCGAAACCGAACAAAGGCCATATTCGATATTCATATTT
>JAFYAS010000002.1 GCA_017540605.1 Lachnospiraceae bacterium | reverse complement strand
TAAAGAAGAATCATCATGAAGAGGATGAGCATCATCACCATCATCATCATGATCACGATCACGACGATCACGACGATCACGATCACGACGATCACGACGATCACGACGATCACGATCATGACGAGCATGATCACGAGCATCACCATCACGACCATGACGAGCATGATCACGAGCATCATCATCACGACCATGACGATCACGATCACGAGCATCATCATCACCACTATGATGAGAATGGCGTATGCAGTTGCGGTCATCACCATCATCATGATGCAGATGAGGTGTTTACAAGCTGGGGCAAGGAGACTCCCAAGAAGTTTGCTGATGAAGATATCAAGGCTATACTTGAGAAGCTTGCAAATACAGAGGACTATGGTATCATCCTTCGTTCGAAGGGTATCGTTCAGGCTCCTGACGGAAGCTGGACACATTTTGACCTTACTCCCGGTGAGTATGAGGTGAGAAAGGGCGCTGCTGATTATACAGGAAAGATCTGTGTTATCGGAAGTGAGCTTAAGGAAGATAAGCTTAAGGAACTCTTTGGACTGTAAGAAAAGGTGGTTTGAGATATGAGAAAGAATGAGACACCCGAAGAGATACCCGTATATATGTTTATGGGTTTTTTGGAGAGCGGAAAGACCACATTTGCCAAAGAAACCCTTATAGACAGGGATTTTACGGATGGCGACAAGACATTACTTCTTATCTGTGAGGATGGTATCGAGGAGTATGATTTTGAAGAACTCAAAAAGAGAAATATCTTTGCAGAATACATAGATGAAGAGAATCTGAATACTGATTATCTCATAGACCTACAGGATAAATACGAGCCTGAAAGGGTTATGATCGAATACAACGGAACCTGGAAGCTTGAGAAACTTTTTAATATCCGTGTTCCCAAGGGATGGACTGTGATACAGGTCATCACCTTTGTCAATTCACAGACCTTTGATGCATATCTTAAGAATATGAAGATGATGATCATGGATCATCTGACCGGCGCTGATATGATCGTCATAAACCGCTGTGATGACAAGACTGACAAGGACAATTTTAGAAAGACAGTTAAGTCTGTCAACCGTCGTGCTCAGATCGTTTTTGAGGGAGTAGACGGACTTGCCGAGGTGGACGAGGGAGAACTTATTCTTCCCTATGATGTGGAGAAGGATCATATAGAATTGAATGACGAGGATTTCGGCATTTTCTATATTGATGCTGCAGACAATCCTGAGAAGTACGAGGGAAAGACCATCAGCTTCAAGGCTATGGTATATAAGCCCAAGCAGTATGGAAAGACCGCCTTTGTTCCCGGACGTTTTGCCATGACCTGTTGTGCGGATGACGTAACCTTTATCGGTTTTAAGTGCAATTTTGATAAAGCAAAGTATTTAAAGGATCGTTCATGGGTTCATGTAGAAGCAAAGATTAGGACAGAATTCTACCCAGACTTTGGAGGAGACGGACCTGTTCTCGATGCGACAGAGGTGCGTCCTGATAAGCCGGCTGAGGAAGACCTTGTTTACTTTAACTAAGTTTATTGTTGACAAGATATATATAAGGCTATATACTAAGGTTGCTTTGCATAGGAGATTGTGCAAAGAAATAAAGCAATTAAAAGGAGTATAACGATGTTTGAGAAGATAAGAGATATTATTGCAGATCAGCTTAAGATCGATCCCGCAGAGATCAGAGAGGATGTTCGTTTCAAGGATGATCTTGAGATTGATTCACTTGATCTTTATGAGGTAGTTATGGCTCTTGAGGAGGAGTATGACCTTGAGTTCCCTCAGGATGATCTTGAGAATTTTGAGACCATTAAGGATATTATGGATTATCTTGCATCAAAGGGTATCGATCAGTAAAAGATAAATGAGAGGCTTGTTATGATAAAAGGCAAGGTAGCTATTGTCACCGGCGCAAGCAGAGGAATAGGAAAAGAGACTGCTATAGCTCTTGGAAAAAAAGGAGCTATTGTGATAGTCAATTATAAGGATCAAAAGCCTTTGGCGGATGATGTGGTCATGACTATCATTGCAGCAGGTGGAAAGGCCGAATGCTATGCCTGTGATGTGAGCGATTACAACGCGGTAAAAGAGATGATAGATTATACAGTTGATAAGTATGGTTCTATCGATATACTGGTAAACAATGCAGGTGTTACCATGGACAAGAAGATCGTTGACACTACTGAAGAGGATTACAGTGCTGTAATGGATACCAACCTTAAGGGTACTTTCAACTGTATGCAGTATGCGGCGAAGTATATGATAAAGCAGAAGAGAGGAAAGATCATCAATATTTCTTCTTCTGTGATGAACAATCTTCTCGGTAATAAGGGACAGGCAGTGTTTGTAGCATCAAAGGCAGGAGTAGTGGGACTTACAAAGTCAGCTGCATCAGAGCTTGGTGAGTATGGTATCACAGTAAATGCCGTTTCTCCCGGTTTTATCCAGACAGAGATGGTTGACGAACTTCACTTAAAGGCCGGAGCCAAGGAGAGCATCATTGAGAGAACCTCGCTTAATCGTCCCGGTCAGGCAAGGGATATCGCAGGACTTGTTGCTTATATAGCCTCAGATAAAGCGGATTATATCACTGGCCAGGAGATAGTGGTCGATGGCGGTATGAATGTATAAAGACAAGAAGAAAACACCAATCGTAATATAATGATTGGTGTTTTTTATTTCCTTTTTTATTTCCTTTTTTTCTTGTTGTCGTGCTTATCGTCAGATTGTTTTTTCTGTTCGTTAGGTTTTTTCTTTTGTTCGTCAGACCTCTTGTCATCATGTCTGTTCTTGGTTTCAGAACGTTTTTTATCATCATTGTTCTTTTTGTCTTCAACTTCTTTAGTGATAGCTTCGTTAATGGTATCAATGGGAGTCTCTAAGACAGCATCATAAACAGATTCATTTGAAATATCGATGTTTTCTTCAACATAGCTGCTGATAGGCTTTAAGACTTTTTTATCTTCTTTCTTTTCCTTGTATTCCTCCGATTTTTTGTGCTTTTTTTCTTTCTCTTTTTCCTTTTCTTTGATTTTGGTGATGGTTTCCTTTTCCTTGGCCTCAATCTCTGCGATCAATTCTTCCTTGGTTGAAGGAGCCTTTTCATATTCCTCTGGAACCTCATTCTCAAGAGGGTCGATATATTGCGATTGATAGTAGAGAAGAAGAGCCTTGTATTCCTCAGTATTCCTTCCTCTTGAGTCTGCAATATGACCGTGCATTGGATCAAATCCGGCTATATTTGCATTCTTCTTTACAATATGAAGTGCGATATTGGCACAGTGACTTGAGATACGCTCATAGTCTGTAACCAGGTCAACCAAAGCGATACCGCCGGGAACGCCACAGGTACCTGCCTGAAGTCTCTCTATATGATGAGACTTGATGGTGTCCTTCATAATATCAACTGTCTGCTCAAGGGGCTCAACCCTTGATGCGGCTGTGATGTCGTCATTCTTGAAGGCCTCAAAGGTGGTCTCAAGAGTAGATAAAACCGCAGAGGTGATAAGCATTACCTCATATTTTCCCTTGGGTGAAAAGCTTATATTCTGTTCGGCCTTTGACTGAGCAAGATAGGCGATATTCACGCAATGGTCGCCCATTCTTTCAAAGTCGCTTACGCAGTTCAAAAGCTCATTGGCACGTTTTCTGTCATCCTTTGTAAGACGCTTAGAGGTGATCTGTAAGAGGTAGCTTGAGAGAACGCTTTCGCATTTGTCTATGAAGTTTTCATTCTCATCTATCAAGGCCCTATCTTTTTCATTGTAATTGTAGATCATTCCTGTTGCCAGCTTGTAGTTTTCAAGAATGGTATCACAGCATGAAAAGATTACCTTTTTACATTGCTCAAGAGCAACAGTAGGGGTATTAAGGAGCATGGGATCAAGGGTTGAGAGAGCCTTTGTTTTTGTATCCTCTTCATCCTCTCTTATCAGGTAGCAGGTGAGCTGTTCCATTTTCTTGGTAAGAGGCATAAGGAGCATAGCTGTGATTATATTGAATAATGAGTGGAAATTCGCGATATTACCTCTGTTAACTGCATTGTGCATAAAGCCTAAGGGACTTATGGCATTTACCGAGTAGATTCCAAAAAGGAATATCACTGCACCTATGATATTGAAGAGAAGATAAGTAAGTGAAACTCTCTTTGCTTTTTTCGTGATACCGAAGCTTCCAAGGACCACAGTAATACATTTACCAAGGTTGGCACCGATAACAACCGGAATAGCGAGAGAATAGGTGACATTTCCTGTGGCTGTCATAGCCTGTAAAATACCGATAGATGCGTTGGAGCTTTGGATAATTGCTGTGATCAAAAATCCTATCAACACACCGAGTATGGGATTTTCAAAGCTGGTAAATGCGTTCTTGAAATTTTCTGATTCACGAAGAGGAACGAATACATTCTCCATGGTGGTCATTCCGATGAATAAAAGACCGAAACCGATGAGGATTCCTGCTATATCTTTGGTTTTCTTTTTCTTTGAAAATAAGCGGATAAATGCGCCGATACCCACGATGATGGGAGCAAAGGAAGCTGGCTTTAACATCTTTAAAAAGAAGCTTGAGTCGTTGAGATCTCCGAGTCTTATGATCTGTGCAGTGACGGTACTACCGAGCTGAGAGCCGTAGACAACAGGGATGGCCTGAAGTAAGGTCATGATGCCTGCATTCACAAAGCCTATGAGCATGATAGTGGTGGCGGCTGAGTTTTGAATGACTCCTGTCACACCAAGACCAAGACCATAGCCCTTTATGGCACCAACACCCTTTTTCTTACTTGTGGTGAGCTTTTCAAGTATCTTCTCAAGCCCTGAGCCCGCAAGCTTTTCAAGGGATGAACCTAAAAGGGATATTCCATAGAGAAACATTCCTATACCACCTATTAGTGTAAACACACTGAAAATATCCATGATATCCTCCAAATTAATGTCAAAATTATACGCACAATCCCTGCCATTATATCACTAAAAACCTCTCATTCCAATAAAAAGTTGTAAAATCGTGTTGGTTATGATAAAATAACGGAGTTGTTTTATACATCTTAAATATGTGGAGGTTTAAAAGATGGAAAATATCACCTGGGTGCTTATCGCGTTCGCTGTGTATATGATCCTGATGATCGTGATCGGTGCCATTTATTCAAAAAGGACAAAGAACTCAGAGGATTTCTTTCTGGGTGGAAGATCACTATCAGGTCCTGTTGCAGCACTTTCCGCGCAGGCTTCTGATATGAGTGGATGGCTTCTTATGGGACTTCCCGGAAGTGTTTATGCCTTCGGTACAGGTCAGGCATGGATAGCTATCGGACTATTTCTTGGAACCGTGCTTAACTGGTTTATAGTATCTTCAAGACTTAGAAGATATACTATAAAGGCAAACAATTCATTGACCTTGCCTGAATATCTTGAGAACAGATTTCATGATGAAAAAAGAATTCTGCTTTTGCTCTCATCTGTGATCATCGTTATCTTTTTCCTTGTTTATACAGCATCTGCCCTGACAGCAGGAGGAAAGCTTTTCAATTCAGTCTTTGCTATTGATTATCATGTAGCACTTTTTGTTGGTGCGTTTGTTATTCTGCTTTATACCTTCCTAGGTGGATTCATGGCAGTATGTACCACAGACTTTATCCAGGGACTTTTGATGCTTATCGGTGTACTTGCGGTTCCTATAGTTGCCTATATGATCGTTGGTGGAGACAACTTAATAGCGCTTGTAGAAGAAACAAATGTTACAGGAGGTTCAACCTCATATTTCAATATCATGCATGACAGCGGAAATCAGGTGTCGGCTATTTATATCATTTCTCAGCTTGCCTGGGGACTTGGATATTTTGGTATGCCTCATATCCTTGTTCGTTTTATGGCAGTAAAGAATGAGAAGGAGCTTAAGAAATCTCGACTTATAGCTATCAGCTGGTGTTTTATCTCGCTTCTTTTTGCAGTTCTTATCGGACTTTTGGGCCGTGCATTTTTACAGGGAGAGGGCTATCAGGTTCTTGGTACTGATGGTGCGATAGCTTCAGCAGAGAATGTATTTATTGAGATGATCAAGAGTGTATTCAATGAGCATCTTAGTCTTCCCTTTGTAGGCGGTATCTTCCTTTGCGGAATACTTGCGGCTATCATGTCTACCGCAGATTCACAGCTGCTTGTAACATCATCTGCTGTATCAGCGGATCTTTACAAGGGCATCTTTAAAAAGGATGCTTCAGAGATAAATGTACTTATTGTAAGTAAGGTAACAGTTATAATAGTTGCTGTACTTGCATTCATCATCGCATGGGATCCCAACAGCTCAGTTATGAAGCTTGTATCTGATGCATGGGCAGGTCTTGGTGCAGCCTTTGGTCCCGCAGTTCTTCTTTCACTTTATTGGAAGAGGATGAATCTTGCCGGTGCCATAGCCGGAATCTTTTCAGGCGGACTCACAGTTATCATCTGGGACTATATTCCTTGTATTGGAGGAAAGACACCTGCAGATGCAACCGGTCTTTACTCACTTGCAATAGGATTCTTTATAAGCCTTCTTTGCATCGTGATATTCTCACTTGCAACTAAGAAGCCAAGCGCAGAGATAGAAGCTGAATTTGACGCTGTACTTGCTGAAAAATAAAAAAGAAAAAAGTAAAAGGACTTCGCCAGGCAAAGCGAAGTCCTTTTTTTGATATAGTGTAAAGAGAGAATTTATGAAAAAATCTATGGTCTTAAGATACCATAGAATTATGAACAAATTATGACATTGCTGAAAACAAAGTTTTAACTTTCAAGGAAAATCAAGGAAAAATCGACTTATATGATCAAAAAAGCTGATAAAATGGTGATTTATAGTGATAAAATATCAAAAAAAGTATGAAAAATGCGCCTGACAGGAATCGAACCTGCGCACCCGGCTCCGGAGGCCGGCGCTCTATCCACTGAGCTACAGGCGCATGCTGCTAATTGAGCAACAAGGGTATTTTACAATGAATTATGTGTAATTGCAACATTTTATTGCTTTTTTTCAGCTCTAATGATAAAATGCTATAGTTGATGTTTTTTAAGAGTAAAACCAGATTTGGAGGAACTATTGTGAGCGGAAACGAGCAGAATACAAATACAAATACCAACCCGGTCATAAAACTTGTCATAGGCTGGGTTTTATTTATAGTAGCCTTACTTGTCTTTATATTTGTGATAAAGCCTATGAATAAAAAGGACAATGGCCTGGATAATATAAAGGTTGAGAAGAATGAAGAAAGTTCAACCGAGGGCGTATCCATTGTTCCTATGGAGACTGATGCATATCCTGAACTCAATCAGTTTATCACAACATTTTTAAATGCTACAACAGCCTGTGATCAGCAGGCACTTCAGTCTATGGTTACAGATCCCGCTGTTTATGATGATATGTCAACACTTCAATCAAGAGCAAAGTTTTTGATCGAGTACAACAATATCAAATGCTATACCAAGAAGGGACCTGCTGACAATACATTTATCGTATTTGTTGTGACCAATACAGTTCTCAAGGATATCAATACGGCACCTATGGATTTCATGACCTTCTATGTAATACAGAACGAATCCGGTTATGTGATCAACAACGGTGCATTATCCGAAGAAGAGAATAACTATATCGCCACCATCAAGAAGGATGCTGATATTCAGGAGATCATGAAGAAGATTTCCGTATACAATGATCAGGCAGTGGAGAATGACGAAGGACTTAAAGCATTTTATGATATGCTTGGCAAATAATCTGAATATAAACTTTTTATAATCTTTAGGAGGATTTGAAACATGAAGAAGTTTAGCGAGATGACAAAGGAAGAATTGATCGCAGAGAAGGAGAAGCTTGACCTTGAGTACGCTAAGAAGCAGGATCTTAAGCTCTCTCTCAATATGGCAAGAGGAAAGCCTTCTCCGGATCAGCTTGATATAGCAATGGATATGCTTGATGTGCTTCATCAGGCTGCTGATTACAAGTCAGAGGATGGTACAGATTGCCGTAACTACGGTATTCTTGATGGTATCCCTGAGGCCAGAAGACTCATGGCACAGGTGATCGGCGTAAGAGAGGACCGCATCATTGTTTGCGGTAACTCAAGTCTTAATATTATGTTTGATACATTCTCAAGAGCTTATACCCACGGTTTTGTGGGCAACACTCCCTGGTCAAAACTTCCTCAGGTGAAATTCTTGTGCCCCGCTCCCGGATATGACAGACATTTTGCTATTTCAGAGCATTTTGGAATAGATATGATCACAGTTCCCATGACTCCCGATGGTCCCGATATGGACATTGTCAAGGAGTATGTTGAGAATGATCCTCAGGTAAAGGGTATCTGGTGTGTACCCAAGTATTCAAATCCTCAGGGTATCGTTTATTCTGCTGAGACAGTAAGAAAGTTTGCTGCACTTAATCCCGCAGCTCCCGACTTTAGAATTTTCTGGGACAATGCATACGCTATGCATCATCTCTATGAGGAGATCGAGATTCCAGATATCATGAGCGAGTGCGTAAAGGCCGGACATCCCGATATGGTATTTGAGTATTGCTCAACATCAAAGATGAGCTTCCCCGGCGCAGGTATCGCTGCAGTAGCCAGCTCAAGAAGAAATATCGAGGATATCAAGAAACAGATGGCAGTTCAGACCATCGGTTACAACAAGCTTAACCAGCTCATGCATGTAAGATATTTCAAGGATATCGAGGGTGTTAAGGCTCACATGAGAAGACAGGCTGATATCATCAGACCTAAGTTCGAGGCAGTGCTTGAGATACTTGATAGAGAGCTTGGAGAGCTTAATATTGGTGAGTGGACAAGACCTCGCGGAGGTTATTTCATTTCCTTCGATGCTATGGAGGGTTGTGCAAAGAAGATCTGTGCAATGTGCAAGGAGGCAGGTGTTGTCCTTACAGGTGCAGGCTC
The DNA here is from genome assembly GCA_017540605.1 of Lachnospiraceae bacterium. GTDB lineage: Bacteria > Bacillota > Clostridia > Lachnospirales > Lachnospiraceae > RGIG6919. The sequence goes on along the minus strand of JAFYAS010000002.1, from coordinate 2,594 downwards.
AACCTATCCTTACCACTTTGATCCCAAGGACAGCAATATTAGAATAGCTCCCACCTTCCCCTCTCTTGAAGAGATGAAGCAGGCAACAGAGATATTTGCGCTCTGTGTAAAGAGAGCAAGCGTGATGAAGCTTTTAGGTGAATTTTAAGATTTAAGTATAGAAAGAAAGGAAGATTTAGACATGGGTTTACTTAAAGATTGGAGAGATTACGCGTATAGCGATGAGATGGATGACAGAACACCGGAGGGTAAGAAGTTCTGGCTCAATTACTTCGAGACAGAGAAGGGTATCTATGAGCAGATACTTTCCAATCCCGATGAGGTTGTAGAAGGTACAATAAAGGAGCTTGCTGAAAAGTATGATACAACTATTCAGCTTATGACAGGTTTCCTTGACGGTATTGACGAGAGCCTTAAGGAGGACAACAATCTCGAGGAGGCTGGCGAAGATACTCACGTAAAGCTTGATATCGACTACGAGCAGCTCTATATGAACATGGTAGGTTGCAATGCTGAGTGGCTTTATACTCTTCCTCAGTGGGAAGGTATCTTCGACAAGGAGAAGAGAGATGCTCTCTACAAGGCACAGAAGTCTTCAAGGACTGTTATCAAGCCCCCCAAGGTAGGAAGAAATGATCCCTGTCCCTGTGGTTCCGGCAAAAAGTACAAGAAGTGCTGCGGAGCGTAATAATATACGTAGATTAGCAGCTGTGATATTATACAAAAGAATCGAGGACTATCATTTTACGTCGGTACTTAGCGCCTGTATTGTAGGCGCTTATGTACCGCTACGTAAAATGCTAAGTGGCGCTGGATGTCCAGTGGACATCCGTTTAGCGCGGACCGGAGTGGAACGGAGACAACGATGTCCGAGATTTTTGTATGATATCACAGCTGTATTAAGAATATGAGGTAAAATACATGAAGATCAGAACACGATTCGCGCCCTCACCTACGGGACGTATGCACGTGGGTAACCTTCGCACGGCGCTTTATGCGTATCTTATTGCGAAGCACGAGGATGGCGACTTTATATTAAGAATTGAGGATACGGATCAGGAGAGACTTCTTGAGGGTGCTGTGGACATTATCTACAGAACCATGAAGGAGACAGGCCTTAAGCATGACGAAGGTCCTGACAAGGACGGCGGTGTAGGCCCCTATGTACAGAGTGAGAGAGTCAGAGTGGGACTATATACAGAATATGCAAAGCAGCTTATAGACAAGGGCGAGGCATATTATTGCTTCTGTACCAAGGAGAGGCTTGATTCCCTCCGTACCAAGGTAGAGGGCTCGGAGTCCGATAAAGAGGTAACTGTTTACGATAAGCATTGTCTTGGGCTTTCCAAGGAGGAGGTTCAGGCCAATCTCGACGCAGGCATCCCCTATGTTATCAGACAGAACAATCCAACCGAGGGACGTACAAGCTTTATGGACGAGCTTTACGGTGAGATCAGTGTAGATAACTCAGAGCTTGACGATATGATCCTCATCAAGTCAGATGGATTCCCTACCTACAACTTAGCCAATGTGGTAGATGATCATCTGATGGGCATTACACATGTTGTAAGAGGTAATGAATATCTTTCATCATCACCTAAGTACAACAGACTTTATGATGCCTTTGGATGGGAGGTTCCCAAGTATATTCACTGTCCATTGATCACCAATGAGGAGCATCAGAAGCTTTCTAAGAGAAGCGGACATTCTTCGTTTGAGGATCTTATTGAGCAGGGCTTTTTGACAGAGACCATAGTGAACTTTGTAGCACTTCTTGGATGGTCACCCGAGGACAACAACGAGTTCTTCACTCTTGACGAGCTTGTTAAGGTCTTTGATTACAAGAAGATCAGCAAGTCACCTGCTGTCTTTGATATGACTAAGCTTCGCTGGATGAACGGCGAGTATATCAAGAAGATGGATGATGACAGGTTTAAAGAGCTTGTGATGCCTTACGTAAAGCAGGTTATCACAAAGGATATAGATTTTGACAAGCTTCTTCCTCTTGTGAAGACACGTATCGAGGTGCTTCCTGATGTGAAGGAGCATATAGACTTCTTCGAGGAGTTGCCTGATTATGATGTGGATCTTTATGTTCACAAGAAGATGAAGACTAACCTTGAGAATTCCCTTGAGATTCTTAAGGAAGAGTATGAGCTATTAAAGGGACATGATGATTGGAGCTTCGACGGTCTTCATGAGCTTTTGATGGGCTATATAGCAGGCAAGGAGATCAAGAACGGAACAGGCCTCTGGCCGGTACGTACTGCAGTATCCGGAAAAGCTATGACACCCGGTGGAGCCTTTGAGCTACTTGAAATCCTTGGCAAGGAAGAGAGCCTTAAGAGGATAGAGATCGGCATTGAAAAGCTTTCTGCTGTCAATACATAAGTGTTATAATAAAAAGAAGAAGTTTGTTTTATATAGACTTCTTCTTTTTCTGATTTTTATGTGTTACAGTTCACCTAAAGGCCAAATGTAGTATTATAAAAGGGATACGAGAAATCTGTTGTGACTTGTTCACAAAGTTTTCTGTATCCCTTTGTTTATTTTGAAAAGATATTCTCTACTACGTCATAGATTTTTTTGTTTTG
>JAFYAS010000018.1 GCA_017540605.1 Lachnospiraceae bacterium | reverse complement strand
TCCTGCATATCATGGTAGTGATTCTCAAGGATATCACAAACCTTGATGAACTCAGCGTATGCCTCAGGGAACTCCTGCTCCATCTGAGCGATGGGCATAGGTGTACGAACACCGGCAACAACGTCCTCGCCCTGTGCGTTCTTAAGGAACTCACCCATGAGCTTGTTCTCACCTGTTGCAGGATCACGTGTAAATGCAACACCTGTACCTGACTCATCATTAAGGTTACCGAATACCATAGGCATTACGTTAACAGCTGTACCCCATGAATAAGGGATATCATTGTCACGACGATATACGTTTGCACGAGGATTATCCCATGAACGGAATACTGCCTCGATAGCGAGCTTTAACTGCTGAACTGGATCTGAAGGGAAGTCCTCACCAAGCTGATTCTTGTACTCAGCCTTGAACTGCTCAGCCAACTCCTTAAGATCTGCAGCTGTAAGGTCAACGTCGAACTTAACTCCTCTGTCTTCCTTCATCTTATCGATAAGCTGCTCAAAATACTTCTTACCAACTTCCATTACGACATCCGAGAACATCTGGATGAAACGTCTGTATGAGTCATAAACGAAGCGCTCGAATGCGGGATCGGGATTGCCAGCGATCATTGCTGCAACAACCTCATCGTTAAGACCAAGGTTAAGGATAGTGTCCATCATACCGGGCATTGAAGCTCTGGCACCTGAACGAACTGATACAAGTAACGGATTCTGGAGGTCACCGAACTTCTTGCCGTTAATCTCCTCCATCTTCTTAACGCCTTCCATAGCCTGCTCCATGATCTCGTCATTGATCTTGCGGCCATCCTCATAGTACTGTGTACAAGCCTCTGTTGTGATTGTGAAGCCCTGAGGAACAGGAAGTCCAATACTTGTCATCTCAGCAAGGTTCGCACCCTTACCTCCAAGAAGATTACGCATTGTCATGTCGCCTTCGCTAAACATGTAGACCCATTTGTTTGCCATTTTAATAAATACCTCCTAGATATAAAATATTTTTGCGTGGCATGTGTCCAAATGAAAAACACTTTTCGCCACAGCACTGCCACGATTATAACATATTTTAAGCAAAAAAAATAGCCCTAAAAATGCTTTTAGAGCTACTTTTTTATAGTCTGACAATTCAGCTTATTAGTTCTCTTCTACCAACACTCTTCTTGCGCAGGTAGGCTTTGAGTAGTACATATTTCCAACCTTGATACCATGCTTGGGTGTACTTGCATGTACGATTCTGTCTCCACCGGCATAAATAGCAACATGTCCGGGATAAAAGATCAGATCGCCGGGACGGATATCATCAAGGCTTATCTTTGTGAGATTGGCCCTCTGTGCTGATCCGGGTCTGTCAATATTGTATCCGAAATGCTTGTAAACACTGTAGGTAAAGCCAGAACAATCTGTTCCGTGAGTAAGGCTTGTTCCACCATATCTGTAGGGATTGCCGACAAACTTCTTGGCATACTCAACTACCTCTTCACCAAGCTTTTTAAGACGCTCTTCTTCGTCTTTCTTCTGCTTCTTTAAAGCCTTTTTGATATTGTAGTTTCTTGCAACATTTCCAGCAATCTTCTGATTTAAGTCTATTCCTGTGATACCGGTACTTAATGAACCGGTAGCGTTTACAGTCTTCTTTGTATTTTTCTTGCTCTTTTTTGTTTTCTTGTTTGCCTCTGTCTTAACAGTAACCTTTGATGACTTTTTAGCCTCTACGCTTGGTGCAAATACTGCACCTATCGATAAAAGTGAAATACCAAGTATCATCATCACGATTGTTTTTAGTGATCTTTTCATTACAAATAGCTCCTTTTTTTAACGAATATTGAGATTTAATTATATTTGTTACAAATATGTTACATTCAAGACCTGCTCAGTGTAACAAATTCTTAAATATTTGTCAACTATTTTTTGAAAACACTATGTTTCTCACAACTTATCCACAAAGCAAAAAAGGCTTGAAACCCTCTGATTTCAAGCCTTAAAGACATTTTGTAACATTTTATTAACATTTAATTATTATCTCGCCAAACGTCCTCCGGGAACATTCGCATTTCCCATACTGTCATATTTATTCATCAGATCGTCAATACTTGGATCCATGCTCTCATACTGATGCATGAGTCTGTCGATCTCCGACTCCGCCTTCATGGCCTGCACTCTCGGAAGCTCATATTTGTGACCGTTAGCATTCAGATATTTCCATGCTATCATGAAGGTGGTTTCATCAAATGCTGTCAGATACTTGTCATTGATAGCATTGATACACTGACCTATGGAGCTAAAGCTTGCGGGGTTCACTTCTCTGAATACAGAATTGAAGGTATCTATGACTATCTTATGCTGTACCGAAAAGTCCGAAGTGATATCCATTACGGGAAATGCCTTTAAATAAGCACGAAGCCAAGCTGAATTGCCTGCCATCCACTGAGCCTCTACCTCATAATTCTTTGTCATATCATAAAGCTCCTTTTCCCAATAATATGACATATATGAAGCGTTCATAATAGTCTCTATCTGATCATCGGTTAAGTTCAGCTGATACTTCTTATTGAAACTCTTAAGTATCTTCGCTCTTTTCGCAGCTGACTGTGTAAGCTTGAACTTCTCCCTGATCTCCTTGTATTCAACGCTCTGCTGCCTCTTCTTATCCCCTTGGCTATCCTTTATAACACTCTTTATGATACCGCCGGCGACCAAAAATGGTATAACGGGAAGAAATAATCCGAAACCCGCACTCAACAAGCCGGTAAGTCCACCAAATATTGCCATTATAACAGCAAGGGTAATGAACTTTGATATCGCACCTGAAATCTTTTTATATACATCCGGATTGTCCTTGCCCCAGAATACATACCATAATATAAATAATCCGATTATCGAACCCATAGATATTCTCCCTATAGAACCTAAGCTATTGTTTTAAAAAGCTATGCCTATTCTATCACAGAGGCGTGTCAAAAACAATAAGCGGTAAGTCGGAAAGAACCGATTATATTTAATGAAATCCTCTACTCTGACTGCAAGGGAACTCCCGACTTTTCAAGAACTATCCTGATCCTTGTGCCAAGCTCAGTTCTTGAAAGTATCTCAAAATGCCCTCTGTGTCTGTCCACTATCCACTTGGCGATGGAAAGCCCAAGCCCCGTGCCCTTGTAGTTCCTGGCTTCATCCGAACGATAGAATCGCTCAAACATATGCTCCACATCTGCTTCTGCCATACCGATACCCGTATCCTGAACCTGTATATAGGGGGCGCCTTCTTCAGTTTTTCCTATGCCAAGCTTGATCTCGTCACCCTTGTTGGTATATTTGGCCGCATTGTCAATAAGTATTCTCACTGCCTGCTTTAAAAGTGCAGGATCCGCCTCAGCAGTTATCTTCTCTTCAGGAGCCTTGAATCTATATGGATGATCCTCGTCTATCATAAATGATTCTTCATATATCTCATTTACCATATCATTTAAGGAAATGCTCTCAAGCTTCAAGGTAGTCCTTCCGCTGTCTCCTCTTGCAAGGAACAAAAGCTGCTCCACCAATATGTTCATATGCTCGATCTCATGGGAAATGGCCTCGATACCTTCATTTAACACCTGAGGATCAGAGCTTCCCCAACGCTTTAGCATATCCGAATAGCCCTTGATAACAGCTATTGGAGTTCGAAGCTCGTGGGAGGCGTCATTTACAAAACGAGACTGCTGCTCGTAGGTTTCCCGCATCCTGATCAGAAGGTTGTTTATAGCCGCCTCGATACCGGCAAGGGAGGAATCACCAAAGGAAATGGTCTTCTCCTCGTCAGGCTTTATCCTGTCTATTGCATGCTCAAGCTCTACATACATATCGATATCAGCAAAGCTTGTCATACGATTGAGTTCGTCAGCCTTTAAAGCCATTTCATTGATGGGACTTAGTATCTTTCTGATCTTGGCATGCTCAAATATAGAGCCGATACCTATCTTAAATACCAGCTGAATAAACAACAAAGAGCCAAGCACCGAGATCATAAATACAACCGGTGCAAATGCGCTTACTGTAAAAAGCTCACCTGTGCTGTCTGATACTCGGTAAACAAGAGTAGAAAATATACCTTCGGTAGTAAAAAGCTCTCTGCTTCTTCGAAATACAAAGCTACCGGCAAGCAATGTCTCGGTGTAAAACATCCATCCGAAGAACATAATGACGGCAAGCAACAGATCCTCGGCTATATATAACCTGATCTTCATGCCAAATGTATGAACATAAAGCCTTCTGGTGATGGAGGTCATACGTTTTTTGTCTGATGCCGATAATGTATTTGCATTTTCCATAGTATTCACCGCCTGTTATTCGCAAGATCGGATGACATAACCCACACCTCTTACCGTCTGTATCATCTTCACTCCGAATTCTTCGTCGATCTTTGTCCTTAGATACCTTACATAAACATCTATCACATTGGTCTCTCCAATGTATTCGTAGCCGCAAACGCGCTCAAGAAGTGTATCTCTGGAAAGAACGATATCCATGTTGTTAAGCAGAGTTTCCAGCATCAAAAATTCCCTGTTGGTCAGGGTGATCTCGTGTCCGTCATAGGTTACAAGGTGCTTCTTTGTATCAAGAACAAGCCCCTTCCATTTGTAGACGCCTTCTTCCGTCTTTGATGTATCTCCTGCTGCCTCTTCACTATCACCGGCTCCGGAATGATTGGAATTACCATGCAGCTTAAGTGCTACTCTGATTCTTGCCAATAGCTCTTCAATAGCAAATGGCTTGGTAATATAATCAACGGCTCCCGCATCAAGACCGGAAACCTTGTCCATCACCGCATCTCTGGCAGTAAGAAGAATGACAGGAGTTGATTTTTCCTTGCTAAGTCGTCTTAGCACCTCAAGACCGTTTAGTCCCGGAAGCATGATATCAAGTAATATCAGATCATAATCATTGGCAAGTGCCATATCAAGGGCATCTCTTCCGTCTCCCGCCTTGTCAACCGTATATCCGTCATGAATGAGCTCTAACTCTGTAAATCTTGCGAGCTTTTCTTCATCCTCTACCAACAAAATGTGTGCTGCCATACTAGCCTCCCTAAAATTATAATTTGTCAAACTCTCTCTTTACATAATCTGCCGCATCTGTAGCCTTTCCCATGACCTTATTGGCCTCTGTCATATCGTCCTTACCCTCCAAGGTATATCGGCAATCAAGGAACAACGAAACAATCACAACAGCTATAGTAAGATACCAGGCAAATAAAAGGATAAGTGCCACAACCCAAAGGGGGAGCACCAAGATCTCTTTTCCATGCCTTTCAACCCTCAACGAATTGTCACTAAGCTTTTGAGCAATGATCTCTACGAGGTGCTTGATCTTATCCTTCAATGTTCTCTCGTCAGCCTTCTTGCTTTCCTCAACTGTATAGGTAACATCCTGATATTTTGTCTGCTCGTCATAGTTTGTTGTATAAACTGTATTATTTGGAGCCTTCACCTTACCAAGCTTCTCAAGATAAACCATAGCATCAAGTAGATCGCCGTCACATGCCTTAAGTGCATCTGCTGCCTCTTCATAGGTTACATTTGCTCTTTGTCTTAATTTTTCAACCTTATCTAAATCGTTCATAGCTTTATACCTCTTTCTCTTTTATGATAGTTTATTTTCAACTGATTTTCAACAGCTTGTTTATTTACGATGGTGTAATGATACCAACTCATTATTAAACTGTCTTTTTAGAAAGATTAAAATAAGATTAAAAAATCCGCACAGGTTTCAAATAGTTACTCCCTGTGCGGATATTTATTATTTTCTAAGAAGCGATTTTTTTATCATCTCTATAAATTCACGGTTGTCCTGGGTACGTTCAAAAAGCTTAAGTATCTCTGCAGTGGTCTCGTCAGGCTTGTTGCCCGCAAGCTCTCTGTGCATGGCGTCAACGCATTCCTTCTCATCAGGTGTAAGTAAAAGATCGTCTCTTCTGGTTCCGGATTTGATGATATCCATTGCAGGGAATATCCTTCGCTCAGACATCTTTCTGTCAAGTACAAGCTCCATATTACCTGTTCCCTTAAATTCCTCGTAAACAACATCATCCATCTTTGAGCCTGTATCCACAAGGGCAGTGGCAAGAATCGTCAGGCTTCCGCCCTCTCTCATATTTCTTGCGGCACCGAAGAACTTCTTAGGCATATAAAGGGCTGCCGGATCAAGTCCACCGGTTAGAGTCCTTCCTGAGGGGGGAACAGTCAGATTGTAGGCTCTCGCAAGTCTTGTGATACTGTCAAGCAGTATCATAACATCCTTCTTCTGTTCCACAAGTCTTTTCGCCCTTTCAAGAACCATCTCGGATACTCTCTTGTGATGATCGGGAAGCTCATCAAATGTAGAATATATCACCTCTACATTAGGACCCTCTATGGATTCTCTGATATCAGTAACCTCCTCAGGTCTCTCATCGATAAGTAAAACAATGAGATGCATATCCGGATAAAATCTGCTGACGCTGATGGCAACCTGCTTGAGAAGCGTGGTCTTTCCTGCCTTTGGAGGAGATACTATCATACCTCTCTGACCCTTACCGATGGGCGCCATCAGATTCATGATACGCATAGGACGCTTACCCTTGGAATACTCATTCTCAAGATTGATCCTCTCATTGGGGAAAATGGGTGTCATGTCCTCAAAAGCAGGTCTTTTAGTAAACTCCTCAATGGGGCAGTCATTTACCGCAATAAGCTGTAAAAGTGCTCCAAACTTCTCTCCCTGCGTTCTCTTTCTGATGCTTCCCTTCACTATATCTCCGGAACGAAGTCCGAATTTTCTGATCTGCATGGGTGATACATAAATATCATTGTCACCGGGCAGATAGTTGGCACTTCTGATAAATCCAAAACCATCGGGCATGATCTCAAGTATTCCATTGGCAAGCTCTCCACTATCAAGCTCCTTTATCTCATCCGGAGTCATATCAGAAATATTGACATACCTTTGAGGGCGCTTATTCTGGTCATTATTCTGAGGCTGATCCTGACCTGGACGCTGAAATCTTTTTTGAGCATCCTCAGGCTTCTTAGCAGGAGCTTCAGAAGGCTTTTTGATAGGTGCTTCTAAAGGTTTTTTGATCACTGTTTCAGCAGGCTTTCTTTCTGTTTTTTCAAATCCTTGTGATGCTGTCTCCATTGTTTTCTGTTTAGCCTCAACAGGTTTCTTTATCTCAGTCTCATCAGGCTTAGACACCCTTACAGGAGTCTTGTCCTTTACAGCCTTGTCTTTTACGACTCTTTCTTTTTTTATTTCCTTTTTAGGCGTTTCCTTAGGAGCCTTCTTAGGCGCAGGCTTTTTTTCATTGCTCTTATCAAACTCCAAAAGTCTCTTGATAAGCTCATCCTTTTTTAGTGCAGTAACGCTCTTAAGGCCTTTCTTTTTTGCAAGCTCCTTCAGATCAACGAGCTTCATTTCACCATAATTCATACGATATCTCCGTTTCATAAAATTATAACTATTGGAAAAAATAAGAATATACTTAGTAAGTTTTGTTATGAATCCTCAATAACTGTTTAGATGTATTGAACAGTTAAAATCCTCTAATAAGTGCATAATAACACAAAAGAAATAATTTGTCACTACTTACTTGTTATTTAGCTTATGTAGTGATATACTTATGACGCTTGTTGCAAATTTAAGAAAAAGAGGTTATTACAATGGATAATTATGAAAAAGCCCTTGTGCTTCACGAAGAGTTGACTGGTAAGATTGAGACAGTTTCAAAGTGTCCCGTCAAATCCAATGATGATCTTGCCGTTGCCTATACCCCCGGAGTTGCCGAGCCCTGCAGAAGGATTCATGACAACAAAGAGGATGTCTACAAATACACACTTAAGGCAAATACTATTGCCGTAGTATCTGACGGAAGCGCTGTTTTAGGTCTTGGTAATATCGGACCCGAAGCCGCTATGCCCGTTATGGAAGGAAAAGCCGTTCTTTTCAAGGAGTTTGGTGGAGTTAATGCATTCCCCATCTGCCTTGATACTCAGGATACTGAAGAGATCATAAAGACTGTCATCAATATCGCTCCTACCTTTGGTGGCATCAACCTTGAAGATATCTCAGCTCCCCGTTGCTTTGAGATTGAAAAAAGACTTAAAGAGGTTCTTGATATTCCTGTATTTCATGATGATCAGCATGGTACAGCTATCGTTGTTCTTTCAGGCTGTATCAATGCACTTAAGCTTATCGGCAAGAAAAAAGAGGATTGCAGAGTTGTCATAAATGGTGCAGGTGCTGCCGGTATCGCTATCTGTAAGCTCCTTATGCTCTATGGTTTCAAGGATATGATACTTTGTGACAGCAAGGGAATCGTAAGCAAGGATCGTACAGATCTCAACTGGATCAAGAAGGAAATGGTTGAAGTGACCAATTTAGATAACAGAACAGGTTCACTTGCAGATGCTATGGTGGAATCAGATATCTTCATCGGCGTTTCAGCTCCCGGAGCAGTTACAGCCGATATGGTTCGCTCTATGAGAAAGGACGCTATCATTTTCGCTATGGCAAATCCCGTTCCTGAGATACTTCCCGATGAGGCAAAGGCTGCCGGTGCAAGAATAGTCGGCACAGGTCGTTCGGATTTTGCTAATCAGGTGAACAATGTAGTAGCATTCCCCGGAATATTTAAGGGTGCTCTAGAAGGCAGAGCAAAGGCTATCACTGAGGATATGAAGCTTGCAGCTGCTGAAGCTATCGCTTCTCTCGTATCAGACGAAGAGCTTTCAGAGGATTATATCATGCCCAAGCCCTTTGATCCCAGGGTTGCCGATCTCGTGGCCGAGGCAGTAAAGAGTCATATAAAGTAATGCTATGGACAATAACGGTTTAATTCTATACAAGTTAATAATCCTATATATGCTTGACAGGGTTGATTTTCCATTAAATAATGAACAGCTCTCCCATTTTATCACCGAGAGAGGCTATACCAATTTCTTCAACATGCAGGAAGCGCTTAATCAACTGATAGATGACAATTTCATCACCTCCACTACTATCAGAAGCGTATCTCATTATCAATCAACTCCCGAAGGACGCGAGGCCTTGGCATTCTTTGAATACAAGCTCTCCGAGGGGATCAAGCAGGATATACTTGATTATTTCAACAAGGAAAAGATCAACCTGAGAAAAGAGGTGGAGCTTCAGGCTGACTACTATCCCACCACCAAGGGCGAGTATTCCATCACCTGCTCCATACATGACAGAGGTGATACCGTTCTTGACATCAAGATGAATGTACCATCAAAAGACCAGGCAATCGCGATCTGCGATTCCTGGTCCGAAAAAAGCACAGCTATATATCAGTATCTTGTGAAGAATCTGTGGACTCCTGAGGGGGATTGAGAGTCTCACCGATCAGCGCTAGAATATCATCTCTTCCCTGCTTCGTCATAGACGAGTAGGGAATAATTTTATCCTCTCCCGTCATTTTTAAGGCAGTTCTTATGATCTTTACATTCTTTGCAAGCTGGCTTCTCTTTATCTTATCAGCCTTGGTTGCAATGATCACAGGGCGAAATCCGCTCTCCACTATCCAATCATACATCATCACATCATTCTTTGACGGTTCATGTCTGATGTCTATAAGCAAAAATACAAGCTTAAGCTGATTGGAGGTATTTAGATACTTCTCTATCATCTTGCCCCATTTTGCTCTTGTCTCTTCACTAACCTTGGCAAATCCATAGCCCGGAAGATCAGTAAAATAAAACTCCTTATTGACATTATAAAAATTGATCGTCTGCGTCTTGCCCGGCTGAGATGACGTGCGGGCAAGAGCTTTTCTGTTTAGGAGACCATTTATCAGAGTTGATTTTCCTACATTGGATTTGCCCGCAAATGCTATCTCCGGCATAGTATTATCCGGGAGCTTGCTGGTGATACCGCAGACCGTTTCAAGCTCCGCATTTTTTATCTTCAACATAATCTTTCTCCTATCTGCAGGCAATTTTAAGTACCTCAGTCGTTGTCTTGACAAAGGTAAGCTTCATCTTGCCATATATCTCCTCATCGATTTCTGATACATCAGGCTTGTTGGCAAATGGTATCAAAACCTCTTTCTTCCCTGCAAGTCTTGCTGCTAAAAGCTTTTCCTTGAGGCCGCCTATAGGAAGTACCTTACCCTTTAAGGTCACCTCTCCTGTCATGGCTATATCACCACGCACCTTTTTTCCTGTTAAAGCGGAATATATGGCCGTTGTCATGGTAATGCCTGCTGATGGACCGTCCTTCGGAGTTGCTCCCTCAGGAACATGTATATGGATATCATGCTTTTCAAAGAAAGTCTTTCCAATCTTTTTATCACCGGAAAGAAGTGTCCTCACATGACTTAGTGCTATCTCTGCACTTTCCTTCATCACATCACCGAGATTACCTGTGATCTTTAACACACCTCTTCCATCTATCACATTGACCTCGATCTCAAGTGTATCTCCACCTACTTGAGTCCATGCAAGACCGGTACAGGCACCAACCTTATCAAGAAGCTCTTCCTTGTCACGCCTGTATTTTTCAATACCCAAAAGCTCGCGAAGTTTTTTTTCAGTAACATGAAGGCTCTTTGCTTCTCCCGATACTATACGCTTTGCAGCTATCTGACACAGCTTTCCTATGGTTCTTTCAAGCTCCCTGACACCTGCTTCTCTCGTATATGCTTCTATTAGCTTTGAAATAGCAGCCTCATCTATCTTAAACTGTTTTTTCTTAAGTCCGTTCTTTTTTATCTGCTTGTCAACCAAAAAGAGCTTTGCAATGTGAAGCTTTTCATTCTCCGTATAGCTGTTGACCTCAATGATCTCCATCCTGTCACGGAGAGGACCGGGGATCATAGATACATCATTTGCCGTAGCGATAAATAAAACCTTGGAAAGATCTATGGGAACCTCCATATAATGATCCATAAAGCTTACATTCTGTTCACTGTCAAGCACCTCTAAAAGAGCTGATGACACATCACCCTTATAGTCTGCACTTACCTTATCTATCTCGTCAAGAAGTATCAGAGGATTGGCACATTTGCTATGCTTTATGGCTGTCACGAGTCTTCCGGGCATAGCTCCGACATAAGTTTTTCTGTGACCTCTGATCTCAGCTTCATCTCTGACGCCTCCAAGAGACATTCTCTCATAGGTTCTTCCTGTGGCCTTGGCAATAGACTTGGCAATCGAGGTCTTTCCGGTTCCAGGAGGCCCCACAAGACAGATGATCGGCGCCTTTACATCAGACGAAAGCATCATTACAGCTAATGAATTCACTACTCTTTCCTTGACCTTCTTAAGTCCGTAATGATCATTTTCAAGAATATCTATAGCCTTGTTGATATCGGATGAAAGCTCATTATATACTCCAAAGGGATAGGCTAAAACGGTCTCTATGTAGGTACGAAGAACCGCGCTCTCACTTGACATAGATGAAATATTGGAAAATCTCTTTATCTCCTTTTCCATATGCTCTCTGGTATCATCAGGAATATCCATAGCTTTCAGCTTTTCAAGGTATTCCTGAGCCTCGTCAGAGATATTTTCTTCACCAAGCTCCTCTCTGATAGCTCGCATCTGCTCTCTTAGAACATATTCCTTTTGATTTTCAGACAAATGCTCTTTTGCCTTTTCTATAACCTGCGACTTGATCTTTCTGATATCCTTCTCATTATCAGCAAGATAGATCAGTGTATCAAGCTGCTCCTCAATGGGAATCGCCGAAAGCACCAGCTGCTTTTTCTCATAGCCCAGATTGATATATTCCGTCACAGCATAGCAAAGCTCGGAGATATCATCAAGCTCCATAAGTCTTGAAAACAGAAGGTTACTTCCTCGATCATCTCCGCGCTTAAAATCCCTCAAAATATCCTTTAATACACGCTTGTAGGCATCAACCTGCAGAGAATCAAGCTCACCCTCTTCATAGGGCTCTATAACCCTTACATCACCTGTTATGATAGGTTCCTCATTGGATATGGATACAAGCTCAGCCCTTTCTCCTGCCTCTATGAGAACTCTCACAAGGCTATCTCCCATTTTAATGATCTGTTTCACCTTGCATATAACACCGATGGGATAAAGAGACTTCATCTCCAGCTTCTCTGCGCCCTCTCTTCCGGTAATCATAAAAACCTTCTGGTCTCCATGCATACTTTCATCAACAGCATCTATTGAGCTTTGGCTCTTCACCTCAAAATGAACCGTGGTTTTCGGTAATATAGTTATGCCTTGCAAAACGACGATAGGTAAATTCATATGATCACTCCAATAATCTAATATAGTAAATGTCGGGATATAGGCAATACCCCGACATTTGTTAGTCAATCATGATATAATATTATGCTATCTCTCCCGCATTCTTTTTAGTCTTTTTACGGGGAAATCCAATCTTTTGTCTTTGTCCTTCAGAACGCTCGATCAAAGCCTCACCCTGCTTTTCAACAAGCTCCTTAGTAATGGTTACCTTAGTAACCGTCTCATCCGAAGGAATCTCATACATAAGATCAAGGACTACAGACTCTATGATGGAACGAAGTCCTCTGGCTCCGGTCTTTCTCTTCATCGCAAGCTCTGCAATGGTCTTTAGCGCATCCTGATCAAATTCAAGCTCCACGCCATCCATCTCAAAAAGCTTCTTGTACTGCTTACAGATAGCCGACTTCGGCTCTGTCAAGATCTTAATCAATGCCTCTTCATCCAACAGATCAAGAGTAGCTGAAATAGGAAGACGACCGATAAACTCCGGAATAAGTCCAAACTTTATATAATCCTCAGGAAGCACCTGCTTGAAGAGCTCTCCCACATTCTGCTTTGATCTATCTGCAATCTCAGCATTGAAGCCCATAGACTTCTTGCCGATACGACTTTCTATGATCTTGTCAAGTCCTTCAAAGGCACCGCCACAGATAAAGAGGATATTCGTAGTATCTATCTGAATAAACTCCTGATGTGGATGCTTTCTGCCTCCCTGAGGTGGAACTGAAGCTACCGTACCCTCTATGATCTTAAGTAATGCCTGCTGTACACCCTCACCCGATACATCACGGGTAATGGATACATTCTCGCCCTTCTTGGTGATTTTGTCTATCTCGTCTATATAGATAATACCATACTCTGCCTTGTCCACATCATAATCAGCAGCCTGTATAAGCTTTAAAAGGATGTTCTCTACATCCTCGCCCACATATCCTGCCTCTGTAAGTGCAGTAGCATCAGCGATAGCAAATGGCACATTCAAGAGCTTTGCAAGTGTCTGTGCAAGATATGTTTTACCTGAACCGGTGGGACCAAGCATAATGATATTGCTCTTTTGGAGCTCTACATCCAAGGTCTTTCCTGACAATATTCTCTTGTAATGATTGTAAACCGCAACAGAAAGAACCTTTTTAGCGTCCTCCTGTCCTATCACATAATCATCAAGGAACTGCTTGATCTCCTTGGGCTTTAACAGATTGATACCCTCATCGAGATCCTCTATATCAAGCTCGTCCTCCATGATATCGGCACAGATATCCACACATTCATTGCAGATATAGACATCATTGCCGGCGATAAGTTTTTTAACCTGATCCTGAGTTTTTCCACAGAAGGAGCATCTCAGTTTCTCATCGGTCATATCTTTTTTCATTTCTTATCATCCTCATTTGTTATACGATTGGTGATCACGCTATCGATCAAGCCGTATTCCATAGCTTCCTGCGCGCTCATATAGTTATCTCTCTCGGTATCTCTTTCTATAACCTCAAGAGGCTTTCCTGTATTCTCAGCAAGGATCTTGTTAAGCTTGGCTCTTGTCTTTAAAATGTGATCTGCCACGATCTTGATCTCTGTAGCCTGACCCTTAGCTCCACCAAGAGGCTGATGAATCATGATCTCTGAGTTGGGAAGTGCAAATCTCTTGCCCTTTGCTCCTCCGGAAAGAAGGAATGCTCCCATACTTGCAGCCATTCCACAACAAATAGTTGAAACATCACACTTTATATACTGCATAGTGTCATAGATACCCCAACCGGCAGAAACTGAACCACCAGGACTGTTTATATAGAGATTGATATCCTTTGAAGGATCCTCAGACTCTAAAAATAAGAGCTGTGCTATGACAAGATTGGCAGAAACATCTGTAACCTCTTCGCCCAAAAATACTATCCTGTCCTTTAACAGACGGGAATAAATATCATAGGAACGCTCACCCTTACTGCTTTGCTCAATGACATAAGGTATAAAGCTCATTTAACCTACCTCCGTAACAAATAATCTTATTTTTCAGTTGCAGCCTCAACTACGAAATCAACTGCTTTCTTTACTTCGATGTCAAGTCTGATAGCCTTCTTCTCATCCTCTCCGACGATCTCGATAAGCTTATCCTTCTCCATCTGATACATCTCAGCCATCTTAGTAAGCTCTTCATCAAGCTCCTCATCTGTTGCTGTGAGGTTCTCTGCCTTTGCAACAGCCTCAAGCACAAGTCTTGACTGGATTCTTTCTAAAGCCTGGGGATTCAATGTCTCCATGAACTTCTCTCTATCCATTCCGGTGAACTGGAGATACTGCTCGATAGAAAGGCCCTGATAGCTGATCCTCTGAGCGAACTCATTGAACATCTGCTCCTTGGTTGACTCGATCATGGGTTCAGGAATATCCATAGTTGCATTCTCGATGATAGCCTTTACAACAGCCTCTTCCTTAGCTGTTCTTGCTGCTGCTTCCTTATCAGCTACAAGCTTCTTTCTAAGCTCTTCTCTATACTCTTCCATGGTCTCAGCTTCCTCTGAAACATCTGATGCAAACTCATCATCAAGCTCAGGAAGCTCATTGGTCTTAATAGCATTAACCTTAACCTTGAAGAGTGCAGGCTTACCTGCAAGATCCTCTGCCTGATAATCCTCAGGGAAGGTAACATTTACATCTACTTCATCACCGATATTCTTTCCAACCAGCTGATCCTCAAAGCCCTCGATAAATGTATGAGAGCCAAGCTCAAGGGGATGATTCTCACCCTTGCCGCCTTCAAAAGGAACTCCGTCTATAGAACCCTCGAAGTCGATCACAACTGTATCTCCCATCTCGGAAGCACGATCAGTAACCTCTACTGTTCTTCTGTTCTGCATTCTGACTCTCTCAAGCTCTGCATCAACATCATTGTCTGATACAAGAGTATCGGCCTTCTCTACTTCAATTCCCTTGTACTCGCCAAGAGTAACCTCAGGCTTTGTAGCTACCAAAGCAGTATAGATGAAGTCCTTGCCCTTCTCCATCTGCTCTGCGTCTATCTCAGGTCTTGAAACAATCTCAAGCTCACACTCATCAACTACGGAAGGATAGGTATCCTGAATACAAATATTCGCAGCATCCTCGTAAAATATCTCTGCACCGTACATCTTCTCAAGATACTTCTGAGGCACCTTTCCCTTTCTGAAACCGGGAACAGCAATCTTGCTTTTCTGCTTGTTATAAGCCGTAGTAGTGGCCTTCTCAAAATCGGCAGCGGGAACCGTAACGGTCAGCTTTGCCATATTCTTTTCCATTGTTTCAACTGTGAAATTCATTTATGAATCCTCCTTAAAATAATGTATTTCCTTTTTTAATCACACATAGACAGCATTATACCAAGAAATGTCTCTGATGTAAAGTGCAAAATTGAAACGGCGAAGACCGTTTTAGTCCTCGCCGTTTATGTTTTATTTTGTTTCTTTTTTCTTTAGAAGTATGATTCCAAGCATTGAAACTATCATGGTTACTGCAACTGCTGCAACAGGCGCCTCATCACCGGTCTTTGGTGATGAATCGTAATTCCTGATAGTAGTTCCGCCACCTCTTCTTGTTCCGCCGGAAGCATCTGCAACTTCCTTTGTATCACTCTTCTTACCTTCTTCAGTAGTGGTCTTGTCCTTCTTTGTCTTATCCTTTTCCTTGGCCTCAGTTGTTGCCTCAGTGGTGTCATCCTTTTCTTCACCGCTTGTAGCATATACCAAGGCATAGGTTGAGAACTTACTACTTTTTATTGTGTAGCTTACAGACGACTTATCAATATCCTTCAACTGACTTGCAGAGCTGTTGTGTACTCTGAATACGCTCTTCTCGTCAGCCTTTGCGACCTTCGAAGGAAGAGGAAGAACAACCTTGATAGATACACCGCCGGAGAGCTCATGCACCTGAACCTTTGACTCCACAGCACCTGAAGCATAGGTTCTGATCTTGTAGAGGTCAAGGTCTATGAACATATTGACCTTTTCGTTCTTGTCGATCACATTGTAAACAGCAGCAAGATCCGTCTGAGATACCGCACTTGCGGCACGATATGCAACATTCAGCCTGAATTCTACTGTTCCGCCCTGCTCAATAAACTTCTTATCGTCTTCAGTGAAGTTTACTGTGTCATAGCTGAATATATCCTCAAGTCCCGATACAGAAACATTCGGTGTCTTTGAGCCCACCAGATTAACTGATGTAGCCATACCTTTTCTAAGTGTGATAAGGATATCTCCCTTAGGATCTATCACCTTCTTGTTGTTGACATTTACCGAAATGGTTCTTGAGGTTGTTCCGTTGGTTGCGGAAATATTGTAGTTGCCATCAGGAACATTAGCAAATGTAAACTTCTCTCCACTCTTTATGTCAGCGGTATCAAGAACTGTATTTCCTGAAAGAAGTGAAACTGTGATATCACTTGATGAATTGTCAGCATCTATAGCAACACCTGTAATTGAGATACCTGTAGCTCCGGCAGTCTTAAAGCTTCCGGTGTAGGTAAGCACCTCTCCTGCTGCCGATACAGCAGTCATACGATAATTGTACTTCGTACTGGGCTCAAGGCTTGAGAAAGTATATGAACCGGTCATATTACCATCGGAATCCTTCACTGCATAAGGTGTGATCTCCGAATAATTCTTGTCAGAAGCCTTCTTGTATTCGTACTTGAGTGCGCTTATGGCATAAGTTCCTCTATATACATTGTTGCTGATCACAGCACTATTCTCTGTGATCGACTTGATGGTATTAACCTTCATAGTCATCGGCTTATATGTTGCCTGAGTTGAAACATTTCCTGCTATATCATATACAGTTACTGTATACTCACCGGGATTGCTTACAACAAATGAACCGGTATAGCCTGTACCGTCGGCATTGGCAGCAACTGTCGACTCAATCGCCTGACTTCCGTTGTTTACTGCAATCCTGCCTGTATCAATACCACTCATATTGTCAGTCATCACAAATGTGACTGTCTGTGATGATGTCTCTGCCACAACCTTTGATACTCCTGTATCAGGCTTGGTAGTATCTACGTAAACTGTTCCGAAATATTCTCCATCACTCTTTATGCCTGCATCTGTCTCAGTCCATACTCTTAAGTTCCAGATGCCGTCTGAAGTAATCTTAACATCGGTGGCTTCCTTAATGCCTGTCGCTTGGGAAGGCTCATCTCCTGTCCACAATCTGTAATATGTGGTAACAGGTGTACTTCCCTTCTGGGTTGCAGGTGTAATAGTCGCTACAGGGAAAGTATTGTACCATCCATTAAGTCCGTTGGGAGTATCCGGTGTCCATACAACAGAAGCATTCTGAGGTACTTCATTGGAAATCTTGTCAATAGTCACCTTCTTTGATGACTCATTGCCCGCCTCATCTCTTGCATATATAGTGAACTCACCTGACATACCTGCTGTAAATGTATAATTGCCATCAGACTTCTTGGTAGCCTCTACAACAGGTCCAAGCGGAGGAACAACAGTCACTTTGTAGATTCCGCTGACATCATCTGTCGCCATAAACGGAACCTCCATACTTGTGGTATAACCACCCTTTATGGCATCCTCATCAACAATGATCTCAGGAGCCTCAAGATCGATTCTGATATTGTTAAGCTCCTTCATGCCCATCTTGTTGTTGGCATTGTCAGTTACATCTATTGAAACCTCATAAACACCACTCTTGGTAATAGGATACTTAAGTGCTACGGAACCGGTTTCACTGCTCTTCTTCCAAGAATCCTCAATGATCCTCTCTGAAGCTCCGTTTACATACCAGTCAGCATACTGAATACCCGACTCGCTCTCGGAAATATCAGCTACAACCTGTACAGGCTGATTGTACCAGTTTCCACTGGTAAGGTTCGATATTCTATCACCATCAAGGTTCTCTACGTGAGTACCAATAAGCTTGGGGTCATTTCTTTCAATAACCCAAAGACTACCGTCTGCATTACCTAAAAGCTTGATAACCTCGGACTCATTGCCAGCCTTATCTGTGACATAGAAGGTGATCTCATTGTTGGTTCCAAGAGGAATATCAACCGAGAAGACTCCATCCTCAGGAAGACTCTTTTCCGACCAATCATCTCCCCCCTTTAGATCATAGTATATCCTATCCAGTCCACTCTTGTTGTCCTTGAAGGTAAGCTTTGCATTCACTGTCTCCTGGAAGAAGTTACCATAGGTGAAGAAATTGCCTATGCTTGTCAGGAGATTGCTGCTGTTTGCAGAGAACTCTGAGCTTCCAAATGTAGGCGCTTTTGTATCTACCTTGAAATGAAGAACATCAGACTCTGAACTGTATGCACCGGAGACTGAATTCTTGACCAATACCTGAAGGTCTTTATCATTTAGTGAACTGTCATCATCTATCACATAAGAATCTGTCCAGTTGGTCTCTCCCTTTAAAAGTATCAGATCATAGTAATGATCATCATGGGCGATACGAGGCTTAAGTGTAACAACCTCTGTTGACCATCCGTCATTACCATCAGTTGTTTCTATTGTAAAGTTCTCCTCTTCAGGATTGGCTCCTGTATAAGGAATAGCCTTTTCCTGAAGAACCTGAAGCTTTACATTCGCATTTTTGCAGCTTACTGCATAATTGTCTGCAAGAGCTGTCACAGGAACATCATAGGTCTCACCCTGTTGTACTGGAGGTATCTGATAGGTAAGAGTTACTACATTCTTAAGTCCTCCATCAAGAGATACCATAGCCTCAACCTTGTCAGCCTCGGCATCATCCTCAAAGGCTTCCTTGTCTATTGAAGGAGGGAAATCAAAGCTATCCTGAGTTATCTTGTCCTCACCGAGATACTGCTTTACAGTTCCGTCAACCTTGATAAACAATGGACGCTTTCCTATGGTTGCAGCACCCTCCAAGGTCTTTGAAGCATCTATCTCATAGAAAGCCTTCTTTGCTCCGGCAAGTGCGATATTCTCCAATATAACATCTCTTGTGCCTGCTTCCTTATCATCATAGCTCACACTAAGTGTAGTCTTATCTACTGTAACATCATCATCCGAATAGATACCG
>JAFYAS010000017.1 GCA_017540605.1 Lachnospiraceae bacterium | reverse complement strand
GATATAAGCAATGCATTGGAGAAAAATGCTGATCTTATAAGTCCTGAAACCGAATAGCGAATGTTTGTAGGATTGCGGGAAGCAATCCGTGGTATCAGTTGGGGGCAAAATACCTTTTGACCCCAACATCATAGTATGTAGCTGTTTAGTTTCGATAATTCAAGAGGTTTAAAATTGAAAAGAAAGCTGCTGTTTTTTGCCGTTTTGTTTGTGCTTGGAGAGGCTTTGTTACAAAACCCGGCGATCACAGTAAAAAGCCCGAAGGAAAAGTATTACGATTCCTTGCGGGCTGCTTTTAGTGGGGAATTGGTTGGTACGATTAGTTCATTTGAAAATGCTAAGGGATATGATGTGATAAATATAAAGTGTATGGATCATAAGCTTGGTGTGAGTATTTATATTTCAGAAGGAAATGATGTCAATTATCAGGTTGGGGATATACTAAAGGTTACAGGGAATTTTATCAAGCCTAAGCATGGGACCAATCCCGGTCAGTTTGATAATTATAACTATGCAAGGGCACGTGGAAAGGATCTGACTGTCTTTGATCCTGAAATAAGTGTTGTGGGATCAGAGGCATCAAGCTTTTTCAATCGTATAAAGAATAAGCTCGTATATCTAAAAAGGGTGCTTTCGCATATCATAGATAAATCTGCTGATCCCGAGACTGCCGGAGTTCTAAAGGCTATGCTTTTGGGTGACAAGACAGAGCTTCCTGATAATGTGAAGGAGGATTTTCAAAGGTGCAATATAAATCATTTAACCGCCTTGTCGGGACTCCATATTGGGCTCATAGCCGGCACGGTATATAAGCTCTTAAGACTTCTTGGACTTCCGTATTTGTTTTCCGGGACAGTAGGTATTTTCTTTACATTTTCCTATGGATATATGACCGGCGCCTCCGATTCTACTATGAGGGCAGCTATCATGCTAACCTTTGTGATAGTGGGAGATATACTTGGGCGTTTTTCTGATCTTTTAACTGCTATGGCAGTAAGTCTGTTTATTCTTGTTTTTTCCAATCCATTAAAGCTATATGATACGGGATTCCTTTTTTCCTATGCAGCGGTGATAGGAATAGGAGTGGTATATCCCTGTCTTTCAAAGCTTATTCCGGATTATGACATCAAAAAGTATTCCGGGGTGAGGAAATTTATATATAAGATTTTATATGCTTTTATAAGTTCTTTGCTTTTCAGTATTTCCGTTCTTTCAGTAACATTACCCCTTAATCTGTATTTCTATGGATCCTTTTGTCCCTGGTCTGTTCTTTTAAATCTCATAGTGATACCTTTGGCTGCACCTCTTCTTCTATTTGGGATAGTCGGGATATTGGTGGGGCTATTAAGCTATAGTTTAGCCGGGATATTACTTGTGCCTTCAAAGCTTATTCTGAGGCTTTATATGGGCTTGTGTGGTGTGACCGTAAAGCTACCATATTCTACAGTTATAGCGGGAGCGATGAAAAGCTGGCAGATGATCTTATATTATGGACTTTTGGTTATGCTTTGTGCATTACTCTTTTTGGGGAGAGAGCGAGGGGATTCTGAGTTAATGAAACGACCAAACAGAGATCATTTCTTAAAACTAAAAAAGCTGTATTTAAGATCTTTATTTGTAAATATTTCATTGCTTGTTGTCTCAGCAACTTTGATTGTTCTTGTCTTATGGCGTCCCAAGGAGGATATGGTGACATTTCTTGATGTGGGACAAGGGGACTCGATACTACTTCGGACAAGGTGCGGAGAAACCATACTTGTTGATGGTGGAAGCTCCAGCGAAAAGAAGGTGGGAGAAAATATCATTCTTCCTGCCCTTAAGCACTATGGTATATCGAGAGTTGACCATGTGATCATTACTCATAGTGACATGGATCATATCAATGGGATAGTTGAGCTTTTGAATATGCAGGAAAGAAGTGGAGTGAAGGTAGGAACATTTTACATGCCCTATGCCTGTAAGGATGTTGATACATACAAGGAACTCGCGGAAAATGCTTTGAATGCCGGGACTTCGGTTTCTTATCTTAGGCCGGGTATGAAGCTTAATAAGGAAGGCTTTACCATGACATGCATCTATCCCAAGGCAGACAGGCCATTTGACAATGCCAACGATATGTCGACTGTCATGGTGGCGGATTATGATGGTGTGAGATTACTTCTTACGGGAGATATCGGGAGTGAAGCTGAGCCGGAGCTCTATTTATATAAAGATTTGATAGGAGATATAGATATCCTTAAGGTGGCTCATCACGGTTCCAGATATTCCACCTCGGATGAATTCCTTGATATCGTAAAGCCCAAGAGTGCAGTAATCTCCTGTGAAAGAGGCGGAAGCTATGGTCATCCCCACAAGGAGCTTATCGAAAGACTTGAAGAGCATGGAGTCAAGTGGACTTGCACCTCTGATATTGGGGCTTTTGAGGTGAGGAAGAGGTAGAGAAAGAATCCCTTGTTTTTGAACATTTTAATTATTATAATATAAGGAGGTAAAAGATGGATAAACACGAAAAGTTGTTAATGAAGATATTAGATGGGAAAAGTGACAATAATATAAAATTCATCGAATTGTGCAATATGTTGGAGGCTTATGATATTTCACTTGATCGAATAAGGGGAGATCACTACATTTTTGTGGATGATATTATGAAAAGAATTGTTGATATACAACCTGATAAGAGAGACAGGTCAAAAGCAAAGGCATATCAGATAAAACAGATCCGTAAGCTGTTTATGGACAAGGAGGGAAGATTATGAATAAATATCAAATTATTATATGGTGGAGTAAGGAAGACAATCGATTTATTGCTGAGGTACCTGAATTGGAAGGATGTATGGCTGACGGTGACACAGTGACTGAAGCAGTAAAGGAAATAGAAACATCAATTAATTTATGGTTAGAGGTTGCTAGGGATAGAGGTATTCCTATTCCGGAGCCCAAAGGTCGGATCATATCACCCAGTGATCTCCACGATCAGCAGTTCCACAACCTCAGTCGGTGACATGATACCTCTTTTGATCTTGTAATCTGTATCAACTGCAAGATTGTAACAGTTAAGCAGTTCCTCTTTTGTCCAGTTCTTCGCATGAGAGCTAGATTTTTTGATAACAAAGGGGTGAAGCTTGGTTATCTCCGCAAAGCGCTTGTAATCAACACCTTCGTCCATAAGTGAGCGAAGCTTAAGTACATTGCTTATCTGGCTTGAGATCCTTGCAACCATATATACTTCGTTTACTCTCAGTTCTAGAAGGTCATAGAACAGATTGAGTGCAGTTTCTCTGTGACGCATAGTTAAGGCATCAAGGAAATCAAACATCTTCTCTTCGGTTTGATCGGTACAGATTTCATTGATATCGTCTAGAGTAATGCTCGATCTTCCTTCGGTAAATGCAATAAGCTTATCAAGCTCGTTGCTTATAAGAAGCATGTCGTTTCCTACCTTCTCGTTTAAGTAGGCTGCGGTATCCTTGTCTATATTTCGTCCAAGTGTCTTTGCTTCCTGAAGTATCCAGGTAGCGATAAGATTTGATTTTGGGGTGTCGCAGCTTGCGATATATCCGACAGAGGTAACGGCCTTATATGCCTTAAGTCTTTTGTCAGCCTCGGACTCGCAAAAGATCATAACAGTGCTTTCAGGAATCGCTTTAAGATCCTCGGCAAAGTCATCATAGCCCTTTACGGCATTTTTGAAGAAACCGGATTCCTCGACAACTATCACTCTTTTCTCAGCAAAAAAAGGCATAGTCTGCGCCAGAGACATGATCTCATTGGCATCTATGTCTTCGCCCTTGAAACGGGTGTAGTTCATATCGTCACCGGGATTAACTAAAGCATTTATCAGCTTGTTACGCCATTTGTTTTTTAAATAGGCTTGATTTCCGAGTAACATATATATGGGAAAATAATTATTCTCTTTAATGTTTTTTTCTATATTCTTCATAAAGATTATTATTTACATTTGTGAGATGTTTGTCAACCATAAAAATAAGTCTAAAAAGTTGTTGACAAATGAAGACCAATCCTTTAATATAGTTGAGTATGTGCGAGGCAGATTGTCCGTGTCCGGTTGTGCCAAAGCACTTCATATCAGATATTTTATCAATCTAGAAAGTTTGGAGGTGTACGGTTTGGCTAATATCAAATCTGCTAAGAAGAGAATTAAGGTTATCGAGAAGAAGACTCTTAGAAATAAGATGATCAAGTCTGAAATCAAGACTTATGTAAAGAAGGTAGAGGAGGCAATCGCTGCTGGTGATAAGGCTGCTGCAAGCGACGCATTGCTCAAGGTTACCTCGAAGCTCGATAAGGCCAAGAGCAAGGGTGTATTCCACAAGAATACAGCTGCTAGAAAAGTTTCAAGACTTGCTCAGGCTGTGAATAAGCTTTAATCAAAAATATATAAACTTAAAAAAAGAGTTTCGGTTGCCGAAGCTCTTTTTTTCTAAAAGTTGTAAGGAGAGTACCAAATGTCAGATTACGATCAGAGCAGGATCAGAAATTTTTGTATTGTTGCCCATATAGATCATGGTAAGTCCACTCTTGCTGACAGGATCATTGAAAAGACCGGTCTTTTGACCTCCCGCGAGATGCAGGAGCAGGTTCTTGACAATATGGATATCGAGAGAGAAAGAGGTATCACCATCAAGAGCCAGTGTGTGCGTACGGTTTATAGGGCGAAGGATGGCAAGGAATATATTTTCAATCTCATCGATACTCCGGGTCATGTGGATTTCAATTATGAGGTATCGAGAAGCTTGGCTGCCTGCGAGGGAGCTATTCTTGTGGTGGATGCTGCTCAGGGTATAGAGGCTCAGACCCTGGCCAATGTATATCTTGCTCTTGATCATGATCTTGATGTGATGCCTGTTATAAACAAGATAGATCTTCCCTCTGCTGAGCCTGAAAGAGTCATAAACGAGATAGAGGATGTTATCGGTATAGAGGCTCAGGATGCCCCCAAGATCTCAGCCAAGACAGGACTCAATGTAGATGAGGTTTTAGAGCAGATCGTAACTAAGATACCTGCACCAACAGGTGATTACAATGCACCTCTTAAGGCATTGATATTTGATAGTGTATATGATTCTTATAAGGGTGTTATCATTTTCTGCAGACTGATGGATGGCTCTGTAAAGAAGGGAACCACCATTCGTATGATGGCAACCGGAGCGGAGGCCGAGGTTGTAGAGGTAGGAATATTCGGAGCGGGGCAGTTTATCCCCTGCGATGAGCTTGCGGCAGGTATGGTAGGCTATATTACTGCAAGCCTTAAGAATGTCTCTGATACACGTGTGGGTGATACTGTGACGGATGCAATGAATCCCTGTCTTGAAGCACTTCCCGGCTACAAGAAGGTCAATCCTATGGTTTACTGCGGAATGTATCCTGCAGACGGAGCAAAGTATCCCGATCTTCGTGATGCTCTTGAAAAGCTTCAGCTAAATGATGCTTCATTAAGCTATGAGCCTGAGACCTCTATTGCTCTCGGTTTCGGATTTAGGTGTGGTTTCCTTGGACTGTTGCATCTTGAGATCATACAGGAAAGACTTGAAAGAGAATACAATCTTGATCTGGTGACCACAGCTCCCGGCGTTATCTACAAGGTGCACAAGACGGACGGAGAAGTGATAGAGCTTACCAATCCTTCAAATTTACCGGATCCTTCGACCATTGAATATATGGAGGAGCCCTTTGTATCAGCAGAGATTATGGTGACTACGGAATATGTGGGTTCTATCATGCAGCTATGTCAGGAAAGAAGAGGCGTCTATATAAGTATGGAATATATGGAAGAGACCAGAGCGCTTCTTAAGTATGATCTTCCGTTAAATGAGATCATTTACGATTTCTTTGATGCATTAAAGTCACGGTCTCGCGGTTACGCTTCATTTGATTATGAGATGAAAGGCTATGTAAGATCAAGTCTTGTGAAACTTGATATCCTGATCAACAAGGAAGAAGTGGACGCCCTTTCATTTATCGTACACAAGGATACAGCTTACGAGCGTGGAAGAAAGATGTGTGAAAAGTTAAAGGGTGAGATACCAAGACATCTTTTCGAGATACCTATTCAGGCGGCAGTCGGTGGCAAGGTCATAGCCCGAGAAACCGTAAAGGCTATGAGAAAGGATGTCCTTGCCAAGTGTTATGGTGGTGATATCTCCAGAAAGAAGAAGCTTCTTGAAAAACAGAAGGAAGGCAAGAAACGTATGCGACAGATCGGAAGTGTAGAGATACCGCAAAAGGCATTCATGAGTGTACTGAAATTAGATGAAGAATAGCTTGATACAATATAAAAAGGGTGATATACTGATACTGCCAATAGTTCAAGGAATCTCCTGAAAATCAGGAATTGATTGAATTGCTGGCGATATACCAGTCTATGCTCGAGGATGAAGATTGATATATAAGGACTGTCGAAAGACAGTCCTTGTTTTTGAAAAATGGAAAAAAAGCTTAGTTTATATATTCATATACCATTCTGTTTAAGGAAATGCAATTATTGCGATTTCCTCTCTTTTGGCGGCTGTGACTTTAGACAGATGGAAAAATATTCAAAAGCTCTTGTGCGTGAGATCGAGTCATATAAGGGGCTTTTTGATGATACAATAGTAGATACGATCTTCTTTGGTGGGGGAACTCCAAGCATATTGGAGCTTCCTTTGCTGGAGGAGATTTTTTATGCCATAAAAAGAGTGTTTATCGTTTCAGAGAATGCTGAAATAACCCTAGAAATGAATCCCGGAACAACGGATGAAAAAAAGCTTATAGGGTATAGGCAGCTAGGAATAAACAGAATAAGCATAGGACTTCAATCCGCCAACAAAAAGGAGCTTGAGCTTTTGGGCAGGATTCATACCTATGAAAAATTTGTCGCAACTATGCATGATGCGAGAGCTGCAGGCTTTGATAATATCAATATAGATATGATGTCGGGACTTCCGGGACAGACCTTGTCGGATTTCAGAGTGACACTTTCGAAGGTTATAGCGCTTAAGCCTGAACACATTTCCTGCTATGATCTGATCATAGAAGAAGGCACACCATTTTATGATGATGAGAAGGTACTTGATTCTCTTCCGGATGAAGAAACCACTCACAATATGTACAATTTTACAAAGACTATGCTTGCGGGTTATGGCTATAAAAGATACGAGATATCCAATTATGCTAAGCCCGGATATGAATCAAGACACAACCTGACCTATTGGACAGATGGAAGGTATCTGGGACTGGGGCTTGGGGCATCATCCTATATTGATGATCTTCGTTTTAAGAATAATTCGGAGCTAAAAAGATATGAGGAATTGACCTATGAAAAAAACAACGGTATGACAAAGTCTTGGCATGAGGAGATCACTGTTGTTAGTGAAAAGGATCACATGGAGGAATATATTTTCTTAGGACTTCGTACTATGAAGGGTATCTCTGTCAAGAACTATCATGAGACTTTTGGAAAAGATATATTTGAGATCTATGGAGAAGTTATAAGGAAGCATATAGATGAAAAAATGCTTGTGCTTGAAGATGACAGACTTCACCTTACTGATGCGGGCATATGGGTTAGTAATTATGTCATGTCGGATTTCATAATATAAAAAGCCTTGGATTTACATTCTGAGGCTTATTTCTTTTGTAAAAAAAGATTGACAAATACTTTGTTCGGTGTTACATTAGTACAAGATGTTAGCACTCATTTAATTTGAGTGCTAATATAAAAAGAAAAGAGATGATGTCATGGAATTGGATGATCGTAAGTTAAAGATACTTAAGGCGATCATCGCCAATTATATGGAGACGGGTGAGCCGGTTGGCTCCAGGACAATTTCAAAATACACCGATCTAAACCTTAGTTCAGCTACCATCAGAAATGAGATGGCTGACCTTGAGGAATTGGGATATATAGTGCAGCCCTATACCTCAGCAGGAAGGATACCTACGGACGCAGGCTACAGATTATATGTAGACAAGCTGATGTCTGACAAGGATGAAGAATTTGCTGAGTTAAAGGAAACCAGGAACGAGCTTTTAGAGAGAGTGGATAGACTTGAGGAGATGCTTAAGCAGGTTGCGAGAGTGTTGGCGTCCAATACGCAATATGCCACCATGATCACATCGCCTCATTATCAGGATCCCAAGGTAAAGTTCGTACAGCTTTCACAGGTTGACGATGATTCAATGTTGGCGGTCATAGTTGTTGATGGCAATGTCATAAAAAACAAGATGATCAATGTTCATCAGGAGCTTGTCAATGATGAGGTTCTAAAGCTTAACATCCTGATCAATACTTTTTTGCAGGGCGCAGCGCTTCACGATATCAACATTGAGATGATAGAGACCATGAAGCAGCAGGCGGGGAAATACGCCGGCGTTTTGGAGGGGATTTTCCAGGGCGTGATAGAGGCAATCCACGAGGCTGAAGAGCTTGAGATCTATACAAGCGGAGGAACCAATTTTCTAAAGTATCCTGAGCTTTCGGATGCTACTAAAGCAACGAAACTTTTGGAGGCCTTTGAGGATAAGAAGGCTCTTAATGATCTGGCGGATGATGCCATCAACAAGGCGGATGAGAATAATATCCAGATCTACATCGGTGATGAGTCTCCGGTAAAGAGCGATGATATGCAGGATTTGAGTGTTGTTACAGCTACCTATCAGCTGAAGGAGGGCGCTAAGGGTACCATAGGTATTTTCGGACCGAAGCGAATGGACTACAAAAAAGTGGTATCAACCCTTAAGAGTCTGACTGAAGAGCTGGATGACATTTTCAGCAAAAAGAAAGAATAGAGGTGCAAGCGATGGAAGAAAACATGACTCCGGAGATAAATCCGGCAGATGAAACAGAGGCAGTCAAGGCTCCTCCAAAGAAATCCAGAAGATCAGGTAGGACTGATGGCAGGATTGATGATGACAACACAAGAACACTGAAGGCTAAGGAGAATCTCGATCAGGCTGAGATGGTTCATGACATTCACACCGAAGAGGTTGATGCTGATGATGTGGCAAAGTCTTCGGGAAGTAAAAAGAGTGGCAGACGCGGCAAGGCTATGGAGCTTGAGCTTGAAAAGCAGAAGGAGCTTGCTGAGGACGCGACTCAAAAGTATCAAAGACTCTTGGCAGAGTTTGAGAATGCTCGTCAGCGTGAGGCGGCGCAAGCAGGTAGGATGTACGATGTTGGAGCAAAGGAAGTGCTAGAGAAACTTCTTCCTGTGGTTGACAACTTTGAAAGAGCCATGGCATCTATTCCACCTGAGGATATGGACAGACCATTTGAGAATGGTGTGGATCGTATCTACAAGCAGCTTATGGATACGCTGAATAATATAGGTGTAAAGCCAATGGATGCTGTTGGAAAGCCATTTGATCCCAATCTTCACAATGCGGTTATTCATGTGGATGATGAAAGTCTTGGTGAGAATGTAGTCGCAGAAGAGATGCAAAAGGGATATATGTATAAAGAGAATGTCCTTCGTCACAGTATGGTGAAGGTCGCAAACTAATTTAGTAAATAATTATTTGAATACAATTCTAGGAGGAATTTAACAATGGGAAAGATCATAAGTATTGACTTAGGTACAACAAACTCGTGCGTAGCTGTTATGGAGGGTGGTAAGCCCGTAGTTATCACCAACGCAGAGGGTTCAAGAACCACACCTTCGGTTGTGGCTTTCACAAAAAACGGAGAGAGAGTAGTAGGTGAGCCTGCAAAGCGTCAGGCTGTAACAAATGCAGATAAGACCATTGCTTCTATCAAGAGACATATGGGTTCTGATTACAAGGTAACTATCGATGACAAGCAGTATACTCCTCAGGAGATCTCAGCTATGACACTTCAGAAGCTTAAGGCAGATGCTGAAGCATACATCGGCGAGAAGGTTACAGAGGCAGTTATCACAGTTCCTGCATACTTCACAGATGCACAGCGTCAGGCAACCAAGGATGCAGGACGTATCGCAGGTATGGACGTAAAGCGTATCATCAACGAGCCTACAGCAGCAGCACTTTCATATGGTCTTGATAATGAGTCAGAGCAGAAGATCATGGTATACGACCTTGGTG
>JAFYAS010000001.1 GCA_017540605.1 Lachnospiraceae bacterium | reverse complement strand
CTGGACCGAATGCTTGCCTGCTTATCCCGATAGCACACACCTAAAAGCCTCAGCGTAGCCCGCTACGCCTACGTTTTTAGGTATGCACTCTCGGGCAAGCATTCTGCGCATTAGTCCAGTTATTCTGCGACCGATGCACTAATACATTGAGTTTTAGGGCTGTCCTTTTGACAGCCCTTTTAAAATTTAGGTGATATAATGATTGATATCATAAAAAAATATTATCTTGAACATGGATATAAAGAGTTTTCAAGGATAAGCTCCAATTTGCTATGTCGTGAAACGGAAGATTCCTTTTATAATGTTCTTTTGGTCAGGTATTCGGAAAATGTGTCGGCAAATGAATATATTGAATCTGTTGGGAATATCAAGGGCATGCAAAGAGTCACTGGGGCATTTAAGAATTATCCTGCTGACAATGTGAAATTTCTTTGTATCATGGTTTTTTCGGATGGTTTGCTTGACGACGATAAAAGGCAGATCATAGAGCATATAGATGGCTTGTGGGTGGTTGCAGAGGATAGCAGGTCAGTTCATGTATTTGAGAATCAGCCTGAGGAGTTTGATTCGTCTATGGAAGGACTTAAAACCACAGTAAGATCAGTGAAAAAGCCAAAGCCATTTGTTCCATGGATGACGGCAATTATCATATTGTCTAATATCATCATTTTTTTCGGCATGTATTTTTGGAAAAATGGAGAGTTGGCAGAGAGTATCGTACAGGGCTATGCTGACAGCTACAAAACTGTGATCGAAAATAGAGAGTGGTATAGGCTATTTACGGCAATGTTTCTTCACGGCGGAACTATGCATCTGTATAGTAATATGCTTCTTTTGGGATTTTTAGGATATGATTTTGAAAAGAAACTTGGAAGACTGTATTTTGTCCTCTTGTATCTCGGGACCGGATTGGCCTCGTCATTAGGTTCGGTATTTTATCATTATTCGAGGTTGGATCCTGCATTTTCATTGGGGGCATCCGGTGCGATCATGGGAGTTCTTGGTGCTCTATGCGTGATTGCTTTCTTGAAGCGAAAAGAGGACGGAGCATCGCTTTTTAGACGGATAGTGTTCTATTTGGGTTATTGTCTGGCACAAGGTATGCTTGAGACAAATGTTGATAATATGGCTCATTTATTCGGTTTTATCGCAGGAGGCTTGTTCGCATTTCTTACAAAATCTTGGATAGTTGAAAAAGAGGCTGAAAAAGATAGCAAAATTTCGGCTTGATTGTTGTAAAATTTGACGAAATGTGATAGAATAACCTCGTATTTTTGCGTGCTTTTTTGACAAAATGAATTGTTCAGGGCACGAGAAGTTGGTGATTAGTTTTGGCAAACGGTATTACTGTGGCAGAGGTCAACAAAATAAAGGAATTCGCTGAGAACAAAGAATATGATCAGGCTATAGAACTCATTAGAAAGCAGGATTTGACCAAGTCACTCAATCCACAGTTTTTGAGGGTTTGCGGCGAGGTGATGCTCGCCACAGGCAATTACAACGAGAGTCGCCATGCGCTTTTGCTGGCACACAATATTGCACCGGGAGGAAATAGGATTATCTATTTCCTGGTTTTGTTATATTTAGAAGTGGGAGAAATAGAGAAGGCTTCCACATATCTTGATATTTATAGGTATTATTCTTCAGAGGGAGATCTTGATAAAGTAAAGCTCGAATATGAATTCGCAAAGAGCAAAAAAGCAACCCCATTTGAATTATTCGATATTTATAAGCCCTTGCTCACTCCTGATAGGAGCGATGAGATCAGCTATGAGTTTATGAAGCTTTATAAGGCAAAGGGAGAGAATGAAAGCTTTGATGCTGAGTATTCTTTCCTCAATGATCTTTACCAGAGCTCAGAATATCTTGAGAAGGCAAAGGAACTTAAGAAAAAGCGAATCAAGGATGCTGAGGATGAACTGTATCGTTATCCCGAAAGTTCAATTCTTGAGTCTGATGAGGAGCTTGATGCCTATGAGTCTGAGCTTTTGGAGCGTGACAAAAAGATCATTGATCCCGGAGAGGCTCAGATACTTCTGATGGGCGATGAGATCGAGAATCTTGATCAACTCATTTCTCAGAGCACACTCAATAAATGGGCTGTAAAGCGTCAGGAAAAGGCTGACAAGCGCGCTGCTAAAAAAGCTGAAAAGCAGAAGAAGCAGGAAGAACGAAAAGCCAAGAAAGAGGCAGTTGAAAAGGGTGAATTACCCCCTGAAGCATTGGAGGAGAATTTCTCAGATAGCGTAGATGCAGTGAAGGATGCTGTTGCCGAGAAAGCCGGATTATTTAAGAAGGCAGCAAAGAAAAAGGCATCAGCCGTTAAGGATAAGGTTGTAGAAAAAGGCGGCGAGTTAAAGGGTGCCGTATCCGAGAAGGTTTCTGAAAAGGTTTCCGAGATCAAGGAGAAGAAAGGAACCGAAGAGAAGAAGGTTGAAGAAACAAAGACCGAGGAAGTAAAAGCTGAGGAAACAAAGGTTGAAGAGACAAAGGCCGAAGAAGTAAAGCCTGAAGTTGAAGTTGTAGAAGAACCTGCAGTAGAGGAAGAGACAGAGGTTTCAGAGGTTATAGAAGAACCTGTAGTAGAGGAAGAGCCTGAGGTTTCAGAGGTTATAGAAGAACCTGTAGTAGAGGAGGAGCCTGAGGTTTCAGAGGTTGTAGAAGAGCCTGTAGTAGAGGAAGAACCTGAGGTTTCAGAGGTTATAGAAGAACCTGTAGTAGAGGAAGAACCTGAGGTTTCAGAGGTTGTAGAAGAGCCTGTAGTAGAGGAAGAACCTGAGGTTTCAGAGGTTGTAGAAGAACCTGTAGTAGAGGAAGAACCTGAGATTTCAGAGGTTGTAGAAGAATCTGTTTCACCTTCATTTGATGATGAGATAGCAGCGCTTCTCGCAGAAGCTGATGCTGCACTTTCAGGTGGTAAGAGATGGAGTGATAAAAGGAACGAATCTTCTGAACCAAAGGTAAGAGCTCCAAGAACAGAAAAAGACAAGCATGATGAGGTCTTTGACGAATATGACAAGATGCTTGTTCAAGGTGAGAGCAAATTAACTGCAAAATTTGATAAAGAGGCAGAAATGCTGAGAGAAGCAGAAGCTCTTCTTGCAAGTATTGATGCGGGACTTGATGATTGGAGCAGCAAGAAAAAGGATGATCTTTTCGAAGCATTTGACAGATATGATGAGAAGATAGAGCAGGTTGTTCCTGAGGATCAAGTATCGGAAGAGACGGACGATTCTGAGCTTCAAAGAATGTCTGAAGAATCTGTTGATGCAGTTGAAGCTTCAACATCAGAGGAGATGGGAGACGCAGAGACCGAGGTATTATCGGAGGAAGCTGTTTCAGAGTCTGAGGAAACCTTTGAGGTATATGAAGAGCCGGAGATTGAGTATCAGGAAGAGACTGTTGTGGAGGTAAATGTTCCTGTCTATGACGAGTCAGTTACAATTTTAGAGCCTGAGCCTGATGCTTTTGAGGAATCTGAGCTTGAATCTGAAACAGACGTCTATGAGGAATCTGGTTATGAGCATCAAACTGAGGATTATGAAGAACCGGAAGTAGAGACTAAAGCAGAGGTAAAGCCTCAGGCAGAAGAGCCTGAAAAAGAGAATTTAACATCAACTGCTCATTCGCAGGATGTTGAACATAAAACTACGCATGAAAAGAAAGAATCCCATTCGGATCTTAGAGCGTATACAAAACAAAGATTGATCGTAGATCAAGTAAAGCTTGATGTATTGCAAAAGCTGAAGGAAAGAAGATGATATTTTAGTGGGGTTAGGCGGATTTACTAAAGAAGAACGCGAGAGGGTTATTGCCGAGGAGAAGGCAAAGATAGAGCAGGAAAGGAAGGTTACAAAGAACAGTATGGATCAGAGAGAAGCGATGATTGCCGCTATTCGAGCTCAGGTTGAGAAGGAGAAGGCAGAGAAGGAAGCAAAGATGAAAAAGGCTCAGGAGGCTGCTATTGCCGCCGGAGTTGCACCTGCATCGGCTAGTAGTGGTGGTTCCTCAAAGAATAAGAACTTCCTTTCGCCTGAGGAGTTGGCAAGACTTCAAGAGAGAAAGCGGTTGAAGGCGCAAGGAATTGACCCTGATACTGTAATGCCTCCGGAGCCTGAGAAGCCGGCGGAGCCTGAGAAGAAGGAAGAGCCTCAGGGAGTAGGTGCTGCTTCCGGAGGTCTTGGTCTTGGTGGAGTATCGAAAGAGGGAGGCCTCGGCGGTGCAATAGGAGGAGATTCTCTTCAGAGTACAGGAAATGAAGGCGGACTTGGAGCACCTATGTCGGGTGGTTTAGGTCTTTCAGGAATAGGTGACGATCCTGTAAGTATCCTTCCGGGAGCTCAAGAGAGTGGTTATAATATCGATTTTGATGATGATAATGGATCAGCAGAGGCTGCAGCTAAAAAGACCAAGCATGACGAAGAAATGGCTAAGAGAAAGAAGGCTGCTGAGGATGCTGAGGCAGCAAGAATGAGAGCTGAGGAAGAAAAGGCCAAGGCTCTTGCTGAGGCTCGTGCAAAGAAGGAAGCTGAGGAGAAGAAGAAAGCAGAGGAAGAGAAGGCTAGAAAGGATGCCATAGAGGCAACCAAGAAGGCTGAAGAAGAGGCGAAAAAGGCTGCTGAGCTTGCCAAGAAGAAGGCTGCTGAGGAAGCTGTTGTCAGAAAAGCAAGGGAAGAGGCTGCAAAGCGTGAGGCTGCTGAAGCTGCAAAGAAAAAAGCAGCTGAGGAAGCTAAACAAAAGAAATTCAAAGAGGAGCTTCAGAGAAAGGCTGATTCTACCAATAAGCGTTTAGAGCAGGCTGTTCAAAAGCTTGTTGAGACCAACAAGCTTGTTACAGAGCTTACCGATAAGGATCAGAACTTTGCAAAGTTTGTTGAGGATGGACTTGCAAAGATTGATGCTGACGCCAAGACTGAGGTTGAGGCTATCAAGAATACCGAGGGTGATAGAGTAAAGGCTGTTGTAGCCGGATTTGATGAGAAGAGAAAGGCTCTTGATGAAGAGCATGCAAACAAGGAGAAGGAAGCGGCAAAAGCACTTGAAGAAGAAAAGAAGGCTAAGGCTGCCGCTATAGAAGAGGTCAAGAAATCTCAGGAAACAAAGAAGAAAAATCTTGCTTCAGAGAATGAGAAGAAGAAGGGTGATCTTTCTAAGCAGGAAGATGCTGCAAAGAAGAAGCTTGTTGATGATGAGAATCAGGCAAAGACTGAGGCTAAGAAGAAACAGGCTACAGATAAAGCAAATCTTGAGAAAGAGATGGCAGCTCTTGTTAAGAAGGCAGAGGATGATCTTGCTTCCACAAAGAAGGATATTCAGGCTGCTGATGGAAAGATAAAGACAGCTGAGTCAAAGGTGAAAGAGCTTGAAAGTCAGTTAGAAGCTGCAAAGAAGGCTGTTGAGACAGAGAAGAAGGCAAAGGCTGATGCAGAGGCTTCTGTATCAAAGAAGGAGCTTGCTATAGCCAATGCCAAGAGTGATGCAGAGGCAAAGAAGGCAGAACTCGAAAGAAGCTTTAGTAGCAAGGAACAGCAGATCGTCAAGGATTTTGAGGCAAAGAGAGCTTCTTTGGCAGAGGATTTTGTGGCTAAGAAGAATAAGCTTGTTGATGATTTCACGAAAGAGAATGCCAATATTGATACAGAGACAGAAAAGCTTGTAAAAGAAGCGGAAAAGGCTCTGGCAGATGTAGATAAGAATGTAGACTCAGATAAGAAGAAACGTCAGGAAGAGACCGATGCAAAGAAGGCTGATCTTAAGAAGGAAGAGGATGCAGCTATCGAGGCAGAAAAGGCCAAGATTCAGTCAGAGGTTGATGCAAAGCTTGCTGAGGTAGAGAAGAAGAAGAAGGCATATACTGACGAGCAGAATGCCGGCAAGGCAGATGTTCATGAACAGCTTGAGACGGCTAAGAAGGAAGCTGCTGACAGCGTTCAGGTATATGAGATTGCCAAGAGAAAGGCCGATGAGGCAATGGCTGCCGCTAAGAGGTTGGGCGTTGAGATAAGTCTTCCTGCGCTTGATATGGAGGTTCCCAAGAATCTTATAAAAGCAGCTCCCGCACCTTCACATAAGCCTGTATCAAAGCCTGAAAAGGCTGAAGAATCAGGAGATGCTCAACCGGCAAATGTTCCTACATTTGTCAAGGAGTACCTCGACAAGTATATTAAGGATGGAAAGGTTGGAGCTTCTATAGCAAAGGCTATTTCAGAGGTAAATGCAAACCGTTCAGGCAACAAGAATATCCTGATCCTTGGAAAGCATGGTTTCGGTTCAACCTGTCTGGGTAATGATTTTGCAAGAGCATATCATGCAGCAGGAATCATTGGTTCCAACAAGATTGCCAATATAAAGGCAGCAGGTCTTAACAAGAGACCTCTTGAGTCTGTTAAGGACAAGTTAAAGGGTGGCTGTCTCGTAGTTGAGAATGCCAATGCTCTTACTGATGAAAGACTTAAGGAGATCAAGGCAGTTGCAGGCAATCCTGCCAATGAGATCTGTGTAATGTTTACAGGTGAATTTGAGAGACTTGTTCAGGTTCTTGCAAGTGCAGGCTGTGATGACCTTTTTGGTCACACCGTATCTCTTACAGAGCTTGACAATGACTCAATGTTTAACATAGCTAAGGAGTATATTGCTCAGCTCGGCTATAAGACTGATGATACCGGCTATGCAAGACTCAAGAATAAGCTTAAGGAGATAGAGGACGGCAACCTTGACCGTTACTTAAAGATCGTAGATTCTGCGGTTGAAAAGGCTAAGGCTCAGGGTGAGAACGAGAATCTTGCTCCCGTGGATTTTGACTAATAGAGAAGGCCTTGTGCGATGCGCAAGGCTTTTCTTTTTGGAAAATAAGCCTTGCAATAATTCTTCATTAGTTGTAAACTCATAGCAGTGCATTTCGGTGACGAAATCAAAGGAGGATTTAAGAAATGAAAGAAAAAGTAATTTTAGCGTATTCAGGCGGACTTGACACAACTGCACTTATTCCTTGGCTTAAGGAGAACTTCGACTATGAAGTTATCTGCTGCTGCATCGATGTAGGACAGGAAAGTGAGCTTGACGGACTTGAGGAGAGAGCACTTGCATCAGGTGCAGCTAAGCTCTATATCGAGGATATCGTTGATGAATTCTGTGACGAATATGTTATACCTTGTGTTCAGGCACATGCAGTATATGAGAATAAGTATCTTTTAGGTACCTCTATGGCTCATCCGGCTATAGCTAAGAGACTTGTTGAGATAGCAAGAAAAGAAGGAGCTACAACCATTTGCCACGGTGCAACAGGTAAGGGTAATGATCAGATCCGTTTTGAGCTTGGTATCAAGGCTCTTGCTCCCGATCTCAAGATCATCGCTGCTTGGAGAAATGAAAAGTGGACACTCAATTCACGTGAGGAAGAGATTGAATATTGCAAGCAGCATGGCATCAACCTTCCTTTCTCAGCTGACAGTTCATATAGCCGTGACAGAAATCTTTGGCATATCAGCCATGAGGGACTTGAGCTTGAGGATCCTGCAAATGAGCCCAATTATGATCATCTTCTCGTTCTTGGTGTTTCTCCTGAGAAGGCTCCCGATGAAGGTGAGTATGTAACACTTACATTTGAGAAGGGTGTTCCCACTGCTATAAACGGCAAGGAAATGAAGGTATCTGATATCATCAGAGAGCTTAACAAGCTCGGCGGAAAGCATGGTATAGGTATCGTTGATATCGTAGAGAACCGTGTAGTTGGTATGAAGTCAAGAGGAGTTTACGAGACTCCCGGCGGAACTATCCTTTTCGAGGCACATCAGCAGCTTGAGGAGCTTATACTTGACAGAGAGACCACTGAGATGAAGATCAATCTTGCCAACAAGTTTGCACAGATCGTATATGAAGGAAAGTGGTTCTCACCTCTTCGCGAGGCTGTTCAGGCATTTATCGAGAAGACTCAGGAGCATGTTACCGGTGAAGTTAAGCTTAAGCTTTACAAGGGCAACATCATCAAAGCAGGTACAAAGTCACCTTATTCTCTGTATAGTGAGGCACTTGCTTCATTTACCACAGGTGATCTTTATGACCATCATGATGCAGAGGGCTTCATTACACTCTTTGGTCTTTCAACCAAGGTAAGAGCTATGAAGCACGCAGGTATGTTAGACAAGTAAAAAATAAACATAATCATTAAAAAGAGGTCATCGTTTGATGGCCTCTTTTTGATCTTAATAATTTACTATTACTCCTGCATCCGCAAGCACATCCAAAAATCTGTCACAGTAATTGCCGAGAGTTCGCTGAAGCTCCGGAATTCCCTCGAAGGAAATGGTTAGTCCGTTATCGCCTGCCATGTCAGATATTATATCATATAGGGCGTCAAGATTGCCGCCATAGTAATCAGGGAAATCCATCTCGTAGCTCATTAGCTCGTGAAGCTCTTCGATAGAGCTTACATCTGAAACATCGATTGTATATTCCATATTATTCCTTTCTTTTAGTTCTGTCCGTATAAAAGTGTAAAGGTTTCATAGTGATCCTCTGTATAATAGATCAGTCCATCATCAGAGTAAACGATACGTTTTGCTCCTCGTGATGAAGCACCCTTGGTATCTATATCACATTCGTGATAGGTTCTTCCGTCCTTTTTAGGAAGCTTTCCTTCGTAGTTACCGAAATAATCTCCGCCAATACTTTTTCCGGGGGCGTATTTTTCTAAAGAACCGCCACTCCAGCCAAGCTTTTTAGCATCATCCTTGGTGATGAAGTTTTTAGGTAGCTTTTTGTAGGTGTGGATATACAGGGCTACATCATCTTTAGATGTGTAGGTTCCGTTTTCTACAACGGTTTTAGGCTGCTCTGTTGTATTTCCTGATGCTTTGGATTCCTTCTTTATAACCTTTAGCTTGCATTTGTATTTTTTGCCTTTGTATTTGGCGGTGATAACAACGCTGCCGGCTTTTTTTGTGGTTACTTTACCTTTTTTGGTTACTGTAGCTATCTTGTGGTTACTTGAAAACCATTGAATTGTTTTTTTCTGAAGGATCGGTACATTGTTTAGCTTAAGTGTTAATGATTTACCAACGGTAACAGTTGCTTTTGTTTTATTGAGAGCTATTTTTTTGTTGGCAGCTTTAACAGATACCCCAAAGATCATAAGTCCTATAGTGAATAAGAGAAATAGCAGTCCAAGTGATTTTTTTGTTTTGTTCATAGCTTTCTGCCTCCTTTTTTTGTAAATGTTATCACATACTTTCTTTTCATGCAAGAGTATAGTAATTGCTTTGCCATCCTAGCTAAATTGTGATAAAATAGGCTTTGCACAATTTGGAGGTAATCATGAACAAGAAGGAAGTAAATGAAATAAAAAAACTTTTCACTCCGCAAAAATGCGCCATTACACGAATATGCGGCTGCTATGTGGATGGAGAGAAGAACAAGAAGACAGAGATAAAGGAAAGCTTTTTGTCCCTTCCCGAGGAAGAGGAATTTAAGTACTTTTCTATCTTTAAGAGTACATTATCCGGAACTCTAGGAAAGAATCTCATCAACATGGAATTTCCCCATGAGCAGGAAAATAGCGTGGACGGAACTCAGAGCTTTCTCCTAAAGCTTCGGGATAGTGAGCTTAAGGATGACAGTCTGATATCGGAGTTTTATGACAAGGTCATAGCCTCATACGGAAGTCTTGAGAACTATTACATCATTCTGATCCACGGAGCCTACGATATCCCTTGTCAGACCACGGATGGAGAGACCTTGGAGGACGCTTCGGATTATGTGTATAATTTCATTATGTGTTCTCTGTGTCCGGTGAAGCGCTCAAAAGCAGTGCTTTGCTACAACGAAAATACCAATGCCATAGAGAACAGGCTTCAGGACTGGATAGTGGACAATCCCAATCACGGATTTCTCTTCCCGGCCTTCAACGAGAGAAATACAGACATCCACAGTCTTCTCTATTACACGAAGAATTCCGAGACCATGATGATCGATTTCATCGATGCTTTGCTAGGTTGCTATATCCCCATGACATACAAGTCTCAGCAGGAAACCTTCAAGACTGTTGTCGAGGAGACCTTGGGAAATGAATGCGATTTCAATTCGGTGATGAGCATTCACGAGGAGCTTCGCGACATAGTGGAGGAAGCCAAGGAAAAAGAGGTGGAGGAGCCTGTTA
Source organism: Lachnospiraceae bacterium (assembly GCA_017540605.1). Taxonomy (GTDB): domain Bacteria; phylum Bacillota; class Clostridia; order Lachnospirales; family Lachnospiraceae; genus RGIG6919. Next base: position 13,291 of record JAFYAS010000001.1, on the reverse strand, counting down.
CCATCGACAAGCCCATTATGAAGAAGATACTTGAGCACAGCGGTGTAAGCAATGAGAAGATCAAGGCCCTTGATGCGACCTTTGAGGACAATGCACCCAAGGATACGCCCATACTTGCAACAAATGTGGCAACCACGAGAGCGGTAAATATCGAGACACCTGATGTGTCCATAAGAGTAAAGCCTGATAAGACGCATTTGGTTGAAAATCGTGTGATCGATGGCATACCTTATATACTTATTCAGGCAACTGATGATGTAACATTAAACGGGATCAAGGTAAGAACACTCCTACCTGATAGCGAAGAAAGAACGGAGGATTAAGAACATGGCTCAGCTTTGGGGTGGTCGTTTTACTAAGGAAACAGACCAATTAGTTTACAATTTCAATGCTTCAATCTCATTTGATCAGAAGTTTTACAAGCAGGATATAAAGGGAAGTATCGCCCACGTGACAATGCTTGCAAAGTCGGGAATACTTACAGATGCAGAGCGAGACGAGATCATAAAGGGACTTGAGGGGATTTTAGCTGATGTAGAAAACGGAACCCTTCCCATCACCTCTGAATATGAGGATATCCACTCATTCGTAGAGGCAAATCTTATCGACAGGATTGGAGATGTGGGCAAGAAGCTTCACACCGGAAGAAGCCGCAACGACCAGGTTGCTCTCGATATGAGACTTTATGTGAGAGACGAGATAGTAGAGCTCAAGGCACTTGTGCTTGATCTGATGAAGACCTTGCACAAGCTTATGAAGGAAAATACAGAGACCTACATGCCGGGCTTTACACATTTGCAAAAAGCTCAGCCTGTGACCTTCGCTCATCATGTGGGAGCATATATGGAGATGTTTAAGAGAGACTACGGAAGGCTTTCGGACATTTTCGAGAGAATGAATTATTGTCCTCTTGGTGCAGGAGCGCTGGCAGGTACTACCTATCCTCTTGACAGGGAATATACTGCAGAGCTCTTAAGCTTTAAGGGGCCTACACTTAACAGTATGGATTCCGTATCTGACAGGGATTATGTGATCGAGCTTTTATCGGCTCTTTCGACTATCATGGTTCATCTGTCAAGATTTTCAGAGGAGATCATCATCTGGAATTCCAACGAATATCAATTCGTGGAGCTTGATGATGCTTATTCAACAGGAAGCTCTATCATGCCCCAGAAGAAGAATCCCGATATCGCAGAGCTTGTAAGAGGAAAGACTGGCCGTGTTTATGGTGCACTTACTTCTATACTTACCACCATGAAGGGAATTCCTCTTGCCTACAACAAGGATATGCAGGAGGACAAGGAGCTGACATTTGACGCTATCGATACAGTAAAGGGGTGCCTTGCTCTCTTTAACGGAATGATAGCTACCATGAAATTAAACAAGCCCAATATGGCAAAGAGCGCCACAGGAGGCTTCACCAACGCAACAGATGCAGCGGATTATCTGGTAAATCACGGAGTACCCTTTAGAGATGCTCATGGCATAGTAGGTAGACTTGTGCTCAGATGTATCGAGCTTGGTATCGGTCTTGATGATCTGTCCCTTGAGGAATACAAGGCCATATCCGATGTGTTTGAGGATGACATTTACGAGGCCATCAGCCTTAAGACCTGTGTTGAAAAGCGCAACACCATAGGTGCTCCGGGAACAGAGGCCATAAAGAAGGTTATTGACATCAATGAGGAATATTTAAAAGGAATTGAGTAGGAGGAAGCCATGAACAATACAACAAAAGCTCGCTATGATATGGCAAAGAGGATGATAGCAGGTCGTATTCCCCTTGAGGAGATCGTGATGATGACAGAACTCAAGGAAGAAGAGGTTAAGAAGCTCAAGGATGAATTCGATAAGCTCATGGGACCTGAGCTTGACCAGACAGATATCAATTTCGGACCTGTGCTGATGGACAATTATGTGACGGAAGAAGAGCAGGATGTATTCAATGAGATCAAGGCAAGAGTTGAGGAGAATACCACTCCTGAAGACTAACATTTGAGGTGCTTGCAATGAAAAAACTGATTGTATTAATCTTCCTTCTTTTTCTTACTTCCTGTGGAAGACAGGAGGTCGAATATGTTGATACAGAGCAGACGGTAGATGAGACTATAGAAGGTGCTCACGGTTCAGGCTTAAAGGAGATGCTTGCCATAGATGATATGAAATGGGTAGCGTCCTATCAGGCAAAGGGTGAGCATACAAAGCTTGTAGATATTGATGCAGAAGTCGAGCTGCCGGAGCTTAATGAGATGAAGGCTATAAAGGGAAGGTATTATACGGTAGATGATGTAAGCTACAGAGCGGATTTCCTTAAAAGATTTGCCGGTGATGATGGGGAGATATATCTGTCACCCATAAGTGATGAGCAGGTAAAGGATATCTTTAAGGAATGGGGGGACGCGTCTGATATTCAGGGTCAGGAATATATCTACAATACAGAATATACCTCTTTGTCTTTGACTGCTATAAGTACATCTATTGATAAGCTTATTAAGGCTGATGATTTCAAGAGCCTAAGGTATGTGGTAAAAAAGGGTGAGTACTATTATAATGTCACCTTTGGTGGTACCTGGCAATTTGGAGTCGGAATTGATCTCATAAATAAGAATGCACTTTTCGGAGCAGAGCTTGAGGTTGAGTTTTTTCCTGATGATGGTGTCGTGTTAAATGGTGATCCCTTGAAAAAATGTTCTGATAAAGGGGAAGAATTCCTTAAGACTCTGGGTGTTTCCGAGTCCTATAGAGTGAATGATGGTGCTAATCTCATTTTCCAGATGAGTCAAGAGGACGTCGAAAAACATGGGCTTCCTAACCAAATAAATGGAGGCTTTAGTGTTTGGTATAGAGATACATTTGATGGATGTGATATAGGAAATGGAAGCTCTTGCAGTATATCTATGAAGGATGATATTCTCATACGATTTACAATGGAGAAACCTCGTGATGCCGGAGAATATGTAACCGATAACACAAAGGTACTTGCGTTTAATGATTTTAAGAATAGCGTTGAAGAAGAACTCAAGAGCTTCGATGTTGCATTCTATAGTGAGGATAATGAGCTTTTGGAATCAATGGAGGCTCTGCATATAAACAAGGTGAGCCTTGTCTATGGTGAGGTATCAGACGACAGCAAAGAATATGCCATTATCCCGGTGTGGTACCTCTCCGGAAAGGCTGAGGGTAAAGCCGTCGGCGATAGCTGGGGAATATCCTTTAATGCAGTAGATGGCAAGATGATAGACGATCAGGCGGCATATTTTTTTGATGAATAGAGAATAGTCAGCCCTCTTTACGTTTTTTCGTAAGGAGGGCTGTTTTTACTCTAGTTTGGAAACTTTTTTTCCAATGGAGTAAAGTGCTTGACAAATTGGTCTATATGTTATAGACTTCCTGTAGGTCTAAATGACATAGACCGGAAGGAGGGTAATAATGAAACAGATAAATCTTACGCCTGCAGAGTATAGCCTTATGGAGATTATATGGGACAATGAAGGAATCGGTTCCGGAGCCCTTGTGAAGCTTGCACTAGATAAGCTTGATTGGAAAAAATCAACTACCTATACTATACTAAAAAAACTCGTGGAAAAGAAGACTGCCATCAACAAAGATTCTGTGATCACTTCAAAGATATCAAGGGAAAGATATAGTCATATGCAGACTAAGGGAGCGATAAAGGAGAATTTTTCCGGGTCATTGCCCAAGTTTTTGGCTGCATTTATCAGGGAAGAAAAGCTTTCTGACAAGGATATCGCAGAGCTTGAGAAGATCATTGCAGATTATAAAAAAGAAAGCAACAAGGCATAAAGGGTGGTGATAGAAGTGAAGGAATTGTTTTTGATCTACTATAAAGGGATACCGATGACAATGCTTATCATTCTCCTTGCGTTTGGATTAAGATTTATTCTTAGAAAACAGTCGAAGATATCCGTCAATGTGTTGTGGGTGATAGTTCTTGTGAGATTTATCCTGCCTTTTAATGTGCCTTTGGTAGAAATTAGTCTTCCGACTTTTTTTGATCATTTTGTGCCTTTATCAGAGTCGGGTGTAAATAGCAATAATAGCTATAGGACAGATGATGTTAAGACTGATAGTCGTGTAACAAATAATTCTGAAAGTCTAGGTTTTGATAGTGCGGAAAGCAAGAATATATCAATAAATGAAATATCACGAGATAAAGAAATTATTTCTTCGTTGGATGATAACGATGAACCTGTAAACGCAAAGGGTGTTGAGGAGACCGATCATAAACTATTGTCTGCTCCTGAGCCAATGGAAATCCTTGCTATCCTTTGGGTTGTGGGTTTAATCCTTTCTGCTCTCTATGGGGCTTTTCAAAGATACATGATATTCATTAAACAAAAGAATGCAACATATTTGCAGGATAATATATATGAATGGACAGATAAAAGCGGCGCTTGTGTAATAGGCCTTTTCAATCCCAAGGTTTATATACCTAAAGGTATATCTGAGGATGAAAAAGCTGTAATATTACATCATGAACTTATGCATTTAAAAAGAAAGGATAATATATTCTTGTTTTTATTTTACGTTGCTTTGGTTATTAACTGGTTCAATCCTCTTGCGTGGATATGCTATTTCATTTTTCAAAATGATATAGAAATGGCTTGTGATGAACAGGTTCTAAAGAACAGCGATGTGGATGAAAAAATTTTTTATGCCTCTACCCTTCTAAAGCTTTGTACAGGAAGAAAGATAGAGCTGTTTTCAGGAGTATCCTTTGGAAAGGGCAATCTTAAAAGAAGAATCAAGCATATCGGGAGAAACTATAAAAACAATAAAGCTGTAGTTGATATAGCGTGGCTTTTCCTTTTGGGATGCGCGACCTTTGTTGGATGCACAGGCGTTAAAAACACAGCAAAGCATATAGATCAGTCTCAGGTTGAAAGATATGTGTCAAAGCCTATAGATGCGGAAATGCCTAGACTTATTTACGCTGATGATAAAAAGCTTATCATTTCCGATGTAGTTGGTGTAATGGTTTATGACATAGAAAGTAAGGGGTTTATTTCAGCTATGTTTTGGGAGGATCACAAGGAGGATGGCTATTTTTCGGATGATGAAGATATATTCTCTTTGTTGGGTAATTGGGCATATTCCGATAAAACAGGGGAGCATGTGTATTTTGAGGATCAAAGAGATGAGATCGGTGGTGTGATACCGCAGGGTGAGCCAAAGTATTTTTGCTTCGATGTTGCAAGTGGAGAATTTGGTCCGTTGTACGAGAAACCTGAAGCAGAAAGGTTTGCCGTTGGTATGGAAGGCCCTGTGAGAGTTTTAAAGCTTAAAAATGGATATATCTATCCCTGGCAGACAGCTATTCTTGATGATGGAACACTTATGTTTTGGGGGATAGAAGATAAAAAGGACAGTGATTCAAGGGATAGAACAGATATTGTTTATGCTGACAGTAAGGATAAGCAGATCCATCATTTATTTGATCCTTCAAAAGAGAAGGAAGCGGATGAAAGTGTAGTGTGTGATATTCCTGAGATCATAGATGGGACGATAAACAATGAAGTCTTTTCTATGGATTCATCAGAGGTCATAGATAAAAATGTGATCATGGATGTGGGAATTGTTCCAAGTGATACAAAGAATCATATCAGTTTTTATGATAGAAAAAAAGGCGTGCTGATAGCTTCTATAAACTGGTATGATGTCAATTCACTAGAAGAGTATATGGGGGATTTTCATTTGGCTAAAGAGAATCCGTCCTTTTCAGATGTGTATCAGGCATATATAGAGGAGAAGGGTTTTGATGGTGAGGTGGGATGCCTTATCATGAATGATGAGCAAACCGGGGGGTGGTGTCTTGAGTTGCCTAATGATGTAATTAGTGATCCGGAGGCAGAAGGTGATAAGGATAGGATTGAGAAATTACAGAATGCTTTAAGGGATGTCATGTCCAAGAGCTTCAATCCTAAGGTGTTTGGAGAATGCCATGCGTTGGATCCTATGAAAGAATGATTGTTCCGGTAAAATTGTGTTACGAAGCCTTGTAATCATTGACAAATGGAAAATGACGACCATCTCAAAACGGGATGGTCGTTTTTCTTATTGAAAAAATAACCTTAAAGAGATATAATAGTCACCGATTTCATTTTTTGAGAAAGCGGGTGATCGAATGATCAATGTAGGAATAATCGGATCAACAGGATATGCGGGAGCTGAGATAGTGAGACTCCTCCTTGGACATCCGGAGGTAAAGCTTAGATGGCTCGGTTCAAGAAGCTATATCGACAAGAGATATTCGGAAGTCTTCGGAAATATGTTTGAGATAGCCGATGATCCTTGCAAGGATGACAATATCGAGGCCATGGTAAATGAGTGCGATGTGATATTTACCGCTACTCCCCAGGGCTTTTGCTCAACCCTCATCAACGAGGATGTCTTATCAAAGGTAAAGATCATCGATCTGTCTGCTGATTTCAGAATAAAGGACGTAAGTATCTACGAGCAATGGTACAAGCTTGAACACAAGAGTCCTGAGTTCATAAAGGAAGCGGTGTACGGACTTTGCGAGATCAACCGTGAGGATATAAAGAAGGCGAGACTTCTTGCCAATCCCGGTTGCTACACTACATGTTCCATACTCACACTTTATCCTTTGGTAAAGGAAGGTATCATCGATCCTCAGAGCATCATCATAGATGCCAAGTCAGGAACCTCGGGAGCAGGAAGAGGTGCCAAAGTGCCGAATCTCTATTGCGAGGTAAATGAGAGCATGAAGGCTTACGGTGTGACTACACACAGACACACACCTGAGATAGAAGAGCAATTAGGCTATGCCTGCGGTGAGGATATCAAGCTTATCTTCACACCTCACCTTGCACCTATGAACAGAGGAATATTGGTTACAGCATATGCAAATCTTGCAAAGTCAGTTGATTATGATGCAGTAAAAGCAGCTTATGATAAATACTACAAGAACGAGCAGTTCGTGAGAGTTCTTGAAAAGGATGTCTGCCCTGAGACCAGATGGGTGGAATGCAGCAATTATGTAGATGTGAACTTCAAGATAGACGAGAGAACAAATCGCATCGTGGCCATGGGTGCTCTTGACAATCTTGTAAAGGGTGCAGCCGGTCAGGCAGTACAGAACATGAACCTGATGTTTGGTTTCAAGGAGAATACGGCCATAAATATGCCGCCTGTATTCCCGTAGAGAAAGGAAAATAGATATGAGTGATATAAAGATGTTTGACGGCGGAGTAACCTCTGCAAAGGGCTTTAAGGCGTTTGGTCTTCGAGCGGGACTTAAGCCCGGCAAGACCAACAAGGATATGGCTATGGTATACTCAGAGAAGCCATGTACACTTGCAGGAACCTTCACACTTAATGAAGTAAAGGCTGCTCCCGTAAAATGGGACAAGAAGATAGTTGAGGAATGTGGCTCGGCTCAGGCTGTTGTTGTAAATACTGCAAATGCAAATGCCTGCACAGGCACAGAGGGCTATAACAATGCACAAAAGATGGCTGAGCTTACAGGTAAGCTTTTAGGACTTCCCAAGGAATCTGTTTTGGTTGCTTCAACAGGAGTTATCGGACAGCAGCTTAATATGGATGTGATCACTGAAGGTATCAAAGCATTTGAGGGAAAGCTTTCCGATAGTAGGGAAGCAGCAACCTTGGCGGCTGAGGCCATTATGACCACAGATACACACAAGAAAGAGACAGCAGTTACATTTGAGATAGGCGGACAGACCGTGACATTGGGCGGTATGGTAAAGGGATCCGGTATGATCCATCCCAATATGGGAACCATGCTCTGTTTCCTTACAACAGATGCGGATATAGACAGAGCGCTATTGCAGGAAGCATTAAAGGCAAATGTGGATGTGACCTTCAATATGGTTTCAGTAGACGGCGATACTTCAACCAACGATACTGTGGTAGTTCTGGCAAATGGTATGTCGGGCGCAAAGAAGATCACCATGAAGGATGCTGATTACAACACCTTCAAGGAGGCACTTTACCAGGTATGTCTTACACTTTGTAAGCAGGTGGCAGGAGACGGTGAGGGCTGCACAAAGCTTATCGAATCTCACATCACAGGCGCATCTGATTATGAGAATGCGAAGATACTTGCAAAGTCTATCATTACTTCAAGCCTTTTCAAGGCTGCCGTATACGGTAAGGATGCAAACTGGGGAAGGATCCTCTGCGCTATGGGTTATTCCGGAGCCAAGTTTGATACTGAAAGAGTTAGAGTTTCATTTAAGAGCGATGCCGGTGAGATCACCGTATGTGACAACGGAGTCGCTACAGATTTCGACGAGGAGAAGGCCACAGCCATACTTAGCGGCGATGTGGTGATAGTGGATGTTGAGCTTACAGACGGCAACGGAGAGGCTACTGCATGGGGTTGTGATCTGACACACGAATATGTAAGTATAAATGCGGATTATCGTTCGTAAATGGAAGTCCTAAAGGAGATTTAACATGAAGAATCAAAGTATAAACATGGAAGAGATCATAGCAAAGGCTCAGACACTTTCGGAAGCTCTTCCCTATATCCAGAAATTCAACGGAGCAAAGATAGTAGTAAAGTATGGCGGAAGCGCTATGCTTGACGACACATTAAAGTATAATGTTATCCGCGATGTGGCGCTTCTTAAGCTCATAGGAATGCGTCCCATTATCGTACACGGCGGAGGCAAGGAGATCAGCTCGTGGATAAAGAAGCTTGGTATGGAGCCTGAGTTCATCAATGGTCTTCGTGTGACAGATGAGCCCACCATGGAGGTTGCCGAGATGGTGCTTAACCGTGTCAACAAAAGCCTTGTACAGATGATGCAGAAGCTGGGTGTAAAGGCTGTTGGAATCAGCGGTAAGGACGGCGATCTGTTAAAGGTTAAGAAGAAGCTTTCAGAGGGCAAGGATATCGGTTTTGTTGGCGAGGTAACTGATGTGGACAGCAGTGTTATAGATACACTTCTTGACAATGATTTCGTTCCTGTTATCTGCCCCATTGGATCAGATGAGAACTATGATACCTACAATATCAACGCAGATGATGCTGCCTGTGCAGTTGCCACAGCCATCAATGCGGAGAAGCTTGTATTCCTTACTGATATCGAGGGAATTTTTACAGATCCCACCGACAAGAGCACACTTATCTCAGAGATGGATATTGAGACAGCAAAGGAATTTATTGAAAAGGGTATAGTTGGAGGCGGAATGCTTCCTAAGCTTAACAACTGTATAGATGCCATTGTGAATGGTGTTTCCAGAGTTCACGTTCTTGACGGAAGACTTGAGCATTGTCTGCTTCTTGAGTTCTTTACCGAGAAGGGTATCGGAACAGCTATTGTGAAAGATTCACTGTTTTAATAAATGGTTCTGTCGAAATGGGTAGTCACTCTTACAACCTATGGTAAGAGTGGTTACCCATTTTCATTATGCCTAAAAAATAATCTCAATTCAGATAAAATTTAGTAAAAATAATTGTTGAGAAATTGTTACAGATTGGTTACAATGGAAATAGCTCATTATACTATAATTCGCACGTTGTAGGAGGAATATGAACAGATTACAGGGTGCGATATTTATTATCGTTTTTATGATGCTTTTTACAGCATGTGGTCATGAGAAAGGCTTTGTTTCTGACGGCTTTGAAACTGAGAGCGAAGAGACATTTACCTCTGAAACAGAAACGGCAGAAGAGGGTTTGTCCTCAGAGGAGGTTTCCTCTATATGCGTTGATGTTGAGGGAGAGGTGAAGAGTCCCGGTGTATATACACTGGCTATCGGATCAAGAGTTTCTGATGCGATCAAGGCAGCCGGTGGATTTAGCAAGGATGCGTATGCACCTGCTATAAATCAGGCAAGAGAGCTTTCCGATGGTGAACAGATTGTTGTAAGAAGTGAAGATGAAGCAGCGGAGGTTTTTCAAGGATCAGATGATTCATTGGTAAATCTAAACACCGCAACAAAGGAAGAGCTTATGACACTTCCCGGTATAGGAGAATCCAAGGCTACGGATATCATTTCTTATAGGGAGGCAAAAGGCGGTTTTTCTGCAATAGAGGATATTATGAAGGTTCCGGGCATTAAGACGGGACTATTTGAGAAGATAAAGGACAAGGTCAAGGTGTGATATGAAACAGGTACTTGTAGTAGATGATGAAAAGCTTATAGTAAAGGGTATCAAGTTCTCGCTTGAGCAGGATGATATGGAGGTTGACGCTGCTTATGATGGCGAGACTGCTCTTTCAATGATAAAGGAAAAGGAGTACGATATCATTCTTCTTGATATCATGCTTCCCGGACTTACGGGGCTTGAGATCTGCCAGCAGGTCAGGGAGTTTTCCAATGTGCCCATCATTATGCTCACAGCCAAGGGCGACGATATGGACAAGATACTAGGTCTTGAGTACGGCGCTGATGATTATATCACCAAGCCCTTCAATATCCTTGAAGTAAAAGCGAGGATCAAGGCAATCATGAGACGCGGAAGCAAGGCAGGGGCGAAGGCTGAGGCTTCAAAGACTATAGAGCGCGGAGATCTGACTATTGATGTTGACGGCAGAAGGATATACATTTCCGGTAAGGAGATCAATCTGACCGCCAAGGAATTTGATATATTATTACTTCTTGTGACCAATCCCAATAAAGTGTATTCAAGAGAGAATCTTCTTGAAGTTGTGTGGGGCAAGGATTATATCGGAGATGCCAGAACGGTTGATGTTCATGTAAGAAGACTTCGTGAAAAGATCGAGGAGAATTCGAGTGATCCGAAGTATGTGCATACCAAGTGGGGCGTGGGATATTTCTTTAGACAGTAAGAGGTAATAAAAGGTGGAGAAAATCAAGTGGTTTTCGCATGTGAAGAGTATCAAGTTTTTTCTTTTTTGGTCTGTGTTTTTTTTCTCGTGCATAGCCTACTTTGTTTTTTCTCGCTTAGAGTATGATTCATATAAAAAAAGGAGTCTTACAAGGCTTCAGAGTCAAGTATTAAATGAGGCAAATATCCTTTCAGACCAGATAGTTGCCAATCAATTCGTAATTTCCAATGGACAAGACAATTTAAGTGTGGAGATCGACCAGCTTGCCAATGTGATGGAAGGCAGGGTTATTGTTGTTGATTCAAATTACAGGATAGTGAAGGATACATTTACCATAGAGCAGGACAAATACATGTTGTCTAAGCAGGTATTTGCGGTGGTATCCGGGAAGTCTGAGCTCGAGGAAAATACCATGGATGGCTACCTTGAGACCATTACCCCTATACTCGACAAGAACAGGGCGATCATGGGAGCTGTGGTGATAACTGTATCAACCCAGTCCGTTGACAGCACTCTTGGTTATCTTAAAAATCAGGAGAGGATACTTCTCGTGATCTTCTTTGCCATCACTGCTTTGGTTGCTTTGCTCATAGGCCATATAGTCACGGTTAATATCAACAGACTCAACAAAAAGATCGAATATATGAACAGCGGACATTTGGATGAACCTGTTGCTACCAAGGGCTTCGAGGAGGTTGAGAATCTCTCGGATTCCATCGATAATATGGTTTCAAAGATGCAGGTTCTTGAGGAATCCCGTCAGGAATTCGTATCCAATGTGTCACATGAATTGAAGACCCCTATCACTTCTATGAAGGTGCTTGCGGATTCACTTCTTTTGCAGGGAGACACAGTACCTGCACAGACCTATAGGGAGTTCCTTGTAGATATAGTTGAGGAGATTGAAAGAGAGAATGCTATCATAAGCGATCTTCTTACTCTTGTAAAAACAGATAAGAAGGCGGCTTCTCTAAATATTGCTCCGGTTGATATGAATCAGCTTATCGAGCTTTTATTAAAGAGAATGAGACCTCTTGCTAAGAAGAGAAATATTGAGATCGAGTTTGAGAGTGTGAGAGATGTAACTGCAGAGATCGATGAGGTAAAGCTTTCTCTTGCATTTTCCAATCTTATAGAAAATGCGATAAAGTACAATAAGGACAACGGTTTCGTGAAGGTATCACTAAATGCGGATCATAAGTTTTTCTATGTCCAGGTAGAGGATTCCGGTGTCGGTATCCCTGATGACTGTAAGGATCAGGTGTTTGAGAGATTTTACAGAGTTGACAAGGCAAGATCCAGAGAGACAGGCGGAACAGGACTAGGTCTTGCTATCACAAGAAATGCCATCCTTTTGCACAAGGGTGCTATAAAGGTTTATTCAAAGCTTGGTGAGGGAACTACCTTTACTGTCAGGATACCGTTGAATTATATTGCATAGTTGGAGTTTGAATATGAAAAAGATACTCGCTCTTTCCATGGTATTTGTGCTTATGTTCCTTACATCCTGTGGAGGAAAGGTTGAACAGACTACTACGGAAAGTGAAAATCCCAACAGAATATCGATATTCTTTGCTGATATGGATAATTATGAGCTTAAGGAAATGAGGTTTAATTGCCGCGACCTGACTGATATATCCTGTAGTATTGAAGATATAAGCGGTCAGATGTTTGCTGAGACCAGTATCAATTCGGAATACTTTGAGGCAATGCCTGATTATTTTATCTACAAAACCTGTAGCCTGTCTGAGGATGGAAGATGCCTGATAGATATGGATCTTTCCGGACAGGAGGCGGATGCAGCCGGACTTGTTTTGTGGAAGGCGGCTATAGTAAAGAGCTTTTGCCAGATACCGCATATCAAGAGAGTAACATTTGTCATAAATGATCTTGGAAAGCCTGAAGGAGAGCAGATATCTGAGGAGACCTACAGAGCAGAGGATTTTGTGATCGCTACATCTTCCGACAGCTATGTTCAACGAGGTGTGATAGTTCTTTATTTTGCTACTGAGGATTGTTCGGCTCTTAAGCGTTATGATAAGGCTGTTGATATTTCAAATACAGTATCCTTGGAACAGGTTGTTATCGAGTCGCTTTTAGAGGGACCTCTTCGTGAGGGCTATAGTCCCACTATTCCTGAAAAAACAGTCCTTAACAGGATATCCGTCAAGGACGGTTGTGCCTATGTGAATTTTAGCTCGGAATTTGCAGGGGCAAGGGAAGGTGTAAGCAGTGAACTAACTGTTTATTCTGTTGTCAATTCTTTGATCGAGCTTCCTACCATCAACAGAGTACAGCTTTTGATCGATGGTGAGAGGGTTGATCTCTACAGAGAAACCATAGATATAAGCAATGCATTGGAGAAAAATGCTGATCTTATAAGTCCTGAAACCGAATAGCGAATGTTTGTAGGATTGCGGGAAGCAATCCGTGGTATCAGTTGGGGGCAAAATACCTTTTGACCCCAACATCATAGTATGTAG
>JAFYAS010000016.1 GCA_017540605.1 Lachnospiraceae bacterium | reverse complement strand
TGAAACATATATAAAAGATTTACTGCCATGGTCAACAGCCTTACCTGACAGCTGTCGAAAACAAATCAATAAGTAACTTTCACAGCCATCCCTTTTGGGGTGGCTTTAATTTAGAGGTACACGAGTGGTTTACCACTTACGGTTCAAGGTCTCCTCGCGGCATAGCCGCTTCGTCGGTCGGTTCAGCGGGAAAAAGGTCCACCGAACCTTTTTCTTAATCCGCCTCACCCCATCTCCTGAGGAGCCTTGCCCCCTGTGTGTTCAAAAAACACTTGACAAAATCATCATTTTTGATATCATAATTGTTGATGGTGAGTCCTACCGATAAGTGGAAGTTGTAAAAGCGATGGAATCGCTGATGGTGGTTCCACATTATGGCTATGTCACAGGACATAGCCATCTTTATTATTTCGAAGAATCATGATACAAGAACGATTAAATCTATATCTCATAGACATGAAGTACATCAGAGATTTGCATAGAGCCGATGACCGTGTTTTATCCGTATCTCCACAGATAGGGAAACAACATAGGATATTTGTCGGTGTTGTTGTTGTATGTAATAATCGAAAATATCTTATTCCTCTTTCACATCCGGTTGAGAAGCATAAGAGAATGAATCCTCGAGCGGATTTTGATAAGATTACTGATAGACACAGCAAAATGATAGGTGTTCTTAATTATAATCTCATGATACCGGTGGAAAATGCTCAAATAAAATTGGTGGATATCAAGATTAAGAAAGGCGATACTGTTACTGATAGGCATTATAAACAATTGTGTGTGGATGAGCTTTCATGGTGTCGTAAAAATCAAGAAAAAATAGTGAATAAAGCAAGAGTTTTATATGAACTCTGTGATGAAAAATCTGGATACAAAGGAAAAGACAGGTGTTTAGATTTTAAAAAGCTTGAAACCATTTGTGACAAGTATAACGGGAAACACAAGCACCAATGAACATGGAGTAAGATAAAGGGAAAATATATTAGATTAGGAAAGTGTAATTAATACTAAGAAACCGATTTATGTTTATGTAGATGGTAGTTATAATGCTCGTGGATATAAATTAGTTTATGTGTATAAAAATGGCAAATGTAAATTTTCTCATCATATGTATAAATAAAGCGTAATAAAACCTCTTCCGAAACCTTATGATTCGGAAGAGGTTTTTTCTCCCAATATCGCAACTTCTTATTGTATTATCCTCGGTTTTGTTATACAATATATTGTGGTTTGCTCTGATGAGCATGTACTGATTTGTGTTTTGCAAAAAACAATAGTTATATTGAGGTATTATTATGGGTTTACTTACTTTTAAGGGTGGAATTCATCCCTTTGAGGGCAAGGAGATGTCCATGGATAAGCAGGTGGTTGAGCTGTGGCCTACCGGCGAGATGGTCTATCCTCTTTCCCAGCACATAGGTGCGCCTGCAAAGCCCCTTGTAAAAAAAGGTGACAGGGTGCTTCGCGGACAGAAGATAGCCGAGGCGGGGGGCTTTATTTCCGCACATATTCATTCGTCCTGTTCAGGTACGGTAAAGGCCATTGAGACTAGAAGAACCTCCGGTGGCAATATGGTGATGTCTATAGTTGTGGACAATGACGGTCAGTTTGAAACCGTTGATTTTTCACAGAATCTAAAGCCTCTTGATACTCTCTATACAGATGACGTGAGAGAGATGATCAAGGAAGCCGGCATAGTCGGCATGGGTGGAGCGGGCTTTCCTACCAATGTCAAATATTCGCCTAAAAATGAAAATGATATAGATCATATTATTGTGAACGGAGCGGAGTGCGAGCCTTATCTGACCTCTGATTACAGAAGGATGGTAGAGGAGCCGGATAAGCTTATAGCAGGTCTTACTATTGCCGTGAATCTTTTTCCGAAGGCAAAAGGTATTATTGCTATAGAGGATAACAAGCCTGAGGCTATAAGGATACTTCGCGAGAAGATAGGCAAGTCCGATAAGCTTTCTGTCAATGTGATGAAGACCAAGTATCCTCAGGGTGGCGAGCGTTCCATAATTTACGCCAACACAGGCAGGACTTTAAATTCATCTATGCTTCCTGCGGATGTGGGATGTATAGTTAGCAACGTGGATACTATCATTGCAATATATGAGGCTGTCTGCGAGGGCAAGCCTTTGATGGAGAGGATCGTAACTGTGACAGGTGACGCCATAGCCAATCCCATAAACTTAAAGGTTCCCATCGGCACGAACTGTAACGAGCTTATAAAAGCTGCAGGTGGTTTTCTAGGGGATATACCTCCAAAGATCATAGCAGGTGGCCCAATGATGGGAAGGAATATGGTCTCGCTTGATGTGCCTACAGTAAAGGGCCTTTCGGCTATTCTTTGTTTATCGGAGGATGTGGTTTCTGCATCAGAGACTACAAACTGTATTCGTTGTGGCAAATGTGTGGAGGTCTGTCCTTCAAGACTTATGCCTGCAGAACTTGCCACCATTGGCGAGCACCACGATACAGATAAATTTAAAAAACTTGATGGTATGGAATGTGTTGAGTGTGGCTGTTGTTCATATGTATGTCCCGCAAAGAGACATCTAGCTCAGACTATAGCTTCCACCAGAAAACAGATTCTTGCCATGGGAAAGAAATAGGAGGTGAAGGTAAATGTCTGAATTGATGAATGTTTCGTCATCACCCCACGTAAGAAGTAAGGATTCTACGTCACGAATCATGCTTGATGTGATCATAGCTCTTCTTCCGGCAACAGGTGTGGGTATATACAATTTTGGCTTTAAGGCCTTTTTGATCATAGCAGTTACCATCGCCTCAAGTGTTGGCTTTGAATATCTGTCTTGTGTGTTGATGAAGAAAAAGCCCACAACCAGAGATCTTTCGGCTGTGCTTACAGGACTATTGTTGGCGTTGAATCTTTCGCCGGATGTTCCCTTGTGGCTTCCTATCATCGGAGCAGCCTTTGGTATAATCATAGTAAAACAGGTATTTGGCGGACTGGGTCAGAACTTTATGAATCCGGCATTAGGTGCAAGATGCTTTTTACTTCTTTCATTTACCGGACAGATGACATCATTTACCTATGATTCGGTGACAGGCGCAACCCCTTTGGCTGTGATCAAGGCAGGAGAGAGTGCTGATCTTACCAAAATGTTCATAGGAACCATCCCCGGAACCATAGGAGAGACTTCAGCTGCTGCACTTCTTATCGGCGCTGCCTATCTTCTTACCAAGAGGATCATTTCTCCCAGGATACCCTTTATGTATATCGGGGTATTTACGGTGCTTATTGCCATATATGCTTTGGCGACCGGTGTAGCGGATCCGCTTTACTTTGTAGGTGAGGAACTTTGTGGTGGCGGACTTATGCTTGGAGCCTTCTTTATGGCGACGGATTATGTGACAAGCCCCATCACTCCAAATGGGAAGCTTATATTCGGAGCAATGCTTGCTATCCTTACCTTCCTTTTCAGAATGTTTGGAAGCTCGGCGGAGGGTGTGTCCTATGCCATCATCATATGCAATCTATTCGTTCCTTTGATCGAAAGATTCACTGTGCCCACATCATTTGGAAAGGGGGCGGTGAAATATGAATAAGCATTTGATAAAGGATACATTGGCGCTTTTTGTGATCACGGCTGTGGCCGCACTTCTATTAAGTCTGGTCTATGAGATCACCAAGGATCCTATAAGTGCACAAAAGCAAAAGCAGAAGAATGACGCCTATAAAGAGGTCCTGACCGGTGCGGATAGCTTTGAAGATGTGAAGCTCAACAACGCAGAGGGGATCTTATCAGAAGCAGGAATCGATAAGAAGATGGCCGAGATAAATGAAGTGGCGAAGGGAACTAAAGGCGGCGAGACTGTTGGTTATTGTATCAAGGTTACCGATCACGAGGGCTACGGCGGAGATATAGAGGTAGTAGTTGGTATCAAAGCTGACGGAACTGTATCAGGCATATCCTTCTTGTCTATCGGCGAGACTGCCGGACTTGGTATGAAGGCAAAAGAGCCTGAGTTTAAGACACAATTCGCAGAGAAAAAGGTTGATTCCTTCGTGTATACAAAGACAGGTAAGTCAGCGGATAATGAGATCGATGCCCTTACCGGAGCAACCGTAACCACTAATGCGGTAACAAATGCAGTCAATTCGGCTTTAGCATATTTCAAGAGTTTAGGAGGTGGAGCTAATGAGTAAAGCAGGAGAACGCCTCGTAAACGGCATAGTAAAAGAGAATCCTACATTTGTACAGATGCTTGGTATGTGCCCCACACTTGCGGTCACAACCTCTGCCATCAATGGTATTGGAATGGGTCTTACCACTACGGTGATTCTTGCCCTTTCCAATCTGTTCATATCAGCACTCAGGAAGTTTATTCCTGATAGGGTCAGGATCCCGTCATATATCATAGTTATCGCTTCCTTTGTGACTATGGTGCAGTTCCTTCTTGAGGGCTTTATACCAAGTCTTTATGACAGCCTGGGACTTTACATCCCTCTTATCGTTGTAAACTGTATCATCCTCGGAAGAGCGGAAGCCTATGCATCCAAGAATCCCATGGGACTTTCATTTATGGATGGTATAGGAATGGGACTTGGTTTTACCGTAGGTCTTACCACCATCGGAGCATTTAGAGAGCTCCTTGGAAATGGATCTGTATTCGGGTTCAGAGTTATGCCTTCGGGCTATACCCCCATAACCATATTTGTACTTGCTCCCGGAGCATTCTTTGTACTTGCTGGCATCATAGCATTTCAGAATAAGCTTAAGCTTAACAAGGCAGCTAAGGAAGGTATATCGCCTGAGAATGCACTTTGCAGAAGTGAGGATTGCGCAGGCTGTATGAATTCACTTTGTGGAGGACGACTTGCGGAGGGAAAGCTAAAAGAAACAGTTAAGGAAGAAGGAGGTGCAGACTGATGAATATTTTGCTTATCGGTATTGGTGCGGCACTTGTGAATAATGTAGTGCTCAGTCAGTTTTTGGGTCTGTGTCCCTTCCTTGGAGTTTCCAAAAAGACAGATTCCGCCGTGGGAATGGGCGGTGCGGTAATATTCGTTATGCTCATCGCATCTACCTGTACAAGTCTTATCTACAATTTCATTCTTGTTCCCACGCATCTTGAATATATGAATACTATTGTATTCATTTTAGTGATAGCGGCTTTGGTACAGTTTGTTGAGATGTTTATCAAGAAATATTCTCCTGCACTTTATAAGTCTTTAGGAGTTTATCTTCCCTTGATCACCACCAACTGTGCAGTGCTTGGTATCGCTTTGGTAAATGTTCAAAAGGGCTACGGTCTTATAGAGAGTATCGTAAATGCACTTGGTTCCGCTGTTGGCTTTGCCATTGCCATAGTTATCATGGCAAGCATCAGAGAGAAGATGGAATACAACGATATTCCCGAAAGCTTCAAAGGAACTCCTATAGTGCTTATCACTGCAGGACTTATGTCCATTGCATTCTTTGGCTTTTCAGGACTTATCAAATAAGGAGGGATGACGATCATGAACGGTGTTTTGATAGCAATAGCAGTTGTCGGTGGAACCGGTATCATCCTTGGAATCCTTCTTGGTATAGCCGGTGATAAATTCGCTGTAGAGGTTGATGAAAAAGAAGTAGCGGTAAGAGCTGCTCTTCCCGGAAATAATTGCGGTGGCTGTGGTTTCCCGGGATGTGACGGTTTAGCTGCTGCTATAGCAAAGGGCGAAGCAAAGCCCAATGCCTGTCCTGTAGGCGGAGCCCCTGTAGCTGAGGCGATAGCTTCCATCATGGGCGTAGAGGCAGGAGAGGTCATAAAGAGAGTGGCTGTCATAAAGTGCGCAGGTGATTGTGAGAAGGCAAAGGACATCTACGAGTATGTAGGCCCTAAGGATTGCCGTCTAGCAGGTAACAATCCCAACGGTGGCGCCAAGGGTTGTACCTTTGGTTGTCTTGGCCTTGGAAATTGCATAAAGGTCTGCGAACACGGTGCTATAAGCATTGTCAATGGCATAGCGGTTGTTGACAAGGAAAAATGCGGTGGTTGCGGTCAATGTGCGGCTGAGTGTCCCAGAGGTCTTATTGAGATGGTTCCCTATGACCTTGCTCAGGTTGTAAGCTGCAACTCCAAGGATAAGGGCGTGGATGTAAAGAAGGTTTGCTCTGCCGGTTGTATAGGTTGTATGCTCTGTGCCAAGAATTGCCCTTCTGAGGCAATCACAGTTGAGAACAATCTTGCCCACATTGATCCTGAGAAATGTATTAATTGTGGTAATTGTGTAGAGAAGTGTCCTGTAAAGATAATTAAGAAGCATAGTAACTGTTCACTACAGCTCTGAACACTTGCTGTTCAGAGCGTGTTAAGATGTGACGCAGGAAGGCATCTCGCTCCACTTTGCGAAGCAAAGTCTCTAAATGAGCGAGATGCTCGTAACTGAAAGCAGCTTCGCTGCTTTCAGTTACGAAGCATTGAAAATGAAGGGAGATACATTATGAAGTGTCCGTTTTGTTCAGATGACAATACCAGAGTTATTGATTCTCGTCCTGCTGATGACAATTATTCAATCAGAAGAAGACGCGAATGCGACAGCTGCGGAAAGCGTTTTACCACCTATGAAAAGGTGGAGACCATCCCACTTATAGTTATCAAGAAGGATAAGATCAGAGAGGCTTATGACAGAAGAAAGATCGAGTCGGGTGTGGTCAAGAGCTGCCACAAGAGACCTGTGTCTGTGGATCAGATCGAAAGATGTGTTGATAATGTTGAGACTGCTGTATTTAATCTTGAACAAAAAGAGGTTGATTCCAACGTGATCGGAGAGCTTGTGATGAATGAGCTTATGAAGCTCGATCAGGTGGCTTATGTAAGGTTTGCATCTGTATATCGCGAGTTCAAGGATGTCAACACATTTATGGACGAGATAAAGAAATTGCTTATCTAATGCTTTGACTTTAATTGAGATATGTGATACCCTTTAGCTTGGTTTTATTTAGAATAGATTCAAGGAGTTTTTTATCATGAAGAAAAATATTCGCTTTCGTCTTGCTATGTTCATGGGCAAGATGGCGAGATTTACACAGAGACTTATGGGCATGAATGCGTCCTTTTTCCCCGGAAAGATCGCTATAAAGATCTGTCCTGATTTTCTTGGACGTGTTGATAAGCCTGAGAAGATCATTGCAGTTACCGGTACCAACGGTAAGTCTACCGTTACCATCATGCTCAATGATATACTTAAAAAGAACGGATATAAAGTGATGTGTAATTACATGGGTTCCAATGTGAATTATGGTATCGCATCCACATTTATTGAATATTCTACCTTTGGCGGTAAGGCGAAGAAGGATATAGCTGTATTGGAGATTGACGAGAGAAGCTCAAAGCTTGTTTATCGTTATGTGAAGCCTACATATCTGGTGTGTACCAATCTGTTTCGCGATTCCATCCAGAGAAATGCCAATGCGGAATTTATTTTTGATTTTATGAATGAGAATATTCCGCCGGAGACTACCTTGGTACTGAATGCTGATGATATGATCAGTTCTGAATTGTGCGCGGACAGAAATAAGCGCGTTTATTATTCCATCAACAGGAT
Organism: Lachnospiraceae bacterium; assembly: GCA_017540605.1. Classification (GTDB taxonomy): domain Bacteria; phylum Bacillota; class Clostridia; order Lachnospirales; family Lachnospiraceae; genus RGIG6919. The sequence goes on along the minus strand of JAFYAS010000016.1, from coordinate 21,290 downwards.
CCCCACGGATACCGATGTTTGCGAGAATCAGATAAATGATTGCAGGATCTGTCCCAAGTGCCACAAGCCCCTGACCTATGATTATGTACGTTACCATCATATAGGAAAGGCTCATTGCGATCATTGTGGCTACAGTTCAAAGAAGGGCGATTATACCGCTGATCTTGATTTCGACAATCGCATTATGAATATAGATGCAAAGGGAGATAAGCTTAAGCTTCATATGATCAGTGACAGCGTCTTCAATTGCTACAACGAGCTTTGTGTAACTACGGTTCTTCGAGAGCTGGGACTTTCTGATAAGAGACTTAAGAAGTCCTTTGACAAGGTTAATGTTATGGCTTCACGTTATACCGAGACCGAGAAGAATGGTATCAAGGTTGTTACTCATTTTGCAAAGGAAAAGAACCCCATAGCTCTGTCAATAGTCTTCAATTATGTGAGACATGAAAAGGGCAACAAGGAAGTTATCCTGATGCTTGATGACATTCCCTATAGGAAGGTTTCAACTGAGAATACTACATGGATATATGATACCGATTTTGAATTTTTAAATCAGCCGGATATCACAAATATCGTGATCACAGGCGCTCGTATTGAGGATATCAAGATGCGACTTTTGATGACAGGTATTGATGAGAGCAAGTTAAGATGTGTTAAGGAAGAGACTGAGGCTTCAAAGCTTATCAAGCTTGACAACACAGATGCTGTCTATGTGCTCCATGCTCTTCATCTTGATAAAGAAGGTATGAAGGTAAGAGATGATGTGCTTTCTATGATTGAAAATCAGGATGCAAAGCCTGCAACAAAGAAGGCAGAGGATAAAAAGCCTGCTCCCGATACAGCTCTTTCTGACAAGAAGGTAAGGATCGAATATCTTTACAGCGAGTTTGCAAATCTGTTTGCTGATCCAATGAATATAAAATATTTAAGACAATGTCTTCCCAATGCTGAGATCATTGAGACTAAGCTTTCGGATGAGCCGGCTTTCGTCAAGAGTGATGTTGACCTTGTATATATGGGCTCCATGACAGAGAAGGGGCAGGAATGGGCAGCAGAAGCTCTTTTGCCCTACAAGGAGAAGATAAAGGAGCTCACAGATCAGGGAAAGATATTCCTCTTTACAGGCAATGCTATGGAGATAGCAGAGGAATACATTGAGCGCGATGATGGTTCAAAGATTAAATGTCTTGGAATATTCCATACCCATGCAAAGCGTGAGATGATGCGAAGATTTGCGTCGCTTATGTATGGTAAGATGGGAGATATGAAGCTTGTTGGCTTCAAGTGTACCTTTAGCCACTCATTTGGAAATAACAAGAATAACTATTTCTTTGATGTGATAAAGGGACCGGGCATCAATCCGGATTCCAAGTATGGTGACCTTAGAAAGAATAACTTCATTGCCACCTATTATCTTGGTCCCTTCCTTGTACTCAATCCGCAGTTCACAAAATACCTTTTATCACTTATGGGTATTGAAAATGCGAGACTTGCACACGAGGAGACGGCTATAGCTGCGTACAATGAGCGTATCAAGGATTTTGAGAATCCCAATATCGCCTACAGACAGTAGAGGTTTTTATGAAATTAGATGGAATAATATTTGATATAGATGGTACCATTTGGGATAGCAGAGAGGTTGTTGCCAAGGCATGGAAGGCGGCATTCACCGAGAATACAGGCTATGAGTTTGATCATACTCCGGAGGAGATAGGAAAACTCTTTGGTCTTCCTATGACAGAGATCTTTGAGAGACTCCTTCCCGAGCTTTCATCTGATGAGCTTGAAGCTATGCTTCCCACACTTTACGATTATGAGCATAGGTATTTGAGAAAATATAAGCCTGCTCCCTATGAAACTGTCAGGGAAACCTTTGATGAGCTTAGCAAGGAATATCCGCTGTTCATTGTAACCAATGGACAGAAGGGGTATGCTGAGGCCATGCTTGATGCCACTGAGCTTTATGAATATTTTACCGATTGGCTATCATTCGGTGATACTTTTACCGAGAAGGATCAAACCCTTGGAAAACTGATAGAGAAAAATGGATTAAAGAACACCATTTATATAGGTGATACAGACGGTGATTACGAAGCTGCAAAAAAGAACGGACTTACATTTGTGTTCTGTAGCTACGGACTCGGGACTTTAAGTGAAGGCAACACTCCCGACTATGTCATCAACAATATGAGCGAGTTAAAGACTGTGCTCAAGAAGATAGAAGAGTAAGAGAGATATTTGGAGGAATATTAAAATGGGAAAGATAATACTTACCGGAGACAGACCTACAGGAAGACTTCATGTGGGACATTATGTGGGTTCGCTTAGAAGAAGGGTAGAGCTTCAGAATTCCGGAGAATTTGAAAAAATATTTATTATGATAGCTGATGCACAGGCACTTACAGACAACGCAGACAATCCTGAGAAGGTTAGACAGAATATCATCGAGGTAGCGCTTGATTATCTCTCAGTGGGACTTGATCCTTCTAAGAGTACACTTTTCATACAGTCTATGATACCGGAGCTTACAGAGCTTACATTTTATTATATGAACCTGGTAACAGTATCAAGGCTTCAGAGAAATCCGACAGTAAAGAACGAGATACAGATGAGAAACTTTGAGGCAAGTATTCCTGTGGGATTCTTCTGTTATCCCATATCCCAGGCTTCTGATATTACAGCCTTTAAGGCTACTACAGTTCCTGTAGGTGAGGATCAGCTTCCTATGCTTGAGCAGTGCAAGGAGATAGTAAGAAAATTTAATTCAGTATATGGTGAGACTCTTGTGGAGCCTGATATTTTGCTTCCTGACAACAAGGCCTGCTTAAGACTTCCGGGTACAGATGGAAAGGCTAAGATGAGTAAGTCCCTCGGCAACTGCATCTATCTTTCTGACAAGCCTGATGAGGTAAAGAAGAGGGTTATGTCTATGTACACAGATCCTGAGCATCTCAATATAACAGATCCGGGACATCTTGAGGGCAATACCGTATTTACTTATCTTGATGCGTTTTCTAAGCCTGAGCATTTCCCTGAGTTTCTTCCTGATTATGCCAATCTTGATGAGCTCAAGGAGCATTATCAAAGAGGTGGTCTCGGTGATGTTAAGGTTAAGAAATTCCTTAATAATGTTCTTGAGGCTGAGCTTGCTCCTATCAGAGCAAGACGTGCCGAATATGAGAAGGATATCGCCTATGTTTACGAGATTCTAAAAAAGGGCTCAGATGCCGCAAGAGAGGTTGCTGCCGAGACTCTTTCTGATGTAAAGAATGCTATGAAGATCAATTATTTTGATGATAAGGCGTTGATTGAGGAGCACATAAAAAAATATAGCGGAAAATAAGTAGAATAGGTTGCGATTTTAATTATTTGTGTTATAATTATTTAAGGGTTGCGGGAGAGACGCAACCCTTATTATTGTGTTTAGTTATTTTTGGAGTTTATTATGCTTTTATATTATCCTCAGTTTTGCATGGCATCAGCCGGAGCGACTATCATACTGATGATCATGTATTTCATGAAGCGCAATTATTCTATGCGTTCCAACAGGATATTTTTTGTGATGCTGGTTGATAATCTGCTGGCGTCTCTTGTTAATATAACTACATTCTATGTGATTTCATTTCCTTACAAATATCAATCTTGGATTCGTTATGCCTGCAATGAGGTATATCTGTTTTTATATAACATCATGGCAGTGCTCTTTTTGTTGTATGTAGACAGTAAGACCAAGATACGGTCGATAAAAAAGCTGGTCAGCTTTTTTGCAACTATAATTATGGTCTATGATGGACTTCTTATTTTCACTACTCATTATACAAAGCTTTTGTTGTATTTTGATGACAAGCTTGAATATCACCATGGACCTTTGATGATATCGCTTTATGTTACGGCATTTATCGCTGTATCCAGTGCAGATGTACTTATTCTTGCAAAGAGAAAGATGTTCAATTTCTATCAGGTATTTACCATCAATCTTTTTGCCATAGGTGTGTTTATAGCTGTTATCTTCCAGGTGCTTCATCCGAAGTATGTTATCAGCAACTTTGTTGTGGCTATGGTTTTATTTTTCTTATATACTGCCTTTGAGAATCAGGCATATTATCTGCATGGCGATACTCCTTGCTACAACAGAAGAGCATTTATTAAAACGATTGACTGGTATAAAAAACGTGAGGAAAAATATCTTCTTGCTATCATTAAGATAGGTGATTTTGAGAATATCAAGCATTCTCTTGGAAGGATCGGAGTAGATGATCTGGCTGAGAGGATAGCTGAGATGATCAGTAGAAGATTTGGAAAGTCAGCTTATTATGTAGATATCAATGGATTTGTTGTAATTGAGGATGATCCGGGCAAAGCTTTTGAACTTGTTCGCAATATCAAGGAATGCTTTGTGAATTCCATCAATCTTGAATTTGATGAGGAGATCATACCGGTCAATATTGAGCCTGTCATCACTATAGTAAAGGTCAACGGTAAGAATATCGAAGGCTACGAGATGTGCGAGATCGTACAGAAGGCTGATGACAATCTTACAGTTGGAACCGAGATTATAGTACGTGATGCTGATGAGCTTATAAAGCCTGTCAGAAGAGAGAAGGAGATATTAAGACTTGTAGATTCGGCTATTAAAGAGAAGGGCTTTCAGGTGTTTTATCAGCCAATATATGATGTTAAGGCAGGATCATTTACCTGTGCTGAGGCTTTAGTTCGTTTACATGATGATGAACTAGGATTTGTAAGTCCTGAGGAATTTATTCCCATTTCCGAGAAGAACGGTCGTATCATAGACATAGGCGATTATGTTTTCAGAAATGTATGTAGCTTTATAAAAAACAACAATATCACTTCTATAGGTGTACATTATATAGAGATAAATCTTTCACCTGAACAATGTAAGAAGGTTGAACTTGCGGATCAGCTGATCCAGATAGCTATAGAGTACGGTGTGGATTTTAGACAGATCAATCTTGAGATCACAGAGACGGCACAGATGGAGAACTATGGCATGGTCAGCATGAACGAGATCATCACCATGCTTCACAACAAGGGCATCACATTCTCACTTGATGACTTTGGTTCCGGCTTTGCGGCCATTGATTATCTCATAAAGCTTCCTGTTGACATCGTAAAGATAGACAAGGGTATACTCTGGCAGGCTATGAAGGATGAAAAATCTATGACTATCTTAAAGAATACTATCCGTATGATCAAGGAGGTAGGAAAGAAGATCGTTGTGGAGGGAATAGAGACCAAGGAGATGGCTGATATTCTTATTGAACACGGTTGTGATTATCTTCAGGGGTATCTGTATTCTAAGCCTGTTCCTGAGAGTGAATACCTTGAATTCCTTAAGAAGAATAATAGTAACTGTTCACTACAGATCTGAACACTTGCTGTTCAGAGCGTGTTAAGCTGTGACGCAGGAAGGCATCTCGCTCCACTTTACGAAGCAAAGTCTCTAAATGAGCGAGATGCTCGTAACCGGCAGCAGCGAAGCTGCTGAACAGTTACGAATAATATATGACAGCATTACGCCACGGATAAGCTTGATGATTCGTGGCGTTTGTACTGAAAATAGAGCTTTCGAATATTTTTAGAAATTAAAGGTTTTTGTTGAAAATTCCTACAAAATGTTATATTATAGGGTGTAAATTTATTTTTTCGGGGTTTTTGCACCCATTTTTAGCCGTTTTATTAAACAATATTCACAAAAACAATGGTTTCTATGGATGCTTTCCGAAAGATAATTCTACATTATTAAGAAATAAGGTGAATGAGATGAATTACAATTTGGCTGTGATCAAAGGTGATGGTATAGGTCCCGAGATCGTGACTGTGGCTATGAGAGTTCTTGACAAGGTTGGAGAGGTCTATGGTCATACCTTCAATTACAATGAGATACTGATGGGTGGCTGCTCCATTGACAAATACGGAGATCCTCTGACAGACGAAGCGATAGAGATCGCAAAGTCCTCGGATGCTGTGTTGCTTGGTTCAATAGGTGGCAATACTGCAACATCCCCCTGGTACAAGCTTCCTCCTGAGAAGAGACCGGAGGCAGGACTTTTGAAGATTAGAAAGTCACTTGGACTTTTCGCAAATCTCCGTCCCGCATACCTTTATCCCGAGCTTAAGGATGCATGCCCCTTAAAGGCAGAGGTAGCAGAGCGCGGATTTGATATGATGATGATGAGAGAGCTGACCGGCGGACTCTATTTCGGAGAGAGATATACAAAAGAAATAGATGGTGTGATGACAGCTGTCGACACGCTTACATACAATGAGAACGAGATAAGAAGAATCGCTATTAAGGGATTTGATATAGCTATGAAGCGTCGCAAGAAAGTGACTCTTATAGATAAAGCCAACGTCCTTGACAGTTCACGACTTTGGAGAAAGGTCACTGAAGAAGTAGCCAAGGATTATCCAGAGGTTGAATACGGTGTGATGCTCGTAGACAATGCGGCTATGCAGCTGGTGAAGGATCCTGCACAGTTCGATGTTGTTCTTACAGAGAATATGTTTGGAGATATTTTATCTGATGAAGCTTCACAGATCACAGGCTCCATCGGAATGCTTCCTTCAGCATCACTCAATGAAACCAAGTTTGGAATGTACGAGCCTTCGGGCGGTTCTGCACCTGATATTGCTGGTAAGAACATAGCCAATCCTATAGCAACAGTGCTTTCAGCTGCTATGATGCTTAGGTATTCATTTGATCTTGATAAGGAAGCTGACGCTATCGAGAATGCAGTAAAGAAGGTGCTTGCCGATGGCATCAGAACCATTGATATAGCAAAGCCCGGCGAACCTCAGGTCAAGTGTGATGAGATGGGAGATCTTATCATAGAGAGGATTAAGTAAGGAGAAAGTTGAAGATGAAAAGATTTATTGGAGTCATTGCCGGTATCGGTCTTGTCGTGTTAGGCATTCTGTTGATGACAGTTATTTCCAAAAATGCCGCAGATGTTCAAAAAAGATGCACAGCCGAGACGATTGCAAAAGTAATAGATACTGTAGAAAAGTATGATACTGACAATGGTGGTACTACCTATGACACCACCATTTCCTATGAGGTTGATGGTAAGAGCTACGAAGAATATTTCAATATAGCCGAAAAAAGAGACAATGGTTATGAATACAATGTGAAGTATAATCCTGAAAACCCCGAGGAGTGTTTTGTAGAGGGTGTAAGCGCAACCTCCGGATTCCTCCGGATCTTCGGTATCATTACAACAGTCATAGGTGTGATAGTTATGATCTGTTCAGGTATAGTTGCTTTAAGAAGATAATGTGTAAAAAGGAGAGATAGATATGCTTAGTGATAACATGAAGTCGGGCTTACAACAGGCGCCCGCAAGATCGTTGCTCAATGCTTTGGGACTTACCGATGAGGAGATCAAAAAGCCCATCGTGGGTATCGTAAGCTCATACAATGAGATAGTTCCCGGTCACATGAATCTTGACAAGATCACTCAGGCTGTAAAGCTTGGTGTAGCAGAGGCAGGCGGTGTGCCTATTATGTTCCCTGCTATCGCCGTATGTGACGGTATCGCTATGGGACATGTGGGTATGAAATATTCTCTTGTAACAAGAGATCTGATCGCTGATTCGACAGAGGCTATGGCTATTGCACACCAATTTGATGCATTGGTCATGATACCTAACTGCGACAAGAATGTTCCCGGTCTTTTGATGGCAGCAGCCAGAGTAAATGTGCCTACTGTATTCGTATCAGGCGGCCCTATGCTCGCAGGTCACGTAAAGGGCAAGAAGAGAAGTCTTTCCTCTATGTTTGAGGCTGTTGGAGAGTACACCGCCGGCAAGATATCAGAGTCGGATGTGTGTGAATATGAGAACAAGGTATGCCCTACTTGTGGTTCATGCTCAGGTATGTATACAGCCAATTCCATGAACTGTCTTACAGAGGCTCTCGGTATGGGACTTCCCGGAAACGGAACCATACCTGCCGTATATTCAGAGAGACTTAAGCTTGCAAAGAGAGCGGGCTATGCGGTCATTGATATGTTAAAGAAGAATATCAGACCTCGTGATATTATGACAAAGGATGCTATACTTAATGCATTGACAGTAGATATGGCACTTGGATGCTCAACCAATTCTATGCTTCATCTTCCTGCCATAGCTCACGAGATCGGCTTTGATTTTGATATTTCATTTGCCAATCCCATAAGTGAGAAGACACCGAACTTCTGTCACCTGGCACCTGCAGGTCCTACCTATATGGAGGATCTTAATGAGGCCGGTGGAGTATATGCGGTTATCAAGCAGCTTCTTGATCTCGGACTTATCAATCCTAATTGTATGACAGTTACAGGAAAGACCATTGGAGAAGCAGTAGCAAATGCTGTGAATCGTGATCCTGAGGTTATAAGACCTATAGACAATCCTTATTCAAAGACAGGCGGACTTGCTGTTCTCAAGGGCAATCTTGCTCCTGACGGATCGGTTGTTAAGCGTTCAGCGGTAGTTCCAGAGATGCTTAAGCATGAAGGACCTGCAAGAGTATTTGACAGTGAAGAGGATGCTATCGCAGCGATCCTCGGCGGAAAGATTGTTGACGGAGATGTGGTAGTCATCCGTTATGAAGGACCTAAGGGTGGTCCCGGTATGAGAGAGATGTTAAATCCTACATCAGCTATTGCGGGTATGGGACTTGGATCCACAGTTGCACTTATCACAGACGGAAGATTCTCCGGCGCTTCAAGGGGAGCATCCATCGGACATGTTTCGCCTGAGGCGGCTGTAGGCGGACCTATCGCACTTGTAAAAGAAGGCGATATGATCGAGATAGATATAAACAATTACAGCATCAATCTGAAGGTTTCTGATGAAGAGCTTGCAAAGAGAAAGGCAGAATGGCAGCCCAGAGAACCCAAGGTGACCACAGGTTATCTTGCACGATATGCTAAGATGGTAACATCGGGCAACAGAGGTGCTGTATTGGAGATACAATAATATGAGGAGAGAGAGTACTATGAAACAACAGTTAAACGGTTCAGAGATCGTTATCGAGTGCCTTAAAGAGCAGGGCGTAGATACTGTATTCGGTTATCCCGGAGGAACTATCCTGAATATTTATGATGCCCTTTATAAGCACGAAGAGATCAAACATTATCTCACATCACACGAGCAGGGTGCTGCACATGCTGCAGACGGTTATGCAAGAGCTACCGGTAAAGTAGGAGTTTGCTTCGCAACCTCCGGTCCCGGTGCCACCAATCTTGTAACCGGTATCGCAACAGCATATATGGATTCAGTTCCATTGGTTGCTATCACTGCCAACGTAGGAGTATCTCTTCTCGGTAAGGATACATTTCAGGAGATAGATATTGCAGGCGTAGTGATGCCCATCACCAAATACAGTGTGATAGTAAAGGATATCAAGGATCTTGCTCCTACTATCAGAAGAGCATTTAAGATTGCAAAGAGCGGAAGACCCGGCCCTGTCCTTGTAGATATCACCAAGGATGTAACAGCGGCTATGTATGATTATGAGCCCGAAAAGCCTGCAAAGATCAAGGCGGTCACTGAGACCATCAAGGATTCGGATCTCAAGGCTGCCGCAAAGCTTATAGAGAAGGCTGAAAAGCCTTATATCTTGGTCGGTGGCGGTGTGACTATCTCAGGTGCGGCTAAGGAACTTCGCGCATTTGCTGAGAAGGTCAATGCTCCCGTGTGCGACACTCTTATGGGTAAGGGTTGCTTCGACGGCAATGATCCTCTCTATACCGGTATGATCGGTATGCACGGAACAAAGACCAGTAATTACGGCGTGACCAAGTGTGATCTGTTGATCGTAGTCGGTGCCAGGTTCTCAGATCGTGTGACCGGCGATGCCAAGAAGTTCGCATCCAATGCAAAGATCATACATATAGATATCGATCCTGCTGAGATCAACAAAAATGTTATCGTTGACAGCAGCGTAGTGGGTGATGCTAAGGCTATACTTAAAAAGCTCACCCAGATGATAGAGAAGAAGAACAACAAGGAATGGATCGCTGAGATCAAAGCTATGAAGAAGCAATATCAGTCATGCTATCCCAAGGATGTACTTACCGGTCCCAACGTAATAAGCAGGATCTACAGCCTTACCAAGGGCGATGCAGTGATCACCACAGATGTAGGACAGCATCAGATGTGGGCAGCTCAATGCTTCAAGTATGATGAGCCCAGAAAGCTGTTGACTTCAGGCGGTCTCGGTACCATGGGTTATGGACTGGGAGCTTGTATCGGTGCAAAGGTTGCCTGCCCTGAAAAGACAGTTATCAATATAGCAGGAGACGGTTGCTTCCGTATGAACATGAATGAGATCGCAACTGCTTCAAGATACAACATTCCTATTATCCAGGTTGTTATCAACAATCATGTGCTTGGTATGGTTAGACAGTGGCAGACACTGTTCTACGGAAAGAGATATTCCAATACCGTACTTAATGACAGCGTTGATTTTGTCAAGGTATCGGAAGGACTTGGAGCAACCGCTTTCAAGGTAACCACATTAAAGGAATTTGATTCGGCATTCAAGAAGGCACTTAAGTCAAATAAGCCTGTAGTCATTGATGTACAGATTGCAGAGGATGACAAGGTTTGGCCTATGGTTCCCGGCGGAAAGCCTATCGATTCATGTTTCGATGAAACAGATCTATAATCTATAAGAATGATATAATTTTTAAGGAGAGATAAAAATGAGCAGAGTATTTAATTTTTCAGCAGGACCTTCAGTATTACCCGAGGTAGTTTTAAAGCAGGCCGCAGAGGAGATGCTTGATTACAACGGAACAGGCATGAGCGTAATGGAGATGAGCCATCGTTCAAAGGCGTTTGAAGAGATCATCCAGACAGCAGAGAAGGATCTTCGTGATCTTATGCAGATTCCTGACAACTACAAGGTGCTTTTCCTTCAGGGGGGAGCTTCACAGCAGTTTGCAGCTATTCCCATGAACCTTATGAAGAACAAGGTTGCTGACTACATCATCACAGGTCAGTGGGCTAAGAAGGCATACGAAGAGGCTAAGAAGTATGGTGATGCAAGAGCCATCGCTTCATCAGCAGACAAGACCTTCTCATACATTCCTGATTGCTCGGATCTTCCTATTTCTGAGGACGCTGATTATGTATATATCTGCCACAACAATACAATTTATGGAACCTCTTATAAAGAGCTTCCCAATACAAAGGGCAAGATCCTTGTAGCTGATATGTCATCAGACATCCTTTCACAGCCTGTTGATGTATCAAAGTATGGTCTTATCTACTTCGGAGTACAGAAGAACGTAGGACCTGCAGGTGTTGTTGTAGTTATCATCAGAGAGGATCTCATTACAGATGATGTACTTCCTGGAACACCTACCATGCTTAAGTACAAGACTCAGGCAGATGCTGATTCACTTTACAACACACCTCCCTGCTACGGAATCTATATCTGTGGTAAGGTATTCAAGTGGGTTAAGGAAATGGGCGGCCTTAAGGCAATGGAGAAGCACAACAAGGAGAAGGCTGCTATCCTCTATGATTTCCTTGATTCAAGCAAGATGTTCAAGGGAACTGTTGAGAAGAAGGATCGTTCACTTATGAACGTGCCTTTCGTAACAGGTAACGAGGAGCTTGATGCCAAGTTCGTAAAGGAAGCAACAGCTGCAGGCTTTGTAAATCTTAAGGGACACAGAACCGTAGGCGGTATGAGAGCATCAATCTACAACGCTATGCCTACCGAGGGTGTAGAGAAGCTTGTTGCATTTATGAAGGAGTTTGAGGAGAAGAATTCATAATCCATTAAGATCGTCTTTTAAAATACATAAATTAAAATGAAAAGGTAAGGAGTTCATTAAAAATGACTAAGATAAATTGCTTAAATCCCATCGCAGCATGCGGTATGGATTTGTTTTCAGATAATTATGAGGTAACAGACAACTTTGCAGATGCAGACGCAGTACTCGTAAGAAGTGCAGCTATGCATGACCTTGAGCTTTCTGACAAGCTTTTAGCTGTAGCAAGAGCAGGAGCCGGAGTAAACAACATTCCTCTTGATAAGTGCGCAGAGAAGGGTGTAGTAGTATTCAATACCCCCGGTGCCAATGCCAACGGTGTTAAGGAGCTTGTTGTAGCAGGCCTTATGCTTGCAGCCCGTGACCTTATGGGCGGATACAACTGGGTAAAGGAGAACGCAACAGTAGAGACACTTGCCAAGGATGTTGAGAAGCAGAAGAAGGCTTACGCAGGAACAGAGGTAATGGGAAAGAAGCTTGGTGTTATCGGACTTGGTGCTATCGGTGCAAGAGTAGCAAATGTAGCTCTTCACTTAGGCATGGATGTATACGGATATGATCCTTTCGTATCAGTAGACGCAGCATGGAGCCTTTCAAGACAGGTAAAGCATATCAAGAACGTAGAAGATATCTATAGAGAATGCGATTACATCACCATTCACGTACCTGCATTAAAGGATACCACAGGCATGCTCAACAAGGCAGCTTTTGATATGATGAAGGATGGCGTAAAGATCTTAAACTTCGCAAGAGATATCCTTGTAAATGACGATGATATGATCGAGGCTCTTAAGAGCGGTAAGGTTGGCAAGTATGTAACTGACTTCCCCAATGCAAAGATCGCAGGTGTAGACAATGTTGTAACACTTCCTCACCTTGGAGCTTCAACAGAGGAGTCAGAAGACAACTGTGCTATCATGGCAGTTAAGGAGATCAGAGATTTCATCGAGAACGGAAATATCAAGAATTCAGTAAACTATCCTGCATGTGACGCAGGCTTCTGCCAGACAGCAGCAAGAGTAACAGTATGTCACAAGAATATACCTGATATGCTCACAAGATTTACAGGCGTATTCTCAAAGAAGAACATCAACATCGCAAACATGGTCAGCAAGTCAAAGGGCGATTGGGCTTACACCATTCTCGACGTTGAGAATGCGGTAAGCGAGGAAGATGCTGCTGAGCTTTCTGCTGTAGCAGGAGTAGTAAAGGTAAGAGTAATAGCATAAAGCTTTTTGTTAGTGAAAAGAGGGATAATTATGAGTGAGAAATTAAAGGTTGGTATTTTAGGCGGAACGGGTATGGTAGGTCAGAGATTTATCTCTCTCCTTGAGAATCATCCCTGGTTTGAGGTGGTTACAATAGCGGCTTCACCCAGAAGTGCTGGAAAGACATACGAAGAAGCAGTAGGTGACAGATGGAAGCTTGAGACTCCCATGCCTGAGGCAGTAAAGAAGATAGTAGTGAGAAACGTCAATGAAGTAGAGGCTGTAGCTTCAACTGTAGATTTCGTATTCTCTGCTGTTGACATGTCAAAGGATGAAATCAAGGCTATCGAGGAGGCTTATGCAAAGACAGAGACTCCGGTAGTATCCAACAACTCAGCACATCGTTGGACTCCCGATGTACCTATGGTAGTACCTGAGATCAATCCCGAGCATACCAAGGTAATAGATTTCCAGAGAAAGAGACTTGGAACAACAAGAGGCTTTGTAGCAGTAAAGCCCAATTGTTCGATCCAGAGCTACGCTCCCGTACTTACAGCGTGGAAGGAATTCGAGCCCTATGAGGTAGTTGCTACAACATACCAGGCAATCTCCGGCGCAGGTAAGACCTTCAAGGATTGGCCCGAGATGATGGGAAACATCATCCCCTTCATCAGCGGCGAGGAAGAGAAGTCAGAGAAGGAACCCCTTAGAATCTGGGGTTACGTAGATGAGGAGAAGGGTGAGATTGTACCCGATGATTCCATCACCATTACAAGCCAGTGCATCCGTGTACCTGTACTTAACGGACATACAGCAGCTGTATTCGTAAAATTCAAGAAGCAGCCTACAAAGGAGCAGCTCATAAAGGCCCTTGAGGATTACTCAGGCGAGCCTCAAAAGCTTGGCCTTCCCAGCGCTCCCAAGCAGTTTATCCAGTACCTGACAGATGACAACAGACCTCAGGTAAATCTCGATGTAAACTACGAGAACGGCATGGGAATCTCAGTAGGACGTATCCGCGAGGACTCAATCTACGACTGGAAGTTCGTAGGTCTCTCACACAATACACTCCGTGGTGCAGCCGGTGGAGCTGTACTTTGCGCAGAGCTTCTTAAGGCTCAGGGATATATTTCCGCAAAATAAACATTTGAATTTTAATGATAATACCTTACGCCTCAAGCTTATTGATTTTGTCGAAGGACATCGCTCGCGCTCATATGTCGCACATAGCGGTACATAAGCGACCCAAATACGGTCGCTAAGTACCGATGTGCTCATGTGGTCCTTCTCGTAAAATCAATAAACTCTCGGCTGTGCTTATTCATAACTATAATCCAGGAGGGTTACTCAACATGAAACATTTAATATTAGTTACATCACCACCTGCCTGCGGCAAGACATACATTTCAAAGAAGCTTGCCAAGGCACTCACAAACTGTGTATACCTTGACAAGGACACCCTTATTGTCCTTTCAAAGCAGATCTTCAAGGTAGCAGGAGAGGAGTACAATCGTTCATCGGATTTCTTCCAGAAGAATATCAGAGATTACGAGTATTACGCAATTCTTGATATTGCTCTTGAGGCACTTGATTACAATGACACAGTTCTTATCAATGCACCTTTCACAGACGAGATAAGAAATGAGATGTGGATCAACCAGCTTCGCGCAAGACTTGCAAACAAGGATGCAGATCTCAAGGTGGTTTGGGTAAATACAAGTAAAGAGGTTGCTCATGAGAGAATGATCAGAAGAAATTCTGACAGAGATACATGGAAGCTCGAGCATTGGGATGAGTATATCAGCAAGCAGAATTTCAATGCACCTGAGCATATCAAGGATCTGATCATATTTGAGAATTCATCGGATGAAGAATTTTCAGCATCACTTAAGAATGCTGTAGATCAGATCAGAGGAAGATAGTATTTAGATGATATTATATCGGGAGGAAAAGCATTGGCTGAAATTAGAGCATTTGCAGGAATCAGACCTGAAGCATCAAAGGCGTCAAAGATAGCGGCATTACCCTATGACGTATATAACAGAGCAGAGGCAAAGGTAGAGGTAGAAAAGGAACCTTTGTCATTTCTTAGGATAGACAGAGCAGAGACCAACTTCGATGACAGTGTGAGTACATATGCGCCTGAGGTTTATGACAAGGCGAAAGAGATACTCACATCCATGATCGAGGATGGAAGCTTTGTAAGAGATACAAAGCCCTGTTATTATATCTATGAGCTTACAATGGATGGTAGGTCACAGACAGGACTTGTAGCCTGCGCATCCATAGATGACTATGTGAACAATGTTATTAAAAAGCATGAGAATACAAGAGAAGAAAAAGAGCAGGACAGGATCAGACACGTAGATACCTGCAATGCTCAGACAGGACCTATATTTCTTGCGTATAGAGCTGATTCGGTCATCAGAGATATCCTAAAGAAAAATAAAGAAAAGGAAGCTCTGTATGATTTTGTATCTCCCGATGGTATCAGACATGCAGTATGGATCATAGATGGTGATGAAGATATAAGTGCTATAAAGAAAGCATTTGAGGATATGAATGCGATCTATATTGCGGACGGTCATCATCGTTGTGCTTCTGCAGTGAAGGTAGGCTTAAAGCGTAGAAGAGAGAATCCTAACTATACCGGAGAAGAGGAGTTTAATTACTTCCTGTCAGTGCTCTTTGCCGACGAAGAGCTTATGATCATGCCCTACAATAGAGTAGTGAAGGATCTGAATGGATTGACAAAGGATGAATTCATTGCCAAGGTATCAGAGTGCTATGATGTAGAGATGACTGATGAAGCTTATGCTCCGGAAAAGAAGGGTGAGGTAGGTATGTACCTTGAAGATAAATGGTACAAGCTGACCGCACACGAGGATATAGAAAATGATGACCCTGTAAAGGGACTTGATGTATCGGTGTTACAGGACAATATATTGGCACCGGTGTTGGGGATAGCAGATCCGAGAACCGACTCAAGAATAGATTTTGTCGGTGGGATCAGAGGACTAAAGGAATTGGAAAGAAGAACTCATGAGGATATGAAGCTTGCATTTTCAATGTATGCAACTTCAATCGGCGAGCTTTTCAGGGTGGCAGATGCAGGACTTTTAATGCCTCCGAAGTCAACATGGTTTGAACCTAAATTAAGAAGTGGATTATTTATCCACGAGCTGTGAGACGACAGATAGAGCTGTCACACAAAAACAAATTCCGCAGTTATGGGTTGTGGAAAAAAAGGAGACATTTATGGCCAGAAAAAAAGAAGTTTTTGCTATCAATCTGATGGAGGTACAGGCGCTTAGGGACGGCAAGCATTCAGATCCTCATCATATACTGGGTATGCATGAATGCCTGGATGATGTATATATCAATGCATTTATTCCCGGTGCGGTGAGCGTAGCTGCTATTGAGACATCCACCAGAAAGAAGTATAACCTTGCAAAGGAGAAGTGCAAGGGATTTTATAGTGTAAAGATCAGAGATAAGCAGAAATTTGATTATAAGATGAAGGTCAAGTTTGAGGATGGACATGAAGAGACTTATATCGATCCTTACAATTTTGAGCCTGTTATAGATCCTATTGATGTTAGCAGATTCAATGAGGGAATACATTACGAGATATATGAGAGACTTGGATCGCATCCTATGACGGTAGAAGGTGTAGAGGGTGTATATTTTGCAGTATGGGCCCCCAATGCCGACAGGGTAAGTGTTGTAAGCAATTTCAATAGTTGGGACGGCAGACGTCATCCTATGAGAAAGATACCTTATTCCGGAATATTTGAGCTTTTCATTCCCGGAGTAAAGGTAGGAGAGATATATAAGTATGAGATAGCTGCAAAGAACGGAAGCGTCTTTATGAAGGCTGATCCTTACGCCAATTCGTCAGAGCTAAGACCTGCTGATGCATCAAGAATAGTAGATATGTCTTACAATTGGAATGACGAAAAGTGGATGGCTGAAAGGACTGTAGGTCTTGATAAGCCTGTGAATATCTACGAGATGCACCTTGGAGCATTTAAGAGACCTGAGGATGGCAGAGAGTTTTACAACTATAGGGAGCTTGCTGATATCATAGCCGATTATGTGCTTAAGATGGGCTACACCCATATAGAGCTTATGCCGGTTATGGAGCATCCTTATGATCCTTCATGGGGATATCAGGTGACAGGATACTTTGCACCTACCTCAAGATACGGTGAGCCTACAGATCTTATGTTCTTTGTTGATTATATGCATGAGAAGGGCATAGGAGTTATACTTGACTGGGTTCCCGCACATTTCCCTAAGAATGAGGCAGGACTTGGTCGCTTTGACGGAACAGCTCTTTATGAGCATCCGGATCCCAGAAAAGGCGAGCATCCTCACTGGGGCACATATATATTCGATTATTCGAAGAGCGAGGTAAGGAATTTCCTTGTAGCCAATGCTTTATATTGGGCAAAGGTATATCATATTGACGGTATCAGAATGGATGCCGTTGCATCCATGCTTTATCTTGATTATGGAAGACAGGATGGTAACTGGGTACCCAATATGTATGGTGGCAATGAGAACCTTGAGGCAATGGACTTCATAAAGCAGCTTACAGCAGCTATGAAGGAGGATTGCCCGAGCGTTATGATGATGGCTGAGGAGTCTACTGCATGGCCTATGATGACACATTCACAGGCTGATGGCGGACTTGGCTATGATTATAAGTGGAATATGGGTTGGATGCATGATTTCCTTGGCTATATGGGACTTGATCCACTCTACAGAAAGTATCATCACAATGAGCTGACCTTCAGTATGGTATATGCTTACAGTGAGAACTTCATACTTCCTATATCACATGATGAAGTGGTACACGAGAAGGGTTCGCTTATTTCAAAGATGCCCGGTGGCTATGAGGACAAGTTTGCAAATCTCCATCTTCTGTTCGGTTATATGATGGCACATCCTGGCAAGAAGCTTATGTTTATGGGTCAGGAGTTTGCTCAGTTCAAGGAATTCAACGAGAGTACAGAGCTTGATTGGAGCCTCTTTGATTTCGATGCACATCAGATCACACATAAGTATGTTCAGGAGCTGAATAAGCTTTATAAGTCTGAGCCTGCACTTTATGCACTTGATTATGATCCTGAAGGCTTTGAATGGATAGACAATATCAACGCCAATGATTCGATCATTGTATTTGCGAGAAAGACAAAGCAGAAGGAAGATACACTTATCATAGTTTGCAATTTCACACCTGCCTTCCATGAGGGCTACAAGATCGGTGTACCTTTCCGTGGCAAATACAAGGAGATCTTTTCAAGCGACGAGGAACGCTTTGGCGGTGAGGGCAAGAACAACAAGACCCTTAAGGTTGCCAAGAAGGAAACTGTTGATGAGAGAGAGTATTCTATAAGTGTTGATGTACCGCCTCTTTCGTTTACGGTGTTGAAATATAAAAATGCATAGGTAAGAATCATGAATACGATAATGTATGAAAGTGCTGTAGACAATGTAGTAGAGAGCACTAAAGAGAATATTACGGTTATTCAAAAAATGATAAATGATGTTATATCATGGGCAGAGGGAAAGATCGGAAGTCTTTTCCTCGCTCTGCTTTTTGTGTTTATTGGTTTCAAGATCGTGAAGATCATATTGAAGCTTGTGGACAAGGGCTTTGAAAGAAGAGGTATAGATAAAAGTGTTGAGAGCTTTCTTAATTCACTTATAAAGGCGGTTCTCTACATCTTAGTTCTCATTACGGCAGCAACTATTATGGGAATACAGATGACCTCATTTATTGCCCTTTTGACCTCTGCCGGAGTTGCAATAAGCTTGGCTCTTCAGGGAAGTCTTGCCAACTTTGCAGGTGGGGTGCTGATACTTCTTGTAAAGCCCTACAAGGTTGGAGATTATATAGTCGAGGGAGCTTCAGGTAATGAAGGAACGGTTACGGCTATCGATATATTTTACACCAAGCTTGCAACCATAGATAACAGACTTGTGGTCATACCCAACGGAGCACTCACCAATTCAACCATTATCAATGTTACAGCCTATGATAGAAGAAGGCTTGATATGACCATTGGCGTTTCCTATCATTCCGATATAGACAAAGTAAAGCAAGTCATAAATGATGTTATTACATCAGAAGAGAGAGTCATTCAGACTGACCCCATAGATATATTTATAGACAAGTTTGATGATAGTGAGATAACCATGAGATTTCGATTTAGTGTGGCTACAAAGGATTATTGGGCTGTCAAGTGGGATACCAACGAGAGGATCAAGAAGGCCTTTGATGAGAATGCTATCACCATTCCCTTCAAACAGGTTGATGTTCATATAGATAAAGAGGAAAAAACAATTTAGAAAGCAGGTGTTTATTATGCGTCTTAAGGACACAGGAATGACTCATGAGGAGTTCACGGCTACAGTAGAAAAGTATATGATGAATCTCGCACCGAGATTTGATCTCATTGCAGATACTGCCAAGGGTATGTCGGTATTTGATGAGAATGGAGATGAATACCTTGACTTTTACGGCGGTATCGCTGTATCCAGTGCGGGTAACTGCAATCCCAAGGTGGTAGATGCCATCTGCATGCAGGCTTTAGAGCTTATACACGGTTCCAATTATCCATATACTGTTCCTCAGGGAATGCTTGCAAAGCTTATCTGCGAGACCCTGAGTTATGAGAAGATATGGTTCCAGAACTCAGGAGCTGAAGCCAATGAGGCCATGATAAAGCTTGCCAGAAAATACGGAACAGATCACTATGGTGAGAACAGATATAAGATCGTGACAGCCCTTAACAGCTTCCACGGAAGAACTATGGCAACACTTACAGCCACAGGTCAGCCGGGAACAGGCATACAGAACGGATTTGGCCCTTTGGTTCCGGGATTTAGCTATGCTGAGTTCAATAATCTCGAATCCTTCAAGGACGCTTGTGACGAGGATACCATAGCAATCATGCTTGAGCCTGTGCAGGGCGAGGGTGGCGTTTTCCCGGCAACCGAGGAATTCATGAAGGGAATCAGAGAGCTATGTGATGAGAAGAAGATGCTCCTTCTTTTCGATGAAGTTCAGACCGGATGGGGACGCCTTGGTTCAACTATGGGCTATGAGAGATTCGGTGTAAAGCCCGATATCGTATCCATGGCAAAGGCTATGGGAGGCGGAATGCCCATCGGTGCTATCTGTACCTCCGAGGAGATCGCAAAGTCCTTTATAGGAGCTCACGGTTCAACCTATGCGGGTAATCCTATCTGCGCAGCAGCTTCATATGCACAGATAAAGGAGATACTTGATTATCATTTGCCACAGAATGCTCTTGCAAAGGGTAAGTATTTTATGAAGAAGGCGACTGAGCTTCCTCATGTAAAGGAGGTCAGAGGACTCGGCCTTTTGATGGGAATCGAGCTTGAGCCAGAGGTGAGTGCGGCAGAGGTAAAGCACGAATGTATGGAGAGAAAGATGCTGATCACAGCTATGGGACACAATACACTTCGTCTCGTTCCTCCCCTTATCGTAAGTGAGGCAGAGTGTGATCATGCACTCGGAATACTTAAGGATGCAATTTCGGCAGTAGCCAAGGATTGATATAGAAAGAAGGATAAAGAAATGACTAAGATTGACATTATTTCAGGATTTTTGGGAGCAGGTAAGACTACTCTTATCAAGAAACTTATTGCTGAGGCTTTTACAGGTGAGAAGATCGTTCTCATCGAGAATGAATTCGGTGAGATCGGTATCGATGGTGGATTTTTAAAGGACGCCGGTATCAATATCACTGAGATGAATTCTGGCTGTATCTGCTGCTCACTTGTTGGCGATTTCGGCGAGGCACTTAAGAAGGTGCTTACCGAGTATACTCCTGACAGAGTGATCATCGAGCCTTCAGGTGTTGGTAAGCTTTCTGATGTCATTGTGGCGGTACAGAATGTGGCCAAGGATATGCCTGTTGAGCTCAACAGCTTTGTAGCTGTTGTAGATGGCGTAAAGACCAAGATGTATATGAAGAACTTTGGTGAATTCTTCAACAACCAGGTAGAGAGTGCATCAGCTATCATCATGAGCCGTACACAGAATATGGATGAAGCAAAGCTTTCTGCAACAGTTGAGCTTCTTCGGGGACACAATGAGAAGGCGGCTATCATCACAACTCCCTGGGATGATATCACAGGCGAAGTGATAAAGAATGCTATGGAAGGAAGCCACTCACTTGCTGAGGAGCTTATGGAAGAGATAAAGAAGAATCATCATGAAGAGGATGAGCATCATCACCATCAT
>JAFYAS010000015.1 GCA_017540605.1 Lachnospiraceae bacterium | reverse complement strand
GCTTCAGATAGGCTCCAATTCACAGGCCTGTGCCTATGTTGGTATAGAGGAGCCTGACGGAAAGATGAGCTTTGGCGCCGGCATACAGAATGATATCATTGATGCATCGGCTTATGCGCTCTTCTCAGCAATCAACAGATCAAGTCTGATCTAGTACATGCCTAAAAGCCTCAGCGTAGCCCGCTACGCCTACGTTTTCAGGTATGCACTCTCGGGCAAGCATTCTGCGCATTAGTCCAGTTATTTTTCGGGCGATGCACTAGATAAAAAAAGATCAACCTTTTTCCCGCAAGCTGTGGGAGGGTTGATCTTTTTTATGTCGTAAGGGGGTCTGACCCTATTTACATTATTCCGAAAAGTTTTTCAAGCTGTCTTCAAAGCTCTCAGTGGGAGTAGCGGGATATAATGTCTGATCAAAATCATAATAATCCGGTCGACCAACAGATGGACCGTATTCCGCAACCTCGGCATCGGTTTTCATAAAGCATCTGAATTTTACACCTATGGGCTTGGGGCTTGCGTCAAAATGATAATAGCCGGTTCCTATATTTACCAGATTCCAATAATGATGATTTCCTATACGAACTACGTCAATATTCTCGATATTGAGCTTGGTAAGAAGTGCCTTTGAGCAGGCGAAGTAGGTGAAACAGTCACCCTTCTTTTTGGTAAAGCCAAGATATGCTCCCTTCAACCAATCTGACTTATCTGAGTCTCCCACATAGGTGATCTCGTGGATCACGTAGTCAAATATCGCTTTTATCTTTTCTGCCTCGTTCATGCCGTCCTTTATGATAGAGGCGAGCACCTGATCCGTGAGGGTTTCTACCTCCGCGGCATAATCTGAGGGCTTTTCAACATTTACCTTGATGGTCTTTTTTGCCTCGTTTCCGGATTTGTCTTTGGCGCTATATATAACCTCGTAGGAGCCTTCCTTTGAGAGATTGACCTTTGACGCATCTACTGCGAATTCCACCTCGCCGTCAATATCATCAAGGGCATTGATTCCGGTTTTATAGGAAATGGTATCACCCTCTACCACATCAAGATCCTCTAGTCCGTAGAATACAGGGGCATCTCCGTCAACAATGGTAAGCTTTGTGGTATAAGTGTCTCCATCCCATTTTACGCCTACATCCCTTGTGGATGGCGTGCTGATATCAATCTTTGAGGTTCCATCAGAAAATACGGCTATGACATCCTTGGTCACATTTAAAAATTCCTTGATATCACAAGGCTCCTTGGATGCAGAAAGAGTCAGCTCCTGCTTTACGGGAGTCACATGAAGATAAGCTGTGACAGTACTTTCTCGTCCCTTTACATCGGTAAGCTTGATATCAACCGATTGGGTTCCTATCATTTTGAAATCGGGTTCTTTTACAAATGAGATATCAACGGGCTCCCTGCCATTTACATTTACCACAAAATCCTCGGGCTTTGCTTTTTCGTCATAGGCAAGGGTTATGGAAATACCATTCCCCGTTGGAAGGGAATGGTTTAAAGTGAATTTTTCAATTGCGAATGCGGCGCAGTTTATAATAAGTGTAAACAACAAAACTAAAGCACCGGATCTTAGTATCTTTTTCACGACATGTGCTCCTTATGGTTGTACCTTATATTCCCCAGCAAATAAACATTTCCGATTATGACAGAAATAATAACAAAAGTCAATACGACTTTCTTTTCTGTCAGGGGCTTGTGTGATATAATAATTTGTATATTTATAATGTATCCTGAAAGGAGATTTCGATATGCTTTCCTCATTTAAGAAATTGAATATCCTCGCTTTGACACTTCTTTTTGTGTCTCTTTTTTCTGCAATGCATTATGTAAAGGGGACGATAATCAGGAGAAGGTCAGAGTAGGTTACTATGAAAATGAGGTTTTTGAGGAGGGAGCAAGGAAGGTGCGATAAAGTCAGGCTATGCATACGAATATTACAGGAAGCTTTCTGAATATACGGGCTGGAATTATGAATATATATATGGCAGCTTCGGAGATCTTTATGAAATGCTTCTTGATGCCAGGATCATCCTGTTTATTGGCATATCATCTACGATAAGAACCTGAGAAGGCTTTTTTTTGATTGTATTTGTTGATTGTAAAATGTTTGACATAAGCTTTAGATCGTCTCCCCTGCGTCCAAACTTTTATAACATTATACCATCTGTGTATGTGGAATTAAAGTGAAAAATAAGCCTGCTCCGCTTTTATTTTGTTTTTGATTATGCTATAATAAGCATATCTATGTGTAGGGAGGAAATCTACATGATATTCGTGAAAGCAGATGAATTAAAATACGGGATGAGACTGGCAAAGCCTATTTACAACAAGATGGGTGTATTGCTCTATGAGCGCAATACTAAGCTTACTATGCAGGGCATTGAGAGTGTCAAGAATTTTGGCCTGATCGGTCTGTATATACTTGAGCCTGCAGAGCCTGTTCCCCCTCTTACCGAGGAGGATCTTGAATTTGAGCGTTTTCAGACTATGTCCATATTTGCTATCAAGGATGATATGAATGCACTTATTAAGGGCAAGGCTCCGTTAAAGATTGCGGATATAGCCTTTATGACTGTCAGAAATTACGGCAGCATGAAGAACAAATTAAATTTCACCCAGAATCTTCGAAGTACGGAGGATTATATATATAAGCATTCGCTAAATGTTGCTATACTTGCTGTTCTCATGGCAGGCAAATGTGGTGTTCCTCTTGCTGAACAGACCAATGTTGCCCTTGAAGCTCTGTTTCACGATATCGGAAAGCTTGGACTTCCCTATGACATTAGAGTAAAATATGATGATTATTCCGAAGAGGATATTCCGCTTGTTAAGAAGTGCTTAAGTGACGGTATGGAGCTTTTGAAGCCTGAATATGGTATTCCCGATAAGGTCATTAGGGTTTTGACACAATGGCATGCCATAGAGTATGATCCCGGTTCAATCCCTGAGGATAAGCTATACAATGAAGTAAAGATACTTCGTGTTGCCAATGCTTATGACAGGATGACAGCTATGAAGGTGAAGCTTCCCATTATGTCGGATGTGGCAGCGGTAAGATTCCTTTTGGAGCATCAGGATGAATTTGGTGAGGAATATGTGGCAGCTTTGGTTGACAGCCTTCACATACTTTATGAGGGAGTGTGTATCGAGCTTACCAATAGGGAAAAGGGCTTGGTCATCAGAGAGAACAAGCGTGAGATGCTAAGACCTATGGTGCTTGGCTTTGACACCAACAAGATATATGATCTGACCTCAGACAGAGTTTATTCAAGTGTTCAGATAAAGGATATCATGAAGACTATGGACAACCGTATCATTGTAGACAAGAAGCTTTTAGAGGAATACAAGCACAAGCGTTAAAAAGCAAATTGAAAGGTATTGATCATAAGGGAGTGATATACTCACTCCCTTTTCCATTTTGGGAAGGATATCACTAATGAAAAAG
Organism: Lachnospiraceae bacterium; assembly: GCA_017540605.1. GTDB lineage: Bacteria > Bacillota > Clostridia > Lachnospirales > Lachnospiraceae > RGIG6919. The sequence goes on along the minus strand of JAFYAS010000015.1, from coordinate 12,004 downwards.
AAAAAAAAGGGGATTGTATTGATCACATTTTTCCTTGTGTTGTCGATGGCTGCTTTTAATAGCGACACAGGGGATTTTGGAGGATCGGTAAATGCCGCGGATAATGACATAGTTGTTTGGAACCATATTCCGACCATCGATCAGGGTATCACCGGATATCCCTTGGGCTGCGAGGGCGTATCACTTTATATGATGTTACTCGGAAAGGGAAGAACCTGTGGACTGTCTCTTGATAAATTCATGCTTACCATGCCTTTAGCAAAGACTCCGGAAACCGGATATATGGGTGACCCGAAGCGTGATAGAACCTACAATGGCTCAAAGCGTACTACCATTTATCCAAAGCCTGCAGCGGACTGGGTAAAGAGGTTTTGTAACGGCAGGTGCTATGATATAAGCGGTGCATCACCCTGGAGGATAAAATGGGAGCTTGATAATGGTAATCCCGTAGGTGTTTATATCACCGGTGGCTTTGGCGAAGCCGTCTGGAAGAGGTATCCTTGGGGAAGAGATGTCACTAACAATCATTTTCTCTGTGTGGTGGGATATACGAAGGCAGGAGATTATATCATAAATGACTGTGCTGCCGGAGTACATTGCGAGTATTTGCTCCGTAAGGCAGATTTTGAGCGGAGTTACGGATACAGGAAGAAGGCAGTGGTTATACGATGAAAAAAAACTTTTCATATAGAAAGGTTTGTGTTATAATGTGACCGATTGTGATTTTTTTAGGAGGATAAGACAATGAAGCATATCAAAACATTAACTGATAAGACACTTAAGTCAACCGTAGCAAATGGTGGTTGTGGCGAGTGCCAGACCTCTTGCCAGTCTGCATGCAAGACTTCATGTACTGTAGGTAATCAGACCTGCGAGAACAGCGGCAAGTAAGAATAACTGAACATGACGGTTTAAGTGCCTCGGTTCATAAATAACCGGACCGATGCACTGGCTGAGAATAGAGTTTCGGCGTCGGAACTCTATTTTCTGCTTTTCTATGTATAGGAGAGAATAGTGATTCACCGGTATAAGAGTAACGGATATAATATAGTTTTAGATGTTCCCAGTGGCTCTGTACATGTGGTTGATGATCTGGTTTATGATATCATTGGTCTTTATGAGGATCATACTCCTGATGAGATAGTAAAAAAGCTTTCAAGCTATCCGGAGTCTGATATAAGAGAGGCCCTTGAAGAGATAGAAGAGCTCAAAAAGGAAGGACAGCTCTTTACCGAGGATATCTATGAAGACATAGTCATAGATTTCAAGAAGAGAAAGACTGTTGTGAAGGCACTTTGCCTTCATATCGCTCATGCCTGCAATCTTGCCTGCAAGTATTGCTTTGCCGGAGAAGGAGAATATCACGGCGACAGGGCTTTGATGAGCCTTGAGGTAGGAAAGGCGGCTATAGATTTCCTTATTGAGAATTCGGGTACAAGGAGAAATCTTGAGGTAGACTTTTTTGGCGGCGAACCTTTGATGAATTTTGATGTGGTCAAGGAGATAGTTGTCTACGGAAGAAGTAAGGAGAAGGAGTTCAATAAGAATTTCCGCTTTACCCTTACTACCAACGGTGTTCTTCTTGATGATGATGTGATGGAATTCGCCAATAAAGAGATGAGCAATGTAGTCCTCTCAGTTGACGGAAGAAGAGAAGTTCATGATTCCATGCGTCCTACAAGGAACGGCAAGGGTTCGTACGACTTCATCATGCCGAAGTTTAAAAAGCTCGCCGAGTTAAGAAACCAGACAAACTATTATGTAAGAGGAACCTTCACCCATGAGAATCTGGATTTTTCAGAGGATGTTTTAAGTCTTGCAGATGAAGGCTTTAAGCAGATTTCAGTAGAGCCTGTTGTGGCACTTCCTACCGAAGAGTATGCCATAAAGGAAGAGGATATCGAAAAGCTCTGCGAGGAATATGACAAGCTCGCAAAAGAGATGATAAAGAGAGAGAAGGAAGGAAAAGGTTTCAATTTCTTCCATTTCATGATAGATCTTGATCAGGGACCTTGTGTATATAAAAGGATGTCCGGCTGCGGTTCGGGTACTGAGTACCTTGCAGTGACACCCTGGGGAGATCTCTATCCCTGTCATCAGTTTGTGGGTGATGAGAAGTTCGTCCTCGGAGATGTATTTAAGGGAATAGAAAACACTGAGCTTCGTGATGAATTCAAGCTTTGCAATGTATATGCTAAGGAAAAATGCAAGAATTGCTTTGCAAGATTTTACTGCAGCGGCGGTTGTGCGGCGAATTCATATAAGTTCCACGGAGATATAAATGATGCCTATGATATAGGCTGTGAGCTCATGAGAAAGCGCGTGGAATGCGCGATCATGCTAAAGGCGGCTAAGGCCGATCTTGATAACAATTAGAAGGAGTTAGAAAAATGAAGAAGCAGATTCGTAACAGTATCATTGGTATGCTGATATTCATTCTTCTCGTAGCGGGAGGTGTATACACAGTCATCAATGGTCTGGGCAAAGAAAAGACAGGTTCAATGTCAGGCATCAAGCTTGGTCTTGACCTTGCGGGTGGTGTTTCCATTACCTATGAGGTAGTTGGTGACGATCCCAGCGAGGAGGATATGAAGGATACGGTTTACCGTCTCACAAAGCGTGTGGAGGCAATTTCCAGCGAGGGCGAGGTATATCAGGAGGGTAATCGTCGTATCACTATCGAGATCCCTGATGTAGATGATCCCGAGGCAGTTCTTACTGAGCTTGGTAAGCCCGGTGCCCTTGAGTTTTTGGATCAGGACAACTATGATAAGTGGGCAAAGGGTGATGATGATTATACCGTGCTCCTTGATGGTAATGATGTAGCCAGTGCTCAGGGTGGTATTGATGACAAGAATGGTTCAAAGGAATATGTCTGCCAGCTTGCCTTCACCTCGGAAGGTACCACAAAGTTTGCAGATGCAACTACCAACAATGTAGGAAAGCTTATCTACATCATATATGAGGATGGAGATGAGACAAGAGACAGTAAGGACGTAGCCTCTGCTGCTACAGTAAATGAGCCTATCACAGGTGGTAATGCCGTGATCAACGGTCTTGATTCCTACGAGGAGGCTGATGCACTTGCCACAACTATCCGTATCGGTGCTCTTCCTCTTACACTTAAGCAGCTCCGTTCAAATATCGTAGGTGCAAAGCTTGGTGAGAGTGCTATAAAGACTTCACTTATTGCAGGTGCCATTGGTATCGGTATCATCATGCTTTTGATGATCATCCTTTTCAGAATACCCGGTTTGGTAGCCTCTCTTGCACTTGGAGCATATATCGTGCTCACACTTATTTCACTTAATATTGCCGGTTCATTCGGTATTACACTTACTCTTCCCGGTATTGCGGGTATCATCCTTACCATAGGTATGGCGGTGGATGCCAATGTCATCATCTTTACCCGTATTAAGGAAGAGCTTAGAGCAGGATCATCTGTAAAGAGAGCTATTGATGCAGGTTTTGATAAGGCGCTTTCAGCGATCCTGGATGGTAACATCACCACCCTTATCGCAGCTGCCGTACTTTGGATCATGGGTATCGGTACTATCAAGGGATTTGCTGCGACACTTGCTATCGGTGTACTTCTTTCAATGTTCTCGGCACTGTTTATCACAAAGAGACTTCTTAATGCATTCTTTGTGCTTGGCTGCAACAAGGTTGGTATGTATGGTGTTGCAAAGGAGCCCAAGGTACTTGGTTATGTAAATGCATCAAAATATTGTGCAGTTGGTTCTGTCATCGTGATCGTAGTTGGTCTTGCCTTCCTCTTTGTCAACAAGGCAAACATTGGTATGACACTCAACTATTCAACAGAGTTCTTGGGCGGTACATCTATCCAGGCAGAGTTTGATAAGGAATATTCACTTTCAGAGGCTGAGGAATCTGTATCACCTGTAGTTGCTGAGTCAACAGGTGTTGATGTGGGTAAGATACAGCTTCAGACAGTTAACGGAACCAATGAGGTTATCATCAAGGTTCCCGAGCTTACTGCAGAGCAGCAGACAGCTGTAAAGAATGCTCTTACAGAGAAACTCAATGCTTCAGAGTTTACTATTGAGAATATCAGTTCTACAGTCAGCGGTGAGATGAGAAGAGATGCTATACTTTCGGTAGTGGTAGCTACGATCCTTATGCTTATCTACATCGCATTCAGATTTGATGATGTGCGTTTTGGTGCTGCTGCGGTTATCGCACTTTTGCACGACGTACTTGTGGTATTTACCGTTTATTCAGTATTCAGACTTTCAGTCGGCAATACATTTATCGCATGTATGCTTACTATCGTCGGTTACTCGATAAATGCGACCATTATCATATTCGATCGTATCAGAGAGAATAAGACTGTGATGAATGTCAAGAGGGATGGCCTCGATACCTTGGTAAATACAAGTATTGCACAGACATTTACAAGAAGTATCTACACCACACTCACTACTCTTTCAACTATCGTAGTGCTTTATATCATGGGTGTTGCTTCTCTTAAGGAATTTACATTGACCCTTATCGCAGGTCTTATCTGCGGTGCTTATTCTTCCGTTTGCCTGACAGGACCTATCTGGTGGTTCTTAACCACGAAGACTGTAAAGAAACCTGTTGAAAAGAGCAAATCAGGAAAATCAAATAAGAAAAAGGCTTAAGTCGAAGGGGGCATACTTGCTATGCTCCCTTTTTCAATTATATTTATGGAATATAAATGGATGATGCACGGGAAGAAGGCTGATTTTTCCCGTATTGGAGAACAATTCAATATCGATCCGGTTGTAGCGAGAGTCATAAGGAACAGAGATGTGGTCGGAGATCAGGCCATAAGTGAATACCTTGAGCCTTCTGTTGATTACCTCTATGATCCGTGGCTTTTTAAGGATATGGATACAGCTATTGACATCATGATGGACAAGATCAATCTTGGTCATAATATCCGTATTATTGCCGATTATGATGTGGACGGCGTCATGTCTTGTTATGTTCTTTATAAGGGACTACAAAGAGCGGGTGCCAATGTGGATTATGAGATACCGAATCGTGTTCTTGATGGTTATGGTCTCAATGAAGCCATGGTTGACAGGGCTTATGATTCCGGTATAAATACGATCATTACCTGCGACAACGGTATAGCTCAATTTGCCGCTGTATCCAGGGCAAAGGAGCTTGGTATGACTGTGATCATCACCGATCATCATGAGGTGAGCTATACGGAGGAGGATGGCGTAAGGACATATCAGCTTCCTTCAGCAGATTGTGTCATTGATCCCAAGAGAGATGATTGCACCTATCCATTCCCGAATATATGCGGTGCAACAGTTGCCTACAAGTTTGTTCAATGTCTGTTTGAAAAAAGAGGAATAGATAAGGGAGAGCTTACACCACTACTTATGTATGTGGGCTTTGCAACAGTCTGTGATGTGATGCCTCTTTTGGATGAGAATCGTTGTCTTGTAAAGACTGCTCTTGATATGATCAATAAAACAGATAACGAGGGTATTAAAGCACTGATCTCTGTCAATCTTCTGTCTGAAAAGACGATCACTGAGTATCATTTGGGATATGTGTTGGGACCTTGTATCAATGCCACAGGAAGACTTGACAGTGCCAATCTTTCTATGAAGCTTTTGTTGGCAGAGAACAGAACTGAGGCTTTAGAGCTTGCAAGTCAGCTTTATAATCTCAATTCCGAAAGAAGAAGTCTTACGGAGGAATATACCGGCAGGGCATTTGAACTCATAGAAAACAGTGAGATAAGAAACGACAAGGTCATAGTTATCTTTCTTGATGGATGTCATGAAAGTATAGCCGGTATTATAGCCGGAAGGATCAAGGAAAAATACTATAAGCCGGCTCTCGTATTTACGAGAACCTCAGACAATTTATATAAGGGCTCAGGCCGTTCCATTAAAGAATACAATATGTATGAGGAACTGGCCAAGTGCCAAAAGCTTATGCTTAAATTCGGCGGTCATGCTATGGCGGCGGGCTTTACTATATGGCCTGATAACCTCGAGCCTCTTCGTAAGGCCTTGAATCTTGAATGTGCTCTTACAGGAGAGGATATGCTTCCGAAGATCATGATCGATGTGCCCATGCCCATTGATTATATACATTTTGAGCTTATCGAGCAACTGAATCGTCTGGCTCCCTTTGGAACAGCAAATCCCAAACCACTTTTTGCGCAGCAAAAGCTATTTGTCAGATCTGCAAGGGTTCTTGGAAAGGAAGGCAATGTGCTTCGTCTTGTGTTTGAGAGTGAGACAGGAGCTCAGATGGAGGGCGTATATTTTGAAGTTACCGAATTTTTAGATAATGTGAAGGAATGGTTCGGCGAAAATGAATGCGATCAGATGCTTCACGGTTGGATGAACAAGGTAGTGCTTGATATAGCCTACTATCCGACGATCAATGAATTTAATGGCATGAGAGCTCTGCAGCTCAATGTCAAGTATTATAGAAAAAGTGAGGACTAAACTATGAAGAGCGTTGAAGATTATGTAAAGACTATTCCGGATTTTCCTGAGCCCGGTATCATGTTTCGTGATGTAACAAGTGTTGTAGAAGATCCTGATGGCTTTAAGCTTGCCATCGATGGACTTGATGAGCTTATCGGTGATGCGGAATTCGATATTTTTGTTGGTACAGAATCAAGAGGCTTTATCTTTGGTGCGCCTCTTGCGTATAAGAGAGGCAAGGGACTAGCTTTGGTACGTAAGAAGGGCAAGCTTCCTAGAGAAACTGTAAGCTGCGATTATGACCTTGAATATGGTAGCGCAACTATCGAGCTTCACAAGGATACCATAAAGCCCGGTCAGAAGGTTATCCTTGTTGACGACCTGATCGCTACCGGTGGTACTATAGCTGCCGCAGCTAAGCTTGTTGAGGAGCTTGGCGGCGAGGTAGTGAAGATCATTTTCCTCATGGAGCTTGAGGGACTTAATGGACGCGAAAAGCTTTCCAAGTATGATGTTGAGTCGGTCATTAAGTATCCCGGGAAATAAGGATTAATGGGCCAAAAGCTATTTAGGCTGTGGCTTGGAGAGACAACATAAGATATTATTGTGTTTAGGTTTATGGTCATAGGTTCGATAACTATGGAGGTGATAGGATGGATGAGAGAAAAATGAAAGAGATAGATCTCAGTACGCCTGCAGATTTTACTCCCCCTGAGGAGATATATGCAAGGCTTATTGAGGTAATGAAAAACTACCATCCTTCGGATGATCTTTCCATGGTGGAGAAGGCCTATAGGATAGCTGATAAGGCGCATGAGGGACAGAAGAGAAAGTCCGGAGAGCCTTATATCATGCATCCTCTTAATGTGGCACTTATCCTTGCAGAGCTTGAGCTTGATAAGGAGACGATCGTTGCGGGTATCCTTCATGATGTGGTAGAGGATACTGTGATGACTCTTGATGAGCTTTCTAATGAGTTTTCACCGGAGATAGCTCTTTTAGTGGATGGCGTTACAAAGCTGACACAGTTGAATTTTGCGCAGGATAAGCTTGAGGTTCAGGCAGAGAATCTTCGTAAGATGTTCCTTGCCATGGCAAAGGATATAAGGGTAATACTTATTAAGCTTGCGGACAGACTTCACAATCTCCGTACCCTTCAGTATCAGCCTCCTCATAAGCAGATAGAAAAGTCCAGGGAGACTATGGATATATATGCTCCTATTGCACATAGGCTTGGTATCAGCAAGGTAAAGATAGAGCTTGATGATCTGTCACTTCGTTATCTGAAACCGGAGGTCTTTGAGGATCTTTCAAAGCAGATTGATGAGAGGATGACAGAGAGAGAGGCCTTCATAAAAGAGATCAGCGATGAAGTAAGAAATCATATGATCAATGCCGGAATAAAGGCTGAGGTTTCGGGCCGCGTAAAGCATTTCTTCAGTATATACAAGAAGATGGTGAACCAGCATAAAACTCTGGATCAGATATATGATATTTTTGCAGTGAGGATCATGGTGGATTCTGTCAGGGATTGCTATGCGGCTCTCGGTATCATTCATGAGATGTATAAGCCTATTCCCGGACGATTCAAGGACTATATAGCCATGCCAAAGTCCAATATGTATCAGTCACTTCATACGACGCTTATAGGACCCTCCGGACAGCCCTTTGAGATACAGATCAGAACCTATGAGATGCATCGTATTGCTGAGTACGGTATCGCTGCTCATTGGAAGTACAAGGAGGGTGGCAAGGGCTCTGCTTCAGACAAGGAGGCAGAGAAGATCACCTGGCTTCGTGAGATCCTTGAGTGGCAGCAGAATACTACTGACAACAAGGAATTCGTCAGCGATGTAAAAACCGACCTGAATCTTTTCAATGAACAGGTATATTGCTTTACTCCCGAAGGTGATGTAAAGAATCTTCCAAGCGGTTCGACACCTATTGATTTTGCCTATGCGATTCATTCTGCTGTGGGCAATAGGATGATCGGTGCCAGAGTCAATGGCAGACAGGTAAATATAGATTATGAGCTTCAAAACGGTGATCGTGTTGAGATTGTCACCTCCATGAATTCCAAGGGGCCAAGCCGTGATTGGCTTTCCATAGTGAAGAGTACTCAGGCGAAGAATAAGATAAATCAATGGTTTAAAAAGGAATTCAGAGAAGAGAATGTTCAAAAGGGTAAGGATGCTTTGGTAAATTATGCTAAGGCAAAGGGTATCAATCTTCCCGATCTTACAAAGCCGGCCTACGAAAAAAGAGTGGTTGACAGATATCATTTTCAGGATTGGGATGGTGTGCTTGCAGCCATAGGCCATGGTGACCTAAAGGAAAGTCAGGTCCTTTCAAGACTTTCCGAGGAATATGAGAAGGAGCATCCAAAGGAGATCACAGACGAAGATATTCTCGCCATTGCCAATCAGGAGAAGGAGAGAAAGAAAACAAGACCTACAGGCGGAGTTCGTGTCAAGGGTATTGATGATGTCGCTGTCAGATTTTCAAAATGCTGTTCGCCTGTTCCCGGAGATGAGATCGTTGGTTTTGTAACAAGAGGTAGGGGTATCTCTATTCATAGAACCGATTGTCCCAATCTTATTACTCTTCCCGATTATGAGAGAGCTCGTATCATAGAGGCCGAGTGGGAGGATGAATACAACGAGGGCGAGACATTTACCGCAGAGCTTACTATTTATGCCAATGACAGAAAGGGCATACTCTTTGATCTTTCAAAGATCTTTTCAGAGGGCAATGTAAATGTTACCGGTATGAATTCAAGAACCAATAAGCACGGTGTTGCGACTATAGTGGTAAGCTTTGAGATAAGGAGTGTTGATCAGCTTAATCGAGCCATCGCAAAAATTAAAAATATTGAAAATATTATAAATGTCGAGAGAAATTGACAGTCTTTTTGTTTTACTCTTTTATTTGTGGTTTTGGGAGAAGTGGTATGGATAAAGAAAAAAGAGATAAATACTATATATTATTGGAACGTCTGACGGATTACATAAATGATATGAATGGCTTTGATCATGCCGGATATAAGACAGTCATAGAAGAGATATGCGAGCTCTTCCATATATCAAAGGGTTCCACAGAGTTTTACAGAAGTCTTAGTGATGAGAGACTTGGTAACGGAGATATCATGTGCGACTTTGACAATGGGAAGGGCGATATCGCTGTCATTGAAAAGCGTATGGTTACTCCTTCAAAGGCGGTCGTAAAGGGATTTATTTATCAGTCAAAGGATGATATTCCTATGACCGAGGAGGAGAAGGAGAAGGTCGATATCATGCTGCGATCTATCATCGCATTTGTGGCAAGAAAGCGTCTTCAAAGGTTGTTGGAGACCTTTGCATATAATGATGATGCGGGATATCCCAATGTGGCTTCCTATAAACGATTTTTAGATTGGCAGAATGAGCAGACCGGTCTAGTCGGCTTTACTACCTGTTGTCTCAATTTAAGACATTTTTCAGTTATCAATCGTGAGATAGGAAGAGAGCTTGGAGATGCGGTCATGAGAAGCTACTATAGGCTTCTTTCAGAGATTGTCGGTGAGGATGGTATCGTCTGCCGTTTGGGTGGAGACAATTTTATCATGGCATTCAGGAATGGGTATATGGATACCTTGACAGATATTTTCTCAGGAATTCCTGTGGCCTATGACAAGGATGGAGAAAATCGTGTAGAGGTATCAGCAAGTGTTGGACTATTTGTGATTCCTGAAGGCTTTGTTTTGACAGGCTTTGATAGTGTTATGGAAAAGATCATTCCTGCATCTCAGGTTGCGAGAAATAGCGAAGGCGCAGCCATGGTTTATTTTGATGAGAGAATGATGAAACGAAAAAATGATTCTGTCCGTATTCAGCGTTTATTTCCGGTGGCTATTGCTGAAAAGGAATTCAAGGTTTTCTATCAACCCAAGGTTGATATCAATACAGGCCTTTTGGTAGGTGCAGAGGCATTGTGCAGATGGTTTCATGATGGAAAGATAGTCTCTCCTGCGGAATTTATACCTGTGCTTGAGCAGGGACCTGATATATGTAAGCTGGATTTTTATATGCTGGATCTTGTGTGTGCCGATATAAGAAGGTGGATCGATGAGGGGAAGAATCCTGTCAGAGTATCTGTCAATATGTCCAGAAAGCATTTGGTGGATGTGGATCTTTTAAGGCATATCATGGAGATCATTGACAGGTATGAGATACCTCATCATTATGTGGAGATAGAGCTTACAGAAACCACTACCGATGTGGAGTTCAAGGACCTTAAGAGAGTCGTAAACGGTCTTCAGCTTGAGGGAGTTTGCACAGCTGTAGATGATTTCGGTGTAGGTTATTCATCCCTCAATCTTATAAGAGAGATTCCTTGGAATATCCTAAAGATAGACAGATGCTTTTTGCCTGAGGATGATAAGAGCCAGTATGATACCACCACTCTTATGTATAAGCATGTTGTTTCTATGGCACATGATATTGGTCTTGAGTGCGTAACCGAGGGTGTAGAGACAAAGGAACAGGTTGATATTCTTAAGCATTATCAATGTGATATAGCTCAGGGCTTTTACTTTGACAGACCCCTTCCTGTAGAGGAATTTGAGGATCGTATGAAAAAAGGCAAGTATGATTTAGTTGAATAGGATTTTTAGTGAGATCAAAAGATGCTCGTAGCTGTTTAATGGCTACGAGCATCTTTGTTTGCTCGTAACTGGAAGCAGCGAAGCTGCTGAACAGTTACGGATATCTTTTAATTGCTGATATACTTTGCTTATGGGAAGTCCCACTACATTGTTGTAGTCACCCTCTATGGATCTTACAAAATGCGTTCCTGCATATCCTTGTATGGCATAGCCACCTGCCTTATCTATCCATTCGGGTTTTCCTGTATTTTTATCAATGATCTTTAAATATTTTGTAATCTCTGAGTCGGTTATTTTATAGAATGAGACATTTGTGGTATCGGTGGAATGAATTTCAGTGGATTCATCCTTTATGCATATTCCGGTTATGACCTGATGAGAACGATAGGAAAGCATTTTAAGCATTCGCCCGGCATCTTCTTCATCCTTAGGTTTTCCAAGTATCTTGTCATCACAGACAACTATGGTATCTGCAGCTATGACAAGGGCATTCTCATTCCTATGCTTATCATATACTTCATTGGCTTTTTGTATGGCGAGGTTTAGGGCGATCTCCGTGGGAGTATCCCCTTTTGGCACTTCGGGATTTGTTGCGGGAAATATATCAAATTTAAGGCCAAGTGATTCTAACAGCTCTTTTCTTCTTGGTGATCCGGATGCCAGTATTATCTTATGTTCCATGCCGTTTTCCTTTCTGTTAAGTCTTGTAGTAACATATTATGATGTTGGGGTCAAAAGGTATTTTGCCCCCAACTGATACCACGGATTGCTCCGCTGCTTTGCAGCTCCCGCAATCCTGCAAACATTCGCAATCCGCTAATTTCCTGCGTTTGCAGGAAATTGCTACTTGCTCATGTTTGGGCGGGTCAGTAAGTCAAAATGCTCATTCGTGCAAGCACGATTCGCATTTTTG
>JAFYAS010000014.1 GCA_017540605.1 Lachnospiraceae bacterium | reverse complement strand
TTCATCCAAACAACTCCTTAAAAATATCTCTATCAGTCGCGAGTTCTACGACTGACAGAGATAGAATGAAACAACCTTCAGCTATAAGATACTATCACTTGTAGATGTAATTGGATACATAAGTACTTGCACCGTTTATTCTAGCTTTTACCCATACACCGTGGCATCCTACAGAAGCGTTCTTGTTGGTAAGGCTTCCGGCATAAACAGTCTTGTCAACAGCATTTACTCCGTCTTCACCTTTGATTATAAATCTTCCATAGATTCCATTTACACCGCTCACATGAACGTTGTAATTCACATTGTAACATATAGCCGCCTTTGATATTCTTGCATTTCCGGTCATATGATTTGAACCATTCGATGAATTAAAATCCGTTGCGTATGATACAGCGAACACAGGAATGGTTATTGAAAACACAGCCACAAACGCAAACATCATGATCATACCTTTTACTTTTGCCTTCATATTATTCTCTCTTTCCGTCACATATGCGTGACCTTCAACGATTATTCCTTCTGCCATAAATTTGTACAGTAGGGTGTTACCTTCAGATCTTTCACCTGACTACTTTTACTTTACCTTCTCTGCAAACTCAGCTAAGCCTTCAGGTTCTTCCGGTTGATACCAAACACCTCTACACAACTCTGTTGCAAAGGTCGAAGTAACAGCCGCAATAGAGCATAATACTATTGCTTTTCTTGCAACAATGTTATACAATGCTTTCATCATGTTGTTGCGTCTCCTTTCATTTGGATTCTCAGTTCGAACGTCGTGATAACATCATAACACATCTTTAAATTTAAACACATTTGTCTGCAAAAACAGCAAAAAACTGCACAAAATCTGCATTTTTGCATCCTCCCCCGAAAATTTTTGCATTTTTTGAGCTGTTTTATGTCATTTTTGCAATTGCTCATTCATAAATTCATATTTTATGTTATGATTATGTTTATTTGCTAAACTTATCTCGACATAAATGAAGGAGGATAATTCAAATGATGATGCGATTAAAAACGGCTGTTTGTGATGATAATAAAAGAGATTTATCGATTTTAAAAAAAGAACTGGATAATTATAATGTGGAAACTGATATAGAATTTGACTGTGATTACTTCTCTTCACCGGTAAAACTGCTAAAAAGCTACGAAGAAGGAACAGCTTATGATCTTTTATTTCTTGATGTAGAGATGGAGCCCCTCAACGGAATATCGGTAGCTAAAAAGATACGCTCTATTCCTGACAAAGATGTAAGGATCGTATTTGTAACCGATCACGAAGAACAAATGCGATATGGATTCGATGTTCAGGCTACTTACTATTTATTAAAATCATCTCTAAAATCCGAATTTAAAAAAGTAATGAACTTGGTCATCAGTACACTAAACAATGATCAATCTCTGCTTACACTTAGAACAGACCGCTATACATCAGTTCTTGTGAAGATTAAAGATATAATATTCATAGAATCCATCCCTCATAAACGAGATGTAGTTATTTATCATACATCAAAAGGACAAAGCATTGAAGAGAAATCGTCCATTCTTTCAGTTGGAAATATTCTCAGATCAAAAGGCTTTGTCTTTGTCAATAAACACTCCGTGATCAATACACAATATATATCAGAATTCACCAACGATAATGTGATACTGACAAATAATATTTCTTTTCCGATCAGTCGTTCTTACAAAAAAACATTTAACGATGTCTTTGCAAAAAAGCTGGTTATAGAGGATAGTTTTATATGACATATTTAGGAAACATAGTAATATCGTTATTTGATATTTTTACTTTATCAACATATTATTCTCATTTTTTTCATAGCAGAAAATCGAAAATAAATGGCATTCTTTTTTGGGGTGTCTATATAGCTGGAGAAGCATTGATTTTTATCAACACCTTGATCACAGCCGGTAACAATTCATTGGTAAAAGGCATTTTTACTACATCTTTTGTATTTCTCATTACATTTGCTATCTCCTTTTTATATGAATCCCCCAGTCTTTTTAATCGCTTTTTGATCAATATACTTTATCAAACAATAGCTGTGATCAGCGAATTTATTGCTGCGGGCTTTATATATCTGGTAAGGCCGAAAATATTTAAAACTCCCGGACTATCTCAGGACACGCTCGTAAGCTTTTCAGGTCAATTAATAGTTTTCCTCTTCGTTATCTGCGTTTGTACTATTCAGAAAAGAAAGGATCATCAAATTCCATTAAAGCATATGCCCTTGCTACTCTTTATACCTATAATCTCCTTGTTTTTAATGGACATGTTCTTTTTCGCCAACATCAATGAAATACGCTTTGAACGAATAGTTCCAATAGCATCAAGCCTTCTTGCTATCAATGCCATTTGCTTTATACTGTTTGATAAAACCTCAGAAAACTACGAATTAAACAAACAGCTAGAACATTCAAAAAGACAATTGGAGTATCAAGCTTCAAAATACAACCTCATCTCCGATGCATACAAGCAAACACGTGGTATTGTACATGACATAAAAAAATATAATCGTCTTGTACGTTCCTGTGTAGCAGAAGAAAGATATGGCGAACTGCTTGATCTCATAGAAGAAAATGAAAGTTCTCTAAAGAAGAACATAACTCTTATAAATACAGGAAATCTTGTAATAGATTCCTTTGTAACAAATTATATTTTTACTGCCAAACAAGAAAATATCCAATTCAATTATCTGATAGATATCGATAAAGAAAATGTGCCTATCGAGAATTATGATCTTTGCATTATTCTAGGCAATCTCCTTGATAATAGCTTTGAGGCATGTCGTAAAATCAAAGACGATCAGCCAAAAAAGATTTCGCTGAAAATTCATATAAGCGGCAATTTCTTTGTTATTTACATAGCTAACACATATGATACCGCTATACCTGACACACTTATTGCAAACATTAATCATGAACTGATACATGGCTACGGAACTCTGAACATAAGAAAAACCGTTGACAAACATCACGGTTTCTACTACGCCAAAGCAGAAGACATATACGAAGCAACAGTTTCTCTTCCTCTAAAAAAATGAAATCAATATAAAGCAAAAAGCCCTGCAGATCGCTCCGCAGGGCTTCATAATTCTTCGCTCTCAATCCTTCAAACACGCAAGAGGTACAACATATACACCATTTTCCATCTGATATGCAATCTTGTTTTTGGTCACAACCATCAGGAAAGCCGGTTTACCGGTCTTCTCCTTATCTATATCATTGGCAATCTTTATCAGATTGTCTGCCGCCTTCTTTATATCCTCTTCACCTCCAAGCTTTACCTCTATCAGTGCCCATGAACCGTCATTGAAATGTATCACCGCATCAGCTTCTCTTCTCTTTGAATCACGATACTTATATACCCGGGCTCCAATCGTATCAGCGTATACTCTTAGATCATGGACAACCAATGATTCAAACAAAAATCCAAAGGTTGTTATATCCTTGAATATCCCCTCCGGCGTGATTCCCAATGCTGCTGCGCCGATAGAAGGGTCAGTAAAATGTCTTGTTTCTTTTGTCCTAATAGCTGTCTGACTTCTGAGATTCGGGTTCCAAGCCGGCAATTCCTCTATAACATATAGGTTCCGAAGTGCATTCAAATATTTGGCAAAAACATCCTTATCAAAGGTTTCATCTCCACCTGTACAATCCTCCAAAAGGGTTGTATCTGCCGCAGGTATGGAAACATTCCTGGCATATGAACGCATCAGTTTTCTTGCTTTCTGTTCATCCTTTTTTAATGGGATGTCCTTCAAAGAAAAAATATCATCGGTAACAACAACCTCGTAATAATCTCTTGCCTGAGCAAGTGACACTTCCCTGTCCTTACCTATAGCAACAGGCCATCCCCCTCTGCATATATAGTAGGCGTAATCATTTATATCCTTTTTTGATACTGCCTGAGCAAATTTCCCGTTCTTCAGATCAAGCAAAGAAACAGCTCCATTACTATCACCGGTTTCATAAAGTGACATGGTTCTCATCATTTTTCTTATGATCCTACCGTTGCCTGTGTGTCTGCTTCCTTCATCATCTATATCAGATCTCGTCTTATCCGTCACACTTCCTGTCAGAATATATTGACCGAACTCACCGGTTTTATCCACCTCGTATTTTACCTGATCCCATATAAATGATACATGCTGCCACTCATCTACCAATAACGGCTTGGGGCCATAGTTTAAGAAATTGGTTGGTGATATCTTGGCCAATTCCAAATATTCATTTCTCGATTCAAGGGGCATCAGATCGATAACCGTTTTTGCATATCTTTTTGCTGTAGTTGACTTTCCACACCACTTAGGTCCAACTATCACCAAAGCGCCTTTACTTTTCAAGGTAAATTCTATCGTTTTGTCAAACAATCTCTTTATGTATTTCTTCGTACTCATACTTGATTTTCCTCCATCTCTATGCAATATTTTATCTCAAATCGGAAGAAAAATCAACTTTGAATCGGAAGAAAGTGAGGTTTTCGGTCGGAAGAATGTGAGGTTTTCGGTCGGAAGAATGTGAAAAAGCCCTGCAGATCGCTCCGCAGGGCTTCATATTTATATCCGTTCTTTATATTACCGGTGTCAATCCTCCAAGCGCCAGGATCTTTTCTCGTCTCAGTGCTTTCGGAGCATACTCACCTCTCTTCTCTGAAGGCAAAGGAACAATTACGATATCAATCAAGTAAGCAAACAAGAAAATGTTAACAACTGTGATACTTCCAAGATATCTTGACAATACAATTACCATAACAAAAAACAGAGTAGTGTGAATGAAACACCCCAAGTATGTCCTTTGATGAATACCACCGGTATGCGGTCTAACAAGCATAAGAGCAACAAATGATACCAGAAATTCTTCCAATAACCCAGCCCTCATAAAAGCTACAGTCAACAAGATCACATCCACTATTTCTGATATCTTTGCCCGGAATAAAGGAATCACGATGAATGTAGATATTGAAAACTACGAACTGGAAACAAGCCTTAAAGAAAATGAACTTGTTGATCTCTTCGGAATCTTAATTGATAATATGCTCGAAGGTAGCCCCAAGCTTTCGGAATGTTATCTCACAATCAACAGTAAAGATCAAAAGCTGATGGTAACTACCAGAAACGAAGGTCCTAAACTTACATATCAATTGCAGGAGAAGCTTTTTTCAAAGGGCTACACTACCAAGCAATCATACGGCATTAAAAAACGTCGCGGTTTTGGATTATATAACCTCAGCAAGCTTGTCGAAGAATATAATGGAACTTATTATGTGATAAATGAATACACAAAAGACCTGTCGAAAACCTATATAGTATTCCATGTGGAGGTATAAAAAATGAGCAATATCCTTATCCTTGAAGATGATCCGATCCAATTAGAAAACCTAAGCAATTTAGTTATGAATTCTCATCCAGACCTTCATGTATTAAAAGCATCATCTTATATAGAGGCCTTGAGGCGAGAGATCATAGTACATACAGCTCAAAACGGTTATCGTTCAAAAAGCTGTACACTAAGGACTGTAGCTGAACTTCTGCCCGATTTCTTTGTAAGATGTCATCGCGCATTTATTGTTAATACGCATTATTCAATCATCTACGATCGAGCAAAGGATGAATTAAGAATAGACGATGTCGATGTTTCAATTCCTGTCGGACGCAAATACAGGAATTCCATACAACTATAGTGCAGGTTACTCCGGCAGCCTCTCTATGATGCATGTCTTCTTACAGAAGCATACCCCATAAGAAACACTTCCAATATATCCGTCGTCAAGGATCCCCTCCTGATACCTCTGATCCCTGATCTGCTTAAAGGCCTCCTCGATACCATCCTCCATCTCATTGAACTTCTTTCTGATCTTCACTTCAAAGATGATGGCAGGATTCTTTGGTCTGTTGGGATAAAGAGTAATGTCGGGGCGACCTATACCCTCCTCCCTGTTGGATCTGGCATTGTAGCCCGGAACACCGTAAAGCAGGGATAAAAAGAATCCGTGGTAGAAGCTCTCAGCGCTGTCAAATGTGCTTATGGTCTTCTCGAGAAGATCACTTACATAGTCCGCCATGGCTTCGGTATCTCCGTCCAATACCGCTTTATGAAGAACACTTCTATCGGCCTCCTTGACACGCTTTTCAAACCATGTACTGATCTGGTTTCTGTAGATACTTCTGATCTCAGCATTGGGAATACACATGGTAACAAATATATCTTCGCCCTCGAATCTTTCCGACACCTTTTTCATATAGCCGGTAAAGAACAGGAAATTCCAGAGATTGTCCTCAGATTCATGGATATCCCCATAGGTGATCTCCTCGTGCACCCTCTTCTCTATGGTGCCGCCGCTTATCAAAAGATCCAGCTCCTGCTTCATGTCATCATCGGCATTATAAACCATGTCCTTAATGATAAGGTTTGATGAGGTATTTGCCCAATAGGGTTCGGGAAACTTCTTCTTGTCGATAACAACACCATATACATACTTGATAATGCTCCATGGATTGTATATCTCTGTTTCACCGAATACATATCCATCATACCAGGTCCTTACCTCAGAGATTTTCTCCTCAAGTCCATAGTCCTTAAGCATCTGTTCTGTTTCGGAAGTATTAAAACCAAAGCCTTCAGAAAAGCCCACATCTCTTATCGAATTGATCTGAAGATTGTTCATTCCCGTAAAAATACTTTCCTTGCTGATCCTTAAGCACCCGGTTATCACTGCTCTTTCAAGTGCATCATTAGTCTTAAGTGCGGACTCAAAAAGTGATCTGATAAAGCCAACCATCTCATCATAGAAGCCCTCATAATAGGCATTCTCTAAAGGCACATCATATTCGTCAAGGAGGATGATAACACCTTTTCCATGATGCTGTTTTAAGCAATCGGATAACACCTTCAGCGCTGTGGCATACCTGCCTACCTCTGCTCTAAGTTCATCTTCGGTTCTGATTTTTTCTTCGGGAGTAAAAGCCATAAGTGAATCAAACAATTCTTTACTTCTTTTCTCAAGATTATCAGAATTCATCAGATACTCATGCCTTCCAAATTCACTTACAATCTCATCCCTAAGTCTTAAAACAGACGTTCTAAAATCCGGCTGCTTAGCTGACTTAAGGGACAGCTTTATAACAGGATACCTCCCCATCATATCAAGAATCTCAGTCGGTGCATCCAATATCTTCTTGCCCTCAAAATAACGACTGTTATCAACCTGTTTACCGTCTCTATCCAACTCGCATTCAAAGAAGGTCTGAAGCATTGAAAGAGCAAGTGTCTTACCAAAACGTCTGGGTCTTGTAAAAAGCGTTACCATGCTTCCTTTTTCTATTATGTCTCTTATAAGCAAGGTCTTATCAACATAGTAACACCCGTCATCTATTATTCTTTTATATCTCTCATATCCGATTCCGATCTTTTGCACGATCTCACCTCCGAAAAACATGAAAACAGCACTTCCTGTATTCTATCACTAAAATACGGATAATGCTATAGTTTTCATTATCCAATTCTCTGCTTTTAAGGAAGTATCCCCTTTATTCCTATTCCCGATGCAAGCCCCATAAACGCTATGCTTAACCCCTAAATTGTCCTTATAGATAGTCTTAGCCTTAACAGTTGCCCCATATCCGGATTGATTCGTTTTATTTCCTATATTATCACCCCTCCCCTCATTTTTGTAAAGGGGGTCTACACGAATAACCAATCCACAGCACGAATGACATAAAATCGATTGAAATAGTGTACAGTGTCAAGCACAAAGCAAAAAAGATCCACCTCACTACTGTGAGACAGATCTCTTTTTAGCATGGTTTCAAGCTGCTTGTCTTTATCCTATCATCCTTCGTGCTTCTTTATCAGACACTTTTTTCCCTTAAAGGCAAAGCCATACTTAAGTATCTTATCCTCACTTATCCCCTGTGCGATAAGATCCGCTTCGTACTTCATCTCTTCTATCTGCTTAAGGGCATTATCGGCGGTATCGGAGAGCTCATCCTCATCGTCGTATTCCTTGTCGTACACCTTGAACTCTATGATGACCGCTATATCATTCTTATTCTTTGGCTCAAGCACCACATCGTATCTACCGAAGCCGCTTTCTCTGTTAGACTTCAATGTATAATCCTTTGCCTTATCTACCAACAGTCCAAGTACAAAGCCGTGATAGAACTTTTCAGGTTCCTCCTCGGACGGCTTACTTCCCGCATCAAAGTAACTAAATGTATTGAGTGCCACCTTGTTCATGTAATGGTTCATGCTTCGCAGATCGCCTTTAAACATAGCGGACACAAAGAGGTTGAAGGAGTTGTCCTTTGCGAACCAGTCTATTACCATCCTTTTAAACATCTTTTTGACTTCAAAGTTAGTGAGGCAGAGTCTGTATATCGCTATATCCTTCGGGTCAGGCTGTATGATGGATTCACATTTCAGATATCCGGACGCTAGAAGAAGACTCCAGATAGCACTGCGGTTTTCCGACAACTGGCTGAATACGATCTGCTCATCTATCGGTGCTTCTATACATTCTTCTTCTATCAGCTTCTGAAACTCTGTCTTCACCTCAGTATCTCCACCCTGAATAAGGTGCCTTACCAGACCGTTACCACTTGAATTAGCCCAATATGTGTCGAACTTTCCATCTTCAAGAAAATGCGTTATCGACCATGGATTGTAGATGTCTGTGTGTTTACCAAAAGTGAAGCCGTCATACCAGAACTTTACATCCTTCTTGATATCATCACTGTACCCCTGCGAATCAATAGCAGAGAAGACCTCTTCCTCGGTAAAGCCAAAGGCTGTCGCATATTTATCAGATGTAGTGGTTACAACTACCAGATTGTTGAGATCAGAAAAAATCGATTCCTTGCTCACTCTCGTGATACCTGTCATCACGCCTCTTTCCAACGAGGGATTGGTCTTGAATGTGTTGTTGAACATTGTCCGGATAAATGCCGTCATATCATCCCAGTATCCCTGAATATACGCCTCCTGCAATGGTGTGTCATATTCGTCAAGGAAGATAAGGACCTTCCTGCCATGATATTTCTCAAGGAGGGTCGAGAGAAGATTAAGAGCATACTCAGCATCAATATCATTCATTTCTTCAGAAATATTCGACAATGCAGTTTTCTCATTCTCATTAAAACCTTCATATCCATTTAGATATGAATAATCAGAGAATATTTTTACTATCTGCTTCTTTATCCCTGCGACCGCATCCTTATAAGTCTTTCCCTTCACTCCAGCAAAGGTCAAAAAAATCACAGGATATGTCCCCTGAAGTTTCTTTAACTTCTCATCCTTCCATATCTCAAATTGCTCAAAAAGATCACTTCTTCCACTATACTTTAGCGAAAAGAAGCAATTAAGCATATCAATGGTTATAGTCTTTCCGAAACGTCTTGGTCTGGTGATCAGGGTCACATCATCACCGTTATTCCACCAATCACGAATAAACCCGGTCTTATCTATATAAAAATAATCATTCTCTATCAGCTTAGAATAACTCTGACTGCCTATCGCTATCTGCTTTGCCATATGATCACCGCCTTCCTATCTTCTATAAACCATATGATATACTAATTCTTTTTTTCTTTCAACAAAAATATGGCGGCACATTATTCTACAAAAAACCAACACGATCCTCATCATTTAGAGGCATGTTGGGTTCTGTTCCTGACTTTGTAGCTAGGTATTAGGTGTCACAAGATTCGGATTCTTTAATGTATCAGGAGACAGCTCTATGGTCTCTATATGATATCTTTCTTAGTAAAAATGAATCCCCCCACTACTATTATGATTAATGATATGGTCAGCAAATATAGTGAGCCCACTGTTTCGTTCAAAACAGTTATTCCCGGTTCTGCAGAATTACAGTATCTTACTAACATGCCATATGCAAAGGGAAAGAAAGCATTCCCATAATAAACACCTGCTATATTATACGATATCATTATAATTACCGCAGACAAATTATTGATCAACATGTTTAAAAACAAAAACATCAACGATTGAAATATCAGAAAAAGTATTATAACCGTGAAAATCATGTACCCATTTTCTGAAAATAAGCTTATTGATTCAGTCCCAAACCAATTGATAATCATATGAGCATGAACATCCGTCGATATTCCTCCAAACTCTAGCCATTCATATCCAAGCCCCACTAAAACGATGACTACCATATAAATTAGAGTTCCCACCAAAGCAGTTATGCATTTAGAAAGCCACCATAATAACCTGCTTTGAGATCTCACAAGCTTTAAAACGCCATGCGAATTATAATCTTCACCAATCAGATCCCCTTCATTAAACATAAGTAAGGCAATAACAAACAGCCAAACAAAGGGAACAGTAAATCCATCTGTTGCTTTCCCTGAAAATCTATACTCTCTTTGCCCCCAAAACAGATACATTATATTTTCAATCAATGACCAATGATCTCCACTTTTATCCCAGATCCACTCCGTCTGGATTTCAAATATTTTAAAAGCTATCATCACCATCACAAACGTAAAAGAAAATCTAAAAAAACGTTTAGATATCATTGTTCTTATTTCATTTACTGTACAGAATACAAAATTCTTAAATTTTCTATTATTCAAGCGATTCAACTTTGACTATCTCCCCTTCGCTCATATAAATGATATCATCCGCAAACAATCGCATCTCATCCATATCATGACAAGCGATAATTATTATTCTATCTTCATTCTTTAAAGAAAGTATCGTCTTTTTGATAAGCTCCACACCTATTTCATCAATCGCATTTATTGGCTCATCTAATAATATCAAAGATGGCTGTCCCATAATAGCAGCCGCTATTCCTAACCTCTGTTTCATACCAAGAGAGTATCTCCGGTATTTCCTTTGGTCATTATGATCCAGACCTACTGAATCAAGCAAACTATCATAATCAATATCTTCTCTTCTTATCTTGTTAAGCAACTCAAGATTATCTCTCCCTGTATAATCCCCTGGAAACGAAGGATTTTCAAGTAACAGCCCAACACTCTCCGGAAATGAAATGTCTCTTCCAATCCGCTTTTTATCAACCTCAACAAAACCTGAGGATGGTAATATCAGTCCTGACACAGCTCGCATAAGCATAGTTTTACCACAGCCGTTTTTTCCACTAAGGCCGTATATTTTACCACCATGAAATGTAAATGATATTTTATTTAATACATTATTGCGTCTTATAGTTTTAGTATAATTATTCACCTCTATAATCATGATATTCTCCTTAAATCATTTCTCTTTGTCGCCCCGTTAATATGAAGATCAAAGGAAGGATAAAAATATGCAAAACTATCGTAATCAGGGCCTCCAATCCCGAGACTGTTGCATAAAACTGTGACGGATTGACTATCATAGCCAAATTGTATGAATCACTTCCGGGAAGAAGAATGTTTACACTGTAAAGCAGCGTGATGTGATACAATGTCGGACTCAAACCAGCTAAAAAAAGATTCTCGCTGAATCTCGAGACCAAAAGTGTCAGCGTTGCATATATTCCGCCAATAAAAAAATCAATAAAGATGTATATTAATGCATAAATAAGCGGGAAATTAAAATACATTTCTGAAAGCATATCTGCGTTTGAAACAACCGATTGCATTGAAATACAATCAATTCCCAACACCGGAAGCTTCATAAGATACAGCCATAAACTAACAACAAGTGGAATAGACACCGAAACACCACCAGATAAAAAAACTGCAACCATTTTAGAAAAGTGATAATCAGATCTTCCAGCACGAGTTATCAATTGATTAGCATAACCACTTCTCCAATCGTAGAGATAGGATAAAGCAAATGGCATAACAGCAATCAAAGGGAACGCAAAATAATAAATGTGGTTAAACATCGAATAATTCTCACATCCGATCCAACCTTCCAATAATCCAGTTTCAAACCACCATCCATAATCTGCATCATTTTTCTCCAAAGATAACATTGAACTTAGCTCTTGCTGGTTCACTTTATAAGTATGATGTCCAAACCATAAATACTGAAGAATCACTATGAAAACGCCTATGATAATAGCTAATTTAAAACCTCTACTAGTAAAACCTCTTTTCAGTTCCATTGTCATCATTATTCCATCACCTCATAGTCGTTAATGCGCAATTCTTTGCGTTCAGGATAATTTGAAAAAACCAAGTTATACTCCATTTCTGAATCACACACTTTTCGCCATTGATCTTTTTTTAAATTAATTGAATATATCTCGTATGGCAATTTTATTATATCGCCAGAATGAATACCGTTTTTCAAAATAGGGTTTAATGCCTCAAAGAAAAAAGGATCCGGCATATTAAATACATTCTCATATTTCAAAGGAAGACTTGCATTAAAAACATTTTCTTTATGTTGAATTTCCACCTTGATATCGAGCATCAACAACTTTGCATTCTTATATACCTTGTCCTCTTCTTTATACTCTTTATATTCAGGATAATTATCAAAAAACAAATCATAATTCCATAGCACAGCCTTCTCCAAACTATAAGATACACCCTTCGATATTATTTTTTCATTCTGTAAATATAAATGTTTCTCAGGTGTTTTGGCATAATAATTTACCCACGCAATACGAAACACAGAAAAAAGAATTAAAAAAACAAAAGCAAAATGGAGCCATCTTTTATTATTCATATATCATATCCATCCCCTCTATATCACAAAGGATATACCTCTCCAAAGAATCCTTACTATAATCATCAATCAAATTACCCACATCAAGGTTACCGGCTATTCGAACATAAATATCAGGAGG
Organism: Lachnospiraceae bacterium; assembly: GCA_017540605.1. Taxonomy (GTDB): domain Bacteria; phylum Bacillota; class Clostridia; order Lachnospirales; family Lachnospiraceae; genus RGIG6919. The sequence continues at coordinate 45,182 of JAFYAS010000014.1, read as the reverse complement.
TAAGTTATATACCTCCTGAATAGGAACATAATAATCAGATACATTAAATTCTTTTTCTATAGCCTTAATACCACCCTCATCAAGAATTCGCTGTCTTTGATTATTACATCTCACCTCATCAAGCACACTAATTTCATATAGCATAGTAACCTTTAATGTCGTTTCCGAAGGAATTATCAAATCATAACTATCAGTATTTTTATCCTCTACATATCTGAAATCACCGCCAACATAAAGTGGCTCATCAACAGAGTAATAATACTCAGGATGTCCTGTTATGCGATCACTCTTTTTCTCTTTTTCTGACAAGGCAATTCCTACCTTAAAATAATCAAACTCTGTATCCGATTTAGCCGGATTAGTAATATCAAAAACCATTTTCAAATAATATGTGTTATCGATTTGCTTTGGAATAGCATCTATTTTTTCTCCTCTCTTATCATAATCCTCCACGCTTTCCATAAGAGAATCATATGTTTTGAAGATTTTTGATTCTTTCAAAGTGTATTCAAAATTTCCAAATTTAACCTTGTCACCCTGAGCAAAAATGTTTCCTTCCTTTTCATTTCTCTCAATATCAGCATTTAGAGTATCCATAAAATTATCATTTTGTTCAGATATGGATTCTGTAATATTATCCGATTCTTTATCTGTTTTCTCATATCTATTTTCGTAGTGTCTAAGCATTCCACTCATAAAAACAAATGCACCCAAAATGATAACCACTATTATTTTATATTTCTTATCCATTATAGAACCTCACATAATTAGGGCACAAAGGACAAGCCTTTGCGCCCCGAACAATTACTGTAACAGAGTATAGTTTTTAGTGCTATCAGGACTCCATTTTCCACTTGCCACACCGGAACCTCCAGCTCCACGCATACCTGGTCGAGCATAACCTAATCCAAGCTCATGAACATAGTTTCTTAAGGAATATTTACCATAAGCGTTCATGGAATAAGCTCTAACACCACCATTTGCTGTACCAGCCGCCTGTAAAGCACCGTGAGCTGTTGCAGTACCGTAAGGAGATACTGTTATTGAAGACACCGCTCCGTAATTACAAGTAATCCAATAAATATAAATCTTTGAAGTATTACTTTTCGCTCGTGCACTCATATATTGATACCCCGAATCATTTACACTTAACGAAAATCCCCAATTTGTATCTGTTGTACTTGCTTTAGATACTCTGGTACTGATTCCGAAAACACTTAAAACAAGCATCATACAGCACATTGTAGTAACAAGAATATTTGCCTTTTTCATAGAAGCCTCCAAAATTTGAATTTACAAAATCTTTATTTAACAACCATCTGATTGATTTGAAATACAATCATTCCTCATTAAGCTTCTTCAAAGCTTCTGGCATCTCAGTTTCGCCCCATTTATATCCTGAACAGGAAATAAATGCAGCAATACTCGCAGATGCTATAAGATAATTGCATATCCATTTAAGCATTTTTGTTCGTCCTCCTTCCCATCGTAAGCTTCAGCATAAATTCGATATGAACTAAGCTAAGGGTTACCATGATTATATTGTTATATTCCGGAATAACAATCACGCCACAAAGCCCGCATAATATAACACCAATAACAGCGAGCAACTTCATTCGTTTTCTTGCATTAACACCGAACCTACCTCTCTCTAACGATGGACAAGGTGCAAAAACAATATCAACGATCACAAACACTACGTATATTCCCCAAAAACAAGTCTTCGAAAGTATATCTGCGAGAAGAATAACAGCCGTAAAAAACAGCAAAGTGTGGGCACAACACCCCCAATATGTTTCCCTGTGTATACCACCTATATGAGTGCGTGTTATTAACATCGCAATTAACGAAATCAAAAACTCCGTCCATTTTCCAAGTAAAAAAGATAAAAACAAAAGAAATGAGAACATTGAGATATCAGATAGAATCACCCTAAGTTGATATATAATGATTACTTGCTCATCAGCAGTCAGATCAACCCTGGTCGAAAGGAATTCTGTCATTCTCGTGCTCAACTTTAATAGTTTTTGCTCCACAATTGTCACCTCGTTTCTGGAGATTAACACATTGCTTTCGCCTTGTAAATACCTTTTGCACAAACGACCGCTAAAGCGCACAAACGACATAAAAACCAACTTGTAAACCCCATATTCTTCTTTTATAATATATGTGTATTCGTAACTGTTCAGCAACTTCGCTACTACCAGTTACGAATATTCAAAAAAAGGAGATAAAATGATTTACTCAATAATAACGTTACTTAATTACATAGAGGAAGCCATTGCCAATATGATCATTCTTTCCTCACTAGAAAGAATAAACACACGCCAAAAAAGAGAGCTATTTAAAAGAATTCTTATGTACATCTCTGCTTACAGCATTTCAGGCTTTTTCTGTGAAATGATCATAGATTCCCCGATCTTTCTTAAGCTTATGCATATTTTAATAGGTCTCATTGTTATTGCACTCACATATAAATCCGATATATCTCTTACGCTAGTCCTATATTCTCTTAATTATATAATAGTGTATGCCATCCAGGAGCCCCTCGCATTCGCTGTCAGTTTCTTTGTTAGGGATGTCTCTGATTACAGATTAGGTTTGCTTTGCAATCTGTTAACTATCATAATTGCCCTTGGGATTAAAGCAATGGTCCCAATTAAAAAGTTTTACAATCTGGTCTTAGAGCAAAACAGATCAAATAGGGTTATTCTCATAAATCTTTTTTTGCTTTTTCAGTTAATCGATTTTTATTACAAAACCAAAGAAACTCTTTATCAGATGAATATTTTTTACATCTTCATCTGTGTATTAATAATAGCCATACTCAATTTCCTTATTCTCTATGAAGAAAACGAAGTAAACAAAATAAAAGATGAATTAGCCATAGTTAAAAGCAATTCCAATCTGATGGATAATATGATCAAGGAAATTCGAAGGACTCAACACCAGTATGATGACAGGATCAATGCGATCATCTCCTTGGCATCAGTATGCGAGGACTATGAGTCTCTCAAAACAGAAATGTTACAGCAGGCAGAAACCTTAACCAAAGAGCCCGCAAACTACAATATCTTAAAGATCAACATGAAGCTCATAGCCGCCCTATTATTTACCAAGGCCAATCAAGCAGCTTCAAATGGGATAAACTTTGACATAAAAATAAAGAAAAACCACCTAACAAGCAATGCAAATGAAAAGGATCTTCTTGATATCTTTTCTATATTGATCAACAATATGCTTGAGGCTACCCCAAAAAATTCACACTGCTTCATGATAATAGATTCATCTAATGGTAAAACAAAGATCATTACATCCAACGAAGGTCCAAAGCTTGATGAAGAACTCCAATCTTTATTGTTCACAGATGGATATACTACAAAGAAAAATCAAGACGCTAAGCATGGCCACGGCCTTTACACATTAAGAAAACTAGTGCTTAAAAACGCGGGAAGCTTTGGCGTAGTTAATGAATATTCAGCAGACAGACTAAAAACATATATAGTTTTCACTGTGGAGGTGTAACATGAATAAGACTATACTTGTGTTGGAAGATGACTCTATCCAGTCAGCAAGATTAAAAAAGATCATAAATAAGGAATATGAGAGCTGTAATGTATATACTGCTACCAGCTTCAATGAAGCAAAAGACTTATTTGATAACATGTCTGAAGTTTCTCTTTTTATTCTTGATATAGACCTGGGAGGAGGCCCTGAAATGAAAGATGGTCTCGACTTCGCAAGATATGTCAGATGCTATCCCGAATACGAATTTATACCCATCATCTATATCTCTTCTGTCTCCGAAAGGGCACTCGAAGCATACAAAGAAACTCATTGCTATGAATTTATAGATAAGCCCTTTTCTGACGAGACGGTTATTAATGTTGTCAAAAAAATGTTTTCTATGCCGGAACCGACACCGGCAATCCTGAATATCAAAGGAATGAACGATTCAAGACTATTTTTGATCGTTAAAGAAATAATATATATCGAGGTGTACGGGCATAATCTCAAGATACATACAATGGATAATGACTATATTTCAAAATCCGAAAGTCTCAAGAATGTACTTTCGATGTTACCATCATTTTTTGTAAAATGCCACAAGTCATTTGTTGTCAACACCCATATTTCATTTCAATATAATGCTGTAGACAATACCTTATCACTTAAAGGGGTCAATAGAAGAATACCTGTTGGCAGGAAATATAAACACTCTTTCAGCAACACCTAAGCTCTGTCATTACGATCCGTAACTGTTAGTTACGAGCATTCTTTAACACCTCAAACATCTCCTTTATCCGGACATTATAATTGTGATACTGCTTCACTGTATCATGCCCATGCTTTGCAATAGCTTTTCTCTCATCTTCGTGAGCAAGGTAATAATCTATCTTGGCATACATGTCCTCGTGGCTCTCATAGCTTACATATTCAATGCCTTCTTCAAACATTCCGTTAAAATCAGACTGATAGTTGGTAAGAAGGAAACCTCCCGCTCCCATGATATCAAAGCAGCGTAGAGGAATACCATTTCTGATGGTGCGTAATGTGATATTCAAGTTTATCTTCGCATAACGAAAAGCCTGAGGCATCTCATCAAAATACTCAACCACATCCATATCATTTACGCCCTTGATATCACTTAGGTCTCCGGTAGAATAAACATTGGTATTGTAACGCTTACCAAGCTCCTTTAGTATTCTGATACGTTCATTTGATGTAAGCTTTCTTCCAAGAAAAGAATCACCGCACAAATATTCGTCTGTGCAAAAATAGCTTGGTCCCATATTATAGGGAAGTATCTTTTTCACACGACCAAGTATATCCTGTCCTCTCAAAACGTCCTCGATGAAATAGTAACCGTAAACCTTCATCTGAGCTTCCATCAAGGCCTCAAGATAGCCTCTGTCGTAATCCGACAACTTGTCGTCCATCCTGTCGAAGAAATTGTGCTCCTCATTGTAAAGAGAACCTACGAATGCAACGTCGCATGAAAATTTCTTCTCATTTTCGGGATCATAAGCAATTTCGTCAACCCTCTCCACATTTGCTGCAAGGGGCATAAAATAAACCGTATCTACCCCCTTGGATTTTAAGTCAATGTATTGCGCACTGTCGAATAAAAATACGTAGTTGGTCGGATAAAGAATATAGAAGCATGTTTAAGAGAGATCATTGTGCATACAGCCCAAAATGATTATCATTCAAAATCTACCTCTCTCAAATACGTAAAAAAAATACTCCCCGATCACTTTGTTCAGTGTCATCGGGGGTATATCGTAAACACACACTTTTCCATATCCTATGATAGAGTCAAAGATGAAATATCAATAACCGGAATTGATAAAAAGGTTCCTGTAGGAAGAAAATATCGGGATAAATTAGGTTTATAAAATCAAAAACCTGCAGACATCTCCGCAAGCCTTCTTCATTCTTCGCTCTCAATCCTTTAAACACGCAAGAGGTACAACATATACACCATTTTCCATCTGATACGCAATCTTATTTTTGGTTACAACCATTAAGAAAGCCGGTTTGCCGGTCTTCTCTTTATCTATGTCATTGAAAATCTTTATTAGATTGTCTGCCGCCTTCTTTATATCCCCTCCGGCGTGATTCCCAATGCTGCCGCGCCGATAGAAGGATCTGTAAAATGTCTTGTTTCTTTTGTTCTGATAGCCGTCTTACTTCTAAGGTTGGGATTCCAAGCCGGCAATTCCTCTATAACATATAGGTTTCGAAGTGCATTCAAATATTTGGCAAAAACATCCTTATCATGTGAAAAAGCCCTGCAGATCGCTCCGCAGGGCTTCATATTTATATCCGTTCTTTTTATGCGAACTTTGTTGTATTAAGCTTCACACCGGGACCCATTGTTGAAGAAATGGTAACACTTCTGTAATACTGTCCCTTTGCTGCTGAAGGCTTAGCCTTTGTAACAGCATCTATAAGTGTATTAAAGTTGTCCGCTAACTGCTCCTCTGTGAAAGAAGCCTTTCCAATTGGCACGTGGATTATATTGGCTTTATCGAGACGATACTCAATCTTACCGGCCTTGATATCATTTACAGCCTTGGTAACATCCATAGTTACTGTACCAGCCTTGGGGTTGGGCATAAGTCCCTTGGGACCGAGCACACGACCGAGACGACCTACAACACCCATCATATCGGGAGTAGCAACTACTACGTCGAACTCGAACCAGTTCTCATTCTGGATCTTGGGGATGAGCTCCTCACCGCCTGCGTAATCTGCGCCTGCTGCCAATGCCTCATCTACCTTGTCACCCTTTGCAAATACAAGTACTCTGATGGTCTTACCTGTTCCGTGGGGAAGTACTACTGCACCACGAACCTGCTGATCTGCATGACGACCGTCAACGCCAAGACGAAGGTGAGCCTCGATGGTCTCATCAAACTTAGCGCTTGCTGATTTTTTAACAAGTGAAACTGCCTCTGCTACATCATAAGTAGCTGTTCTGTCTACGAGCTTGGCAGCCTCAACATATCTCTTACCTTTTTTCATTTTATTAAACCTCCTGTGGTATTATCGGGAGCGACCCTCCCACTATCTTAATTAGTCAACAACCTCGATTCCCATTGAACGTGCTGTTCCTGAAATCATACTGATAGCAGCTTCGATACTTGCGGCATTTAAATCCGGCATCTTAAGCTCTGCGATCTTCTGAACCTCAGCCTTAGAGATCTTGGCAACCTTCTTCTTGTTGGGCTCTCCTGAAGCATGATCAAGCTTGCAAGCTTTCTTTAATAATACTGCTGCAGGGGGAGTCTTTGTGATAAAGCTGAAGCTCTTGTCAGCGTAAACAGTGATTACTACGGGGATGATCATATCGCCCTGATCTGCTGTTCTTGCATTGAACTCCTTGGTAAATGCAACTATGTTTACACCGTGCTGTCCGAGTGCGGGACCAACAGGGGGTGCCGGAGTTGCCTTTCCTGCGGGAATCTGTAATTTAATATATCCTTCTACTTTCTTAGCCATTTTGGCGTACCTCCTAAAAAATATTGTGGTCAAGCGGGGAAATGGAAACCCTCCCACCTAAAAACTATGCTTTTTGAATATCGATAAAGTCGATCTCTACCTCTGTGGCTCTTCCGAAGATGTCCACATCTATGGTAACTGTCTGTTTCTTCTTGTTGATACTCTTTACGCTGCCTTCTGTGCCCTCCCATGCACCTGATACAACCTTGATCATATCACCTGCATCGAGATCGATCTCAACCTCAGGAGCCTTGAAGCCTAAGCTCTTCATCTCCTCCTCTGTAAGAGGAACCGGTTTTGATCCGGGGCCCACAAAGCCCGTCACACCTCTGGTATTTCTTACGACATACCATGTACCGTCATTCATGATCATATGAAGCAGTACATATCCCGGAAACATCTTCTTTGTAGAGGTCTTTCTTGATCCGTTCTTTACCTCTACCACTTCCTGTAAGGGAACTGCCACCTCAAGTATCTGATTCTGTAAATGTCTGTTCTCGATAGTCTTCTCGATATCTGCTTTTACCTTATTCTCATAACCGGAATAAGTGTGAACGACATACCATTTCGCCTCAGAATCAGCGTCCTGCTTGAAGCTCTCCGGAATGGGGCTTCCTAATACTTCTTCTTTGTTCTCTGACATCTGCACACTCCTATCCTACTATGAATGAAAGTCCGATCTGAAGTAACCAGTCAATTGCCGCAATAAGGCATCCGAGTATGAATGCTACTATGATAACGGCTGTTGTCTGCTTGGTCAGGGTGTTCTTGTCAGGCCAAATGATCTTGCGGAATTCTGACTTTACGCCTTGTATCCATCCGCGCTTTAATGTAGCTTCTTCTTCCTTAGCCATCGTTCTTCCTCCTAAACACCGCGACTACTTTGTCTCCTTGTGCATTGTGTGAGCCTTGCAGAATCTGCAATACTTCTTTGTTTCCATTCTGTCAGGATGCGTCTTCTTATCCTTAGTCAGATTGTAGTTACGCTGTTTACAATCCGTACATGCCAATGTGATCTTAACGCGCACAACTTTCACCTCCTATTAAAATAATTTGCTTTTGGGGCTTTACATTCCTTCAAAGTGTGGTAAAATCTGCTTTATGAGCTTTTTTTACAGCACATAAAAAGGTGGCAAAGCCACCAAGCAATGTCTAGGATAACACAAAACAGCCTATGCGTCAAGGAGAAATATTATGTATAAGGTAGATTTCACTAAGCCTATCCATGTTCATTTTATTGGAATAGGCGGTATCAGTATGAGCGGACTTGCAGAGATTCTTATTAAGGAAGGCTTCAAGATCACCGGCTCAGATATGAAGGCTTCAGAGATCACAAGATCACTTGAAGATATGGGCGCCTTCGTATATGTAGGACAACGTGCTTCCAATATAGATGACAAGCCCGACCTGGTTGTTTATACTGCTGCCATACATCAGGATAATGAAGAATATAAGGCCTGTGTTGATGCGGATATCCCTATGCTCACAAGAGCAGAGCTTCTCGGTCAGATCATGGACAACTACAAATTCTCGGTAGCCGTATCGGGAACCCACGGAAAGACTACTACCACCTCTATGCTCTCTCATATATTTATAGAAGCTGATGTAGATCCTACCATATCCGTTGGCGGTATGCTTGATGCCATAGGTGGAAATATCCGTGTAGGTCACTCGGACTATTTTGTTACCGAGGCTTGTGAATATACCAACAGCTATCACAAGTTTTTCCCGGATACCTCTATCATATTAAATGTGGATGCAGACCATTTGGATTTCTTTAAGGATATAAATGAGATCGTAGAAAGCTTCCATACATTTGCCGGCAATCTTAAAGACACCGGTACCCTTGTAATAAATGGAGATATGGAAAGCTTTGAAAAGGTTACAAAGGATCTTAACTGCGGCATCATCACCTTTGGCGAATCCCATAAGAATGATTACTATCCTACTGATATAGAAACTGATGAAAACGGCCACATAAGCTTTACCGCAAACAGAAAGGGCGAGGTACTCGGCAGGGTTTCCTTAAATGTAGGCGGAGTTCACAATGTGACCAATGCTCTTTCAGCTATTGCTGTAGCGATTCACTACGGTATTGATTTTGATACCTGTGTAGCCGGTCTTTCTTCATTTGCAGGAGCCAAAAGACGCTTTGAAAGAAAGGGCGAGAGAATGGGTGTCACAGTGATCGACGACTACGCTCACCATCCCACAGAGATCAAAGCAACCCTAAAGGCCGCAAGAAGGATGGTTAAAAATGAGCTCTGGCTTGTTTTCCAGCCTCACACCTACACAAGGACAAAGGCTTTGTTTGGGGAATTCGTTGATGCTCTGACTCTTGCAGATCACATTGTCTTAGCTGATATCTACGCGGCAAGAGAAAAGGATACCGGTCTCGTACATGCATCAGAGCTTCGTGACGAGCTGGTAAAAAGAGGGAAGGATGCACACTATTTTCCTACCTTCAATGAGATAGAAAACTTTTTATTAAAAAATTGCAAAAAAAATGATTTGTTGATAACTATGGGCGCCGGAGATGTTGTAAATATAGGCGAAGAGCTATTGGGAATGTAGTTATCCACAGTTTCCACCACCCGATACGGTATATATCATTTTATCAGGTGGTGGATTTGTTTTTCCATAATGCATTGAGGTTTATGTGAATCCTCACAGAATTCACATTTTCCACAAATGCCCGAACAGATGTAGTGCAAACAGCCGTTCTATTTTCATTTCATTTATTCCGTGTTATAATCCACCCACAGAAGGATGAAAACTGCACTTTGCATATAGATTTTTGCAAGGCAGAATGCAGTTTTAGAAGGATTTTGCACGATGGGAAAACTAAAGATTACAAACAAAAACAACGAGACCTTTACCTCGGTCTCCAACAAGTTCATTGACAATTATCTCGCTGAAGCAAGCGGCGAACACATAAAGATATATCTGTATCTTTTGAGACTGATGCAGGCAGAAAAAGAGGTTTCTACCGCTGAGCTCTGTGAGATATTTCATATTGAAGAAAGCGAGCTTTGTGCTGCTTTAAAATATTGGATCAAAAAGGATCTGCTTAGGCTTACCTACAGCGGAAAGGTACTTACCGGTATCACACTATTACCAGTGATGACTGCCGAGGAACGATCCGTGGATCTCTTTGCGGATCTTACAGCTTATCAATCGGAGCTGGATAAGAAAAAGAGGATCATAAGCACCAGAGCATCAGAGGATGTTCACGAGATAGGTACAAACATCTACGATGAAAAGAAAGCAACTAAAAAGGCTGTTGCTCCAATAGATAAGGATGACGATGCTCCTTCAGAAAGACCTGAAAAGCACACAAGAACAGCCTCAGAGCTCAAGGAATTCAAGTCTGACGAGGCCTTTGGAGACCTTGTCTATGCTGTGGAAATGTACACAGGAAAGCAGCTTACTCAGGCTGATCTAAACACTCTGCTTTACATTTACGACGATCTCGGCTTTTCCGATGATCTGACCCAGTATCTTGTAGAGTACTGTGTGACCCTCGGGAAAAAGCAAATGCGCTATATGGAAAAGGTTGCTATCAACTGGTTTGACGAAGGCATCAGGGATGTGCGTTCAGCAAAGGAAACCTATCCCGCAAACGCACCTTTATATAAGAGCGTTTTAAAGGCTTTAAGTATCAGAAGATCTACTGCCACGTCTATAGAAAAGCAGTTCATTGATACCTGGAGCAATACCTTCGGCTTTGACGAGAACATCATACTCGAGGCAGCCAACCGCGCTATGCTTCAAAAGCCCGACTCTGCCAACTTCCCCTATGTAAATGGGATACTTGAGAGCTGGCATAAGCAGAATGTAAAAACCATGTCTGATATCGATGTCCTTGACAGGGAGTTTAGAGAAAAGCAAGGTGCAAGCAAGGCGAGAAAGGTTTCAGGTGGTTTCATCCCTTCATCAGACAGTGATACAAGTCAATCAGATGATGTGATAAGCCTGATGAATAAAAGAATAAAAGCGTAGTTTTGAGAGGATATATAAGTGTCGGCTAAACCGAAATACGATATGTTCATGCCTGAGTATGAGCTTATCAGAAGCAGAAATGAAATATTGACCGAAGAAAAAAGGCAAAGGATATATAAAGAGATACCCGAGCTTAAGGTCTGGAATGATGATATGGCAGATTCTACCATAGGCTATGCAAAGGCAAGGCTTATGGGAAGGAGCGATCATCCCATAGAAAGTCTCGATGATTATATGAAGAATATGCTTGAGGAACGAGACAGACTCCTTGCCGAACATGGTTATTCTCCCGATGTTTTTGAGCCTGTTTATACCTGTAAGCTTTGTAAAGACACAGGCTTTATAGGTGGCGAACCCTGCGCTTGCTTAAAGCAGCGTATCATCGACTACTTCTACAAGCAATCTCTTATAAAGCGTTCCTTAGAGGTTGAGAATTTCGAAAATTTCGATATTTCATTCTACTCGGATAAGGAGTTTGGAAGCTACCTTAAAACGCCGAGAAAGCAAATGGAGGAGAACCTCGAAAAAGCAAAGGACTTTGTGGAAAGCTTTGATAAGAAGAGCTCCAATCTCTTGCTTCGCGGAAGCTCAGGACTTGGAAAAACCTATCTTTCCAACTGCATAGCCAAGTCAGTTCTTGACAAAGGAAAGACAGTGCTGTATCTTTCCTCTACAAGACTTTTTGATGAGATCATCCCGGATGTTATGATGAACAAGAACATTCACTTTGAAAATGCTGATATCTACGACTATGTTTATAGCTGCGAGCTGTTGATCATCGATGATTTCGGAACTGAGCAGATCACAAAGATCACTCTTCCCAACATCTTCCAGTGCATCAACGAAAGGCTTGTTGCGGGACTTTCAACTGTGATATCAACGAACCTGACCTTGGAGGATATCAGGAACACTTATTCAGAAAGAATCTTCTCAAGGCTTATCGACAGATACGAGGTGCTGGAATTTTACGGAGAGAACATCCGTTACAAGAGACTTTCAGAGGTTTAACCTATCCGTAATCGGGGGCAGACGGATTTAACATATATATCAATGATTTATTTTATGGAGGACATTTAAAAATGCCAGACTCAAGCAAACTCGACACTATACCCGTAGGACAGTTGGGGATCATCGCCCTTAAAAGCTGTGAATCCCTTGGAAACAAGGTAAATGACTACCTTGTTAAGTGGAGAAATGAAAGGCAGAACGAGCACAAGACAACTGTAGCCTTCAACGGCTACGAGAGAGACACCTACCTGGTGGAAAGCTGCTGTCCGAGATTCGGTTCAGGCGAAGCAAAGGGACTTATCAAGGATACCATCAGAGGCTTCGATCTTTACCTTATGGTAGATGTACTTAATTACAGCAACACCTATAAGCTTTGCGGACGCGAGGTTCCCATGTCACCGGACGACCACTATGCAGACCTTAAAAGAGTCATCGGTGCTGCTGCCGGTAAGGCAAGAAAGATCACTGTCTTTATGCCTTTCCTTTATGAGAGTCGTCAGCACAGACGCTCTACCAGAGAATCTCTTGACTGTGCTTTAATGCTTCAGGAGCTTGTGGGACTCGGAGTTGACAATATCATTACATTTGATGCCCATGATCCCAGAGTGCAAAACGCTATTCCCTTAAGCGGTTTTGAGAGCATCAGTCCTACCTATCAGTTTATAAAGGCTCTGCTTCGATCTACCCCTGATCTTGATATTGACAAGGATCATTTGATGATCATAAGCCCTGATGAGGGTGCTATGCATCGTGCCATCTATACCGCATCAGTTCTCGGTGTTGATGTCGGTATGTTCTATAAGCGCCGTGATTACACAAAGATCGTAGGCGGAAGAAACCCTATCGTTGCTCACGAATTCCTGGGTGATTCCGTAGACGGCAAGGATGTTATCATCATTGATGATATGATCTCATCAGGAGAAAGTATGATCGATGTGGCAAAGGAGCTCAAGCGCAGAAATGCAAGAAGAGTCTTCTGTATGTGTACCTTCGGTCTCTTTACCAATGGTCTTGAGAGATTTGATGAATGCTATAAGGACGGTACTATCTCAAAGATCATCACTACCAATGTGACCTATCAGACACCCGAGCTTCTGGGAAGAGAGTGGTACGAGTCAGCTGATCTTTCAAAATATATTGCATTGCTCATAGACAATCTCAATCATGATGTTTCAATAAGCTCTATTCTCGATCCTACAGACAGGATCCAGAGCAGGATAGAGGAATATAAATTAAAGCATACTATTGATGAAAGATAGAACAAAAAAAAGCGCGAACCAAAATACAAATGGTTCGCGCTTTTTTTTATTCAGGTAACACCTGCTCCTCTGATGCTTCAGTGGAAGCCTCTGTGCTTGGAGGCTGCAACTCCGTAGGTGTTTCTGTAGGAGCCTCTGTGACAGTTTCTGCCTCTGTAGGCATCTCAGTTGTCTCCGCCTCTGTGGAGGCCTCTGTGGTTGGCCACAGCACCTCTTCAGATGCTTCGGTTTCCGTTTCCGTCTCTGTCTCCTCTGTAGTCGGTGCTTCGGTTGTTGATGGCCTTTCTTCCTTAGTCTCCTCTTCAGTTGTTGTCTCTTCCTCGGTTTCCTCTTCACTTTCCTCTTCGGTTGTTTCCTTTTCCTTGTAGGTTTCAACATATTCAGAAAAATCAACATCCTCAAGCTCAGTATGAAGCCCTGTCATAAAGGAATTCCAGATCTTCACCGGATAGGTATTTCCCGCAAGCTCCTTTAGCTCTCTCGGCATATCATAGCCTACCCATACAGCGGTTGTAAAGTAGGGCGTAAAGCCACAGAACCATCCATCACAGTTGTTGTTGGTGGTACCGGTCTTTCCGGCGCAGTGCATATCCTTAAGAGCATAGCCCTCGGCTGTTCCACCATCCTTCAATACTCCCTGAAGAACAGATGTCATCATCCTTGTAGCATTCTTGTCATAGACCATCTTTGTTTCATCGGTATTCTCAAACAGCACATTGCCTGCGGAATCCGTTATGCTTTTAATGCATGTAGGAGCTTTATATTGTCCGTCATTTTCTATGGCAAAATAAGCTGCCGCCATCTCCTCTGTTGTGGAGCCGTAGGCAAAGCCTCCCAAGGCTCCCGCATCTATGGATTCATCGGATTTTACCAGAAACTTGAATTCCATTTTCTTAAGATATGACATACAACGATTGGGTGTCAGCTCCTTATAAATCTGCTTTGCTACCCCATTGTTACTCTTTGCCACAGCCTTCTTTATCTCCATGGTATTTTTTACATTGCCATTGTCGTCCATGACCTTCACCTTTTTTTCCGGGCTATAACCAAGCTCGAAGGCAGGAGTATAAACATTCAAGGGCTTTATGGAGGATCCCGGCTGTCTGGGGGATTGGAAGGCTCTGTTTAATGTATAGCCCTTTACATCCTCCTGACTTCTTCCACCTACAACCGCACATACCATACCTGTCTCGTTGTTTACGCAGGTTGCGGCTCCCTGAAAAGCATAAACTCCATCATCGCCCTTCTCCTCATAATCAGCAAGACCTTTATCTATGCTTTCCTGAAGCTGTTCCTGTATTCCCACATCTATGGATGTATGTATCCTGTAGCCACCGGTAAAAAGTGTTTTATACCACTCATCATAGGTAGTCTTATATATATTTTCATATTCTTCTCTTTCATAATCATTCGCAAAATCAGATTGGAATTCAAAGCCATTGGCCTTCATCAATGCTCTGGTAGCTGAATAAAACACATAGGTCTCTACATAATTGATGTGCTCTTCAACCTTTGGATTTAGCACTATCTCCTCTTCGGTTGCCCTAGTATGATCCAGTTCATTTATATAGCCCTCTAAAAGCATATCGTGAAGTATCTTGTTCCTTCTTGAAATAGTATGCTCCATATTGGTAGCAGGATCATAATACGAGGGGTTGTTTGGAATAGCACAGAGAAAGGCCACCTGTGAAAGAGTAAGCTCAGAAAGCTCCTTTTGAAAATACCCCTTTGATGCTGCGTCTATCCCATAATATCCGTTTCCAAAATAAATGTTATTGAGATAGAATTCCATGATCTTGGTCTTATTGTATTTTTTTTCAAGCTCAAGAGAGACAAAGGCCTCCTTGACCTTTCTCTTCCATGTAAGCTCATTTGTTAAAAATATATTCTTTGCTAATTGCTGGGTAATGGTGGAACCACCCTGTGTGATATCGCCCTTATGTTTTACGAGGGCCACAAATGCACGACCGACGCCCTCTGCGTCAATACCCTTGTGCTTAAAGAATTTTCTGTCCTCAACGGACACCATTGCATCTATAAAATATTGTGGAATATCACTATATTCCACATAAAAGACTTTCTTTTCTCCGCTTAAGGACTTAAGCTCATTGTCCTCCACATCATATATGATGGAGGTCTCTGTCTGACGAAATGTATCGCTTGTGGAAAGCTTCACTATAAGCTTTGCCTCCTGATACATAGTGATCACATCACGACCATACCGAAGATATAATACACCCCCAAGAAGTAAAACAGTCAAAAGTATAAGAAGCTTTATTGAACGACCTGCTGTTTTTAGGACGCCCTTATTCTTTTTTCCCTTTGGCTCTTTTTCTGCCATCCCTATCCTCCGATATGAATATCCTAAAGGTAACTGTTCGGTAGCTTCACTGCTTTCGGTTACTTCTAAAGATCATTTTGAAGTGTGAGCTTTAACGCATCCAACGCATTTAAAAGCTCTTCCGAATCCTTGACAACATCATCAAGCTCAGCTAATTGCTTTTCCTCTTCTTCCTTCTGTTTTAAAAACAACTGTCTTCTGCGATAAGCCAGATATTTTTTCTTCTGTCCCTCTGCTGCTATAGCTGTATAAAAAACTATGACTACTATTCCCACACTTAAAACTATCCTTGCAGGTATGGTAAGACCTATAAACTGTACCGCTGCCACAAGCATAGCAGTTAGAAAAAAGGTCACCACAGCTATCACAAAGGGTTCTTCCGAGAATTTTCTTTTTATAGATTTATTATTTCTTGTTTCCAACTCTCTCACTCCTTATGGAATATAAGATATACATTTGCCGCCTGCCGCTGTCATTTTCTTATTAAATGTGCTTCTATCAAGCTTTACGCTCTCAGGCTCTAAGGGATCGATATACCTAACAGACAGGGCATTGTAGCTTGTCACCAGAACAAAATGCTCTCCACCTATATCGGTGATAAATGGCACTCCCTGGGAAAGATAGTAAAGCATAGTATTAAGATCAACTCCGGTAAACATAAGTCCACTCTTTCCCACCTGCTCGTCAAAGATATGTTCTTCGCCTTCCTTGAAGGGAACAGGCTCCGAAAGGCTTACATCTCCCCCTGCATATCTAACCGCCATGGTAAGACAGGCTGAAAGGCTTTTTGATACCTCAGAGGTATTGACCATAGACACCCTGTCTGTTACTGTGTTGAATTCCTCTATGTCGATCTTACTCCATATCCTCTCACCCTTAGAATTGAGAGCAATACCATTTTCTGTAAGAGCCTCCTTAAGGGCAGCTCCCGCAGTCCTATGATCCGAGGAAAGACCACTTGTATTGTAAACATAATATAGTTTCAGATCATCCTTTGCCTCTACTAAGGTTTCCTTCTTTTCCTCACCGACAAACTCCTTGGTGATCATAAGTCTTGGAATTGCCTTGATATAAATATGAGCAGGAAATACCATATATACAAGATTCAAGGATGTATTTGAGAATCTGTCCTCAAAGACCACCGAAGCATCATCCTCTGAATCCTTGAAGGTAATGAAATCTTCTGCTACAGGCTTATAAGCATTGCCTATACGCTCTGCTCTGTCAAAGTATATATTCAATCCATCGCATCTTGCACCCACGATATAGATATCATTCTCCTTGTACTCCTTTTTAGTCTCAAGCTTCATATCTACCACAAGGACCTTATACATAGGAAATGCTACGGATAGATCATCATTTATCCGAATATCCTCAGACCTTGCCATACCACACACCATATCAGAGCCAATATAGCCTATGGGTTTTATCCTTTCCTCCGAGCCTGCATTATAGTCCACGGTTTCACCGGTCTCAAGATCCATCATGGTAAGACCTGAATTCTCCGAAAGCTCCATATCCTTTTGAACTGTTATATACCGATAATCCTCTGAACAGACAATCCCATCTCTTGTCACACCGGATAATACAACTTGAGGATCTCCGGATTTGCCTATCTTATATATAGCATCCTGATGCATGAAAAAGAATTCATTTGCCGAATTGATATAGGTAAGCTTCCTGCTGTATAAAAGAAGCTGTTCGTAAGGAAGATTGCTTTCCACAAAGGCAACACTTATGATCCTTCCGGTCTCTGCCTCGTATCTATAGGCGGCTATACCCATCCTGCCCTCGTATTCACCACGATTCATATAACCTGTAACCGAAAATGTGATATTGCCCTTTTTATCAAGAGAGATGATCCTAATCTCGTGGGAGTTGTAGGTATTGTTGATATTCATATAGTCTTCCTGCCAAAAGCCGAAGACTCTTGCTATATTCGTATTCTGATAGTCATAGTACCAAAGCTGATTGTTCCTGACAAATGCCGCCTTTTTCTCGCTATCTGCGGTAACAAGGTCAATATTATCTGAATCAGCCACTCCGATCTTAAACCAGTTCTTGTTGGTATTGGCGTTTTTATAATTGAAGATCTCATCCTGGGTTCTGTCATAATCGAGCAGATAGATGAAGGGCTCTCCTTTGGAGTTGACGGTCTTTTTTAACTTATAGCTCTCCGTAACATTGTAATAATTGGTGATCTCCGAATCTCCGGCAGCTATAACAAAGCTGTTGCCTATGATGCAGGAATCGCTGCTTATCTCTCTGATAGCAGGCACATATTGGGTGATCTCTACGGGATTCATACCCGCATATGTCACTGTCTCATAATCCGAGTGAATGGTCACATGAGATAATGTGTTATTTACCGTATTGGGTGAAGGCTCTATCTTTTTTGCGATAAAGCTCTCAGCCTCATTCTTCACAAAGGTCTCATTGTGGAAGGATTTGGCAAAATCCAAAAGCTCCTTTACATTGACTCCCTCCGCCTCCATGATCCTTGTATAATATCGGAATGTTTCCTCTCCCTTTGAAAGCATCAGGATGAAGAAATACTCCTTCATCGGAGTCATATCCATTCTAAGTGAAGTCTGATACTTCAAGTATCCGTCCTCAAATGATGTGTGTTCAATATCACCATTTTCTATAAGGGAACCGTCCATACCCCTGAATTCATAGGCGGCGGTATCAAAGCTTCCTTCATCAGCCGAAACCCATATCTTTATAGACTTGTCAGAGGAAATAGGGGTAAGATAATCACGAAGAAGAGAACAATCAAGCTCTGTTTTATATCCGTGCATAACATTAATAAGTCCGCCTTCATATTCAACATAAGCTACAGGTATCTCAGCATTTTTAAGCTCTGCATACGCAGAGCTTAAATTATCATTGCTGAGCCTGTTAGTGAATACAAAGACAGACACACATACGGCTGCAAACACTATTATCTTTAGGATTATGTTAATAACCTTTAATACCATAAATATTAGTCACCAAAGCAGATACCTAAGGTCTTTGCCTCCTTGACAATATCATCATCGGGTGATACATACTTAAGCTTACCTGCCGACTCTGAAAGAGGAATAGAGGTAACCTTATTATTTAAAAATACTACAAGCTCGCCAAACTTCTCCTGCTTGATAAGCTCTGCTGCCTTAGCTCCAAAGCGGCTTGAAAGCACTCTGTCAAATGGACAGGGCGAACCACCTCTTTGAGTATGTCCGGGAACTGCGATCCTTACCTCTGCACCGCCTGTTGCCTTGATATGATCAGCTATCTCATAAGCTACCGAAGGATAAGGATAGTTCTCCATCCTTGCTTTTCTTTCCTTCTTTGAAAGCTTTGCTACCTCTTTTGAAATAGCACCCTCTGCAACAGCTATGATAGAAAATCTCTTACCTGATTTTGCTCTCGCATCAAGGGCCTTTACTACCTTCTTGATGTCATAAGGGATCTCAGGGATAAGCACTACATCAGCACCACCTGCAATACCTGCGTGAAGTGTGATATGCCCTACCTTGTGACCCATGATCTCTACTATAAATACTCTTCCATGTGAAGCTGCTGTAGTATGAATGCAATCAATGGCACTTGTTGCAATATCTACTGCACTCTGGAAACCAAAGGTCAGATCTGTTCCCCACAGATCATTGTCGATGGTCTTTGGAAGTCCGATGACATTGAGTCCCTCTTCTGAAAGAAGGTTGGCAGTCTTTTGCGAACCATTTCCTCCAAGAACAACAAGACAATCAAGCTTTAGCTTCTTGTAGGTATCCTTCATAGCCTTTACCTTGTCAAGACCATTCTCGTCAGGTACTGTCATCAGCTTAAAGGGCTGACGAGAGCTTCCCAAAATGGTGCCGCCCTTTGTAAGTATCCCCGAAAAATCATCAGCATGAAGAAGCTTGTAATTCCCATACATCAGTCCCTTGTACCCCTCAAGGAAACCATAGATCTCAACCTTGTCAAAAAACTCATATAGTCCCTTGACAACACCTCTCATAGTTGCATTAAGCGCCTGACAGTCGCCTCCGCTTGTGAGCATTCCTATTCTCTTCATAAGTTTGTACCTTCCCTTCTCCTTTTATTTGAGACCGCTCCTCTATAAAGGGGAGCGAAATACATTACTTTTTCTTTGTTACTGTCGGATCAGTAGGATCCCAGGTCTGATTTGCAGGAATCCTTATGGGCTTGGGCTTTCCAAGAGGGCCCGGAGTCTTTGAATTGGTATAGATGATAACCTTTGTCTTTAATTTACAGTTATCATATATCCATTTTGCATCATGTGCGCAAAGTCTTACACAGCCTGCTGAAGCTGTTGAACCAAGCTTATTGTATGATGAGGTTCTCAAAGCTCTGTTGTTGGGCTCGTTGTAGGGAACAGAATGGAAAAGATAATTTCCTGAAATCTGTGTTGCCCACTGTGCCCAAACATCATGTATCATATGCTGCCAACGTCCCTTGTAGGGAGTGTAGAATGTACCGGTAGGGGTAGCCTTTCCAGCAGAACATACAAATGCCTTGATAGGCTTGTTGTCAAGATAAACAGTTACACAGTTAAGAGTCTTGTTGACCTTGATCACATAGGTTTCCTGATTTGATTTGATATAGGCATGTGCTGTACTTAACTTTGCCGACTTATCAGAGTTCTTTCTCATGAACTTTGCCTGATATGCAACGATAGAGTACTCAAGTCCGTCCTGACCTGCAGTCTCACCGTTCTTTGCCCAGCCCTGCCAGCCGTAATTGTCAATCTTTACTCTGTAGTAAATATCATATACTTCAGCAAGAGCACCCTCAAGCTTTATCTGCATCTTAGAATATCTTGTGCTGTCCTTTTCTTTTCCTGCATTCTTTCCGGCTGCAACCCAATCATCAAACTCGCCATTCTCCTTTGCAAGTCTGTATGAGATCTTGCCGTCTATTCTGGTATCAGCAAGCTTCATGGTTACAGCGGTAATAGATACATTGTCCTTTCCTGCTGTCTTACCTGACTTTACATAACCCATAAAGGTCTTACTTCTTCTACATGCTCTGTAGGTGATCCTATCAGCTGTAAGAGATGCAGTCTTTGTATCTCCGGGAGCCTTTTTGCCCTTTTCAACAAGACTTACCTTGATGGCGTTGATCTTCTGATTCAGATCCTTTGTACCTGCTATAACACCATTCTTTGTCCAATCAAGCCAACCACCGTTTGTGATATGAACACAATAATAGATATCGTATTTCTTCTTAAGCTCCTCAGTGAGATACATCTTGATAGCTGCTATCTCACCTTCACCGGCGGTATATGAAGAATGTGTACCATACTCTGTCCAACCGTTGGCATCTGTATAAGTAGCAAACAAAAGCTCTCCCTCAAGAGGTGAAGCCATATACATATCAATAGCTGTAAGATTCGCTCCTGTCTCGCTTCCTGCTATCTTTCCTGTCTTTGAATACTTTGTATAACCATCTGCTGTTTTAACCCTATATTTAAAGGTCAGCTTTGTAGCCTTCTCTGTGGTTTCCTCTGTAGTAGCCTCTGTGGTAGCTTCAGTTGTGGCCTCTGTAGTAGCCTCAGTGGATCCATCCTCAGTCGCAACCTCAACGTCGGTGGTTGTTGTTTCATTCTTTTTCTTTGCGGAGGCATCCTGAGGGCCAAGGAATGTCAATCCTGCAACCAATGCAAACGAACACAATACCAGTTTCAATCTTCTCATAATAAATTCAATCCTCCTAAAATATTATTGCCCTTTACCAATACACATATAATACCTTTTTCAACCTATATAGATCCCATTTTCTACACAGATCATAGCTCAACTCTTCCCTCTAAGGCGCGAAGCAGCGTTACTTCATCGATACATTCGAGATCCCCACCCACCGGAACTCCGCTTGCGATCCTTGTAACCTTTATACCCGTGGGCTTTACAAGCTTGCTGATATACATAGCAGTTGTCTCGCCCTCAAGACTCGAATTGGTTGCGATGATCAGCTCATCCACATCCGCCTCAAGCCGCTTTATAAGCTCTTTTAAATGAATATCTGACGGGCCTATACCAAGCATGGGTGATATGGCTCCGTGAAGCACATGATAAACTCCCTCATACTTGCCCGTCCTCTCGTATGCTGCAAGGTCTCTGGAATCCTCTACTACCATGATAGTTCTTTTGTCTCTCTTATCTGATGAACATATAGGACATATCTCCTTGTCCGTCAGAGTCATACAGCACGCGCAATATCTGATACTTTCTCTTGTTTTTTTTATGGTGTCGGAAAGCTCGAAAACCTTTTCCTTCGGCATATTGAGCAAATGAAATGCTATCCTTTGAGCACTCTTTCCTCCAATACCTGGAAGTGAATTGAGCTCTTCTATCAGCTTGTTTACCTGATTGCTGTAAACCTCCATTATAAGCCGAGGCCTCCAAGTCCGCCAAGTCCACCCATATTACCTGTGATCCTTCCGATCTCAGCCTGAGAATCCTCCGACTGGGTGCGAAGAGCTTCATTGACTGCTGCCGCGATAGCCTCTTCAAGGGTCTCGATATCTTCAGGATCTACGATCTCCTCAGCAAGCTTTACTGATACGATCTCTTTCTTTCCGTTGATCTTCACTACTACGGCTCCGCCGCCTGCCGATGCCTCATATTCCTTCTCTTCCAAGGCCTTTGTTGCCTCTTCCATCTGCTTTTGCATCTTCTGAGCCTGCTTCATAAGATTGCCCATGTTTCCCGGCATCATGCCTGCGGGATATCCGCCTCTCTTTGCCATTTTACTTGCCTCCTATTATATTAATTATTATTCCTGCGTCATATCTTAACACGCTCTGAACAGCAAGTGTTCAGAGCTGTAGTGAATAGTTACTATTATTCTTCTATCTCTACGTTGACGCCCTTTATCCCAAGGTATGAATTGACATCAAAGGGCCTGGATACTACACCCTTTACCTCATTGCTCCCTGCAAGGGCAAAGTCTACCGAAACTCCCGTAACCTCTCCCGCTGTCTGGGAAAGTATTGAAAGATTCTCTTCATCCTTAAAGAAATGTGCGCGATACTTGCCTTCCCTTTCATCAAAGCAAAGAAGTATCTTTTGACCATCGGAGCTTACATTGAATCTCGCTTCGCCTATGGCTTCCTTCAAGGCGCCCGGAAGTTTGGCCTTGATCTTAGGCATAGCCTCTAAAACACTTCCGATATTCTCGGCGTCCGCGGGCTTTAGATGTTTCTTTAGCTCCGCTTCTATATCGACATTCTCTGTGGATTCCTTAGTCTTTCCGCTTGTCTCAGAGACTTCTGAGACTTTATCGTCAGTTGCCTGCTCTTTTACTACGACTCCCTTTTCAAGCTTTTCTTCAAGAACTCTCACTCTGTCAAGAACCGAAGTAATATCCGTCTCCATCTGAGGAGTAGCGAGTCTGATGATAGCAAGCTCAAGCTCCACTCTCTTCTGAGTGGCATATCTCATCTTACTTTCTGTCTCTGAAAGAATCCTTATATACCTAGTCAGAGACTCAAGTTTAACACTCTTTGACCTATTAAGCAACAGCTTTTTGTTCTCTGTTGAGAGGTCAACCTTTTCGATACCCTTCTCATTACCAATGACAAGCAACAGGTTCCTGAGATACCAGATAAAGTCACCTAAAAACTGTGTGAGTTCGCTTCCAGACCACATTACCTCGTCAATGATATCGACTGCTCCAAGTATATCGCCATCCGTCACACAGGAAAGGAGTCTGTCATATATCTCGATATCAACTGCTCCAAGTATGGAAAGCACTGTATCATAAGTCAAAAGCTCGCCCAGATTGTAGGAAATGCATTGCTCAAGAACGCTTAGAGCGTCACGCATGGAGCCATCCCCCACCTTTGCCACATACCTTAGCGCCGCTTCCTCATATGGAAGTCCTTCTCTTTCCATCAGCTCCTTTAGTCTGTCTGTGATGGTATCAAGGGAAATACGCCTAAAGTTGTATCTCTGGCACCGCGACATAATAGTGATCGGTACCTTTTGATAATCCGTTGTGGCAAATATGAATATGCAATATTCAGGCGGTTCTTCAATAGTTTTTAGAAATGCATTGAAGGCCTGATTGGTGATCATGTGAGCCTCGTCTATGATATAGACCTTGTATTTGCCTTCCGTGGGAGGATATTGCACATCCTCTCTCAACTCCCTAATGCTGTCTACACCATTGTTGGACGCTGCATCAATCTCCATTACATTCATAGAGCTTCCATTTGCGATAGCCTTGCAGACTGCACATTCGTTGCAGGGGCTGCCGTCCTCTAAGGGATTCTCACAGTTTACCGCCTTCGCAAATATCTTGGCTACCGTGGTCTTTCCTGTTCCTCTGGTACCGCAAAACATATAGGCATGTCCAACTCTGTCGTGCTTTAACTGATTGGTCAGGGTTGTTACTATATGATCCTGTCCCTTGACCTCAGAAAAGTCATCAGGACGCCATTTTCTGTACAATGCCATGTATGACATAATTACACCTACTTCTTATATCTGAACCGGAATATCTGATCCATCATCCTAAGAGTTTTGAAATTGCCCTTTGCTGTGATATCTCCCGCCATAAAGCCCTTCTGGAATGTCTCTTTTCCGGAAAGTATTGAACGCATAAGCTTTAGAGGAACTCTCATAGTCACATCTCCCTCAGGCTCATTTCCATAATAGCACTTTACGCTTGAAGGTGTGACATCTATGATCAGATTCTCGTCTCTTTCAGGGATCACCAACACATATTTTGCAGAAAAATCTGCCTGAGGATAATAATTCTTGATGAAATCATCCACAAACTCCTCCGCAGGAACCGAGGTATCCTCCGGCTTGTCAGTTTCGCCAAGCATCTGCTTGAACATCTCAGAAAGCTCCTCTATATCCTCTTTTTGTTTCTTGACATAACCATCATCAGATACAAAACGGGAAAGTCTCTCATTCTCCTCCTGGGTAAGCTCGATCTTTCTGGTATGAGAAAGATTCTGTCTTACTGCCTGGGAACTGTTGGGAAGGGTTGCCACCTTCCTGTTCACAAATTGATATAGGCTCTCTGCCTTTTTCTCTATGATGTCCCTATATACTTCGTTGTTCTCGAACTCGTCATGATCCTCGACATAGGCTGATAGCCCCGGTATAGCTACTCCGCCAAGGGTCTCCCACGCCTTGCAAAGCGTAGTCTCTGCATCTCTCTCCCCATAAGTCG
This sequence comes from Lachnospiraceae bacterium, assembly GCA_017540605.1. GTDB lineage: Bacteria > Bacillota > Clostridia > Lachnospirales > Lachnospiraceae > RGIG6919. The sequence goes on along the minus strand of JAFYAS010000014.1, from coordinate 20,372 downwards.
TAGCCATCACCACAGGAAGCATATAAAGACCGCTTAATGCTTCCTTATCTCCATAAAGCCAACACATATCAAGAAATTGCTGCATCAATCCGCCTATACCGAACCACTCAAGTGTTGCAGCTAAAATGATACCGTCTGCCTCCTTAAGTGTCGCCGGCAATGTAGCTATGGAATTCTTGTCCTCATATAAATTGTATCGAATAACCTCGACGCGAAGTTCCTTGAATACTTCTGTAAGTCTCTCCATCACATAGATAGTGGGATCCTCTATCAGCCCGCGTCCTCCGTAATAAATATTTATCCTCATAACGATTCTTTCCTTACTTGTGATCTATACATGTAACCGTTATTTGCTCTATTGGATTAAACAGTTAACTATGCATACACTCAAACAACATTATAGCCCAAAAACAAAGGAAATACAATCGTTTTTCGCACCTCAAGCCTTGCCAGACTTCCAAATTTTTTTAGCTCTCACAGGCTATTCTTCGTCAAAACAGACAAAACGGCCTCCCGTTTTACCGAAAGGCCGTCTGCCGTCCGGGTGGAGCTTTGCTTTCCGGACATTTATTTTATCTTTACACTCTTAACCTTTGACCAGCTCGAATAGTATTTCGTTCCATCGACGATCCTATACGCTCTGATCTTTACAAAACACTTCTTCTTTGACTTTAGTTTTTTTATTGTCTTTGAAGTTGTCTTTTGTTTCTTTACCGTATATTTCTTCAGGCCTTTTTTGAAATTCTTTGAATATGATAACCATATTTCATAGCCTGTCGCATCCTTTGACTTTTTCCAATTCATGACAAGCTTCTTTTTTACCTTTGAGCTTACCTTCTTAAAGCTTACGGAAGATACCTTTATTTTTAACTTTTCCTCTTCCTCATACTCTTCATCTTCTTCCTCTTCTTCAAAGTCGATATCATCTGCATCTTCAAGATCAGAATCCTCTTTTGTATCGTCTGATGCCTGCATTTCATCAGTGCTTGTGAGAGTTTCTTCCTCGAGCTTTGTAGTTTTTGTGACCGTAACTGTAAGAGGATCAGACTTTATTCCATTTGCAGATACCGCTGTAACCGCAACCGTTCCTGCCTTTACTCCCTTTACCTTGTAGCCATATCTTCCGCTTTCCGTTATGACCTCTTCTACCTCTGCTATTCCATTTTCCGAATACTCAAAGCTCAATCTCTCATCACAGGTCGTATCTCCAAATGTCTTACTCAGGGAATACTTTAGCCCAATGTAGCCACCCTCTTCAAGAGTGCAAGCCGCTGTTGCAAAGCCCTCTGTCCCGCTTGGCGCGATCATCACCTTTGTGATAAGGGGAACTGTGGCTGTCACCGTATAATTCTCTCCACAAACCGGAGCCTTACCGGCATATATCGATATTGCCTGATGTCCGCCTATAAGTCCTTCAGTTCCGTCTTCAGCTTCAATGTATGCATCTGACTTATTGAAATAGAAATATACTATGGCATCATACTGGTCATATGTGGTATCGTCCCAGGTTACATCTGCCACATACCACTTATCACCAAGCTTTACCTTGTTCCATGCATGGTCACTACTGCTTACGATGACAGACTCTATACCTGCCTTATTCAAAAGCAGCGCAAAATACTTTGAATATCCGGCACACACTGACTCTCTGTTATTCCATGCACTATACGCCGACTGATCCAACTGATTTGTATGATAGATCACATTCTTACATACTATGTCATGGAGCGCCTTTTCCTTTTCATAATCCGTTCCGGATACTCCTGCCACTATGGCATCTATTCCCGCAAACATCTTGTCTCTTGCATCCAGTCTGTCTGTTCCCTTTGCAAACTGGGGAATTACTGTCAATGCCACCTTATCTCCCTTTATGCTATAGCTGTTACTCAGGAAGAAGTACTGGGGGTTCTGGAAACCAAATACCTGTATCAGATCATGGATGTCCTTTGTAGCTATACCTTCGTAGGATACATAATCTATAATGTATCCGCTTTCGCTTGTTACATCAAGCGCCTCTGTCATATACTTGCCGCATACCGCTTTCAAATCATCAAAGAGCTTCTTCTCATTCTCGCCGAGTCTTTGATACACATAGTCACTGGAATAAACATCATAATCCTCCGGCTTTGCAGCAAATACATCCGCTACAAAACCAAGCATAGCAAGCATCAGGGTTATCGATATACTCATTATTATCTTCTTAACCTTCATATACTGCCGCCTCCTTTCTTCAAACACCGTTTATAAGTAAAAAAAGACATTGCCTCTATTATGGACAATGTCTTTAAAATCCCATCTTATACTCAAAATAGATTGCAACTGGCTACCATGGTAATTACCTAAGGCCCTCTAGCTTTGCGTCACAGAATTCCTTCTGCTTTGCCCATACGATATGTAATTACATCAAGTTTAACATTTATGTATGGTAGTGTCAATGGAACACGGTTATTATTCTTTGGGCGATTTTCACAAAATTATGGCCAAATTTTTGTGGCAAAAGCTGACATTAGCAAGAGTCAAAAGCCTGTTAGGTTATGCATGGAGAAGCAACATACATATCCACACCGGACCCACTGTCTTCGTTTCACTACGGTCCGCGCTAAACGGATGTCCACCGGACATCCAGCGCCGTTTCTATTTTTACGCAGCGGGCGCATAAGCGACCAAAATACGGTCGCTAGTCGGCTACTAAGCTCACATTCGTTCGCTAAGGGCGCCGATCGGGCTACGACTAAGCTCAAACATCGCCTTCGGCTCGTTTTCGCTAAGTTCTCTGCTCCAACGCCGGCGTAAAAATGGAGTCCGGTTTAGGATATATATGTCACTTCTCTTAATTCAGTTTTTTGAGCTTTTGACGTGATAAATCAAGTACTCCTATGATATATATATCGCCCCTCTTAATCAAGTTTGTTGAGCTTTTGGCTTGAAAAAGTGTTGGCAAATCATAATCTTATGCAAGGAATGTATTGACAAATAGTAGAACAGTGATATAATGCAAGTAACATATGAACAATCATTCATATGTTCAAATCATTTTAAAAGAGAGGTTATCATTATGAAGAAGGGTTATAAGATCGAGGTTGATTGTGCTAATTGTGCAAACAAGATGGAGGACGCTGCGAAGAAGACTGAGGGTGTTAAGGATGCTACAGTTAACTTTATGGCACTTAAGATGATCGTGGAATTTGAGGATGGCGCAGAGCCTAAGGCTGTTATGAAGGATGTCCTTAAGAACTGTAAAAAGGTTGAGGATGATTGCGAGATCTTTGGAATTTAAACCAGTAGGGTTTGAATACCTTATGGGATTGTAGCTATCATTTAAAGGATTTCTAAGGGAAGGATCGTTATGACTAAGAAACAGAAGAAAATGCTTATAAGGATCATAGTTGCGGCTGTTCTTATGATCTTGCTTCACTTTATTCCGGTGAACGGGGTGCTGCGGTTCATTTGCTATATGGTTCCCTACTTTGTGGTAGGCTATGATATTTTAAAAAAGGCCGGCAAAGGTATTCTCAACAAGCAGGTTTTTGACGAGAACTTCCTGATGGCAGTCGCTACAATAGGTGCTATCATTGTTGCCATTATGGGTGAGGGCGATTATACAGAGGCTATCGCTGTTATGCTCTTTTACCAGATCGGCGAGCTTTTTCAAAGCTATGCCGTGGGCAAGAGCAGAAGAAATATCAGCGAGCTGATGGATATAAGACCTGATTATGCCAATATAGAAAATGATGGTGCTTTGGAGCAGGTTGATCCTGATGAGGTTGAGATTGGTAGTATCATTGTTGTCAATCCCGGCGAAAAGGTTCCCATTGACGGTATCATAGTTGAAGGTAGCACCGCCCTCAACACCAGCGCCTTGACCGGCGAAAGTGTTCCCGTGGATGTGACTGTGGGAAGTGAAGTGATCAGCGGTAGCATCAATATGACAGGTGTGATCAAGCTTCAGACCACAAAGGATTTTGGCGAATCTACCGTTTCAAAGATTCTTGAGCTTGTGGAAAATGCGAGTTCCAAGAAGTCACGATCAGAGAATTTTATCAGCCGTTTTGCAAAGATCTATACTCCGGCAGTATGCTACAGTGCTTTAGCTTTGGCGATCATACCGCCCTTAGTAAGGATGCTTGTCCTTGATGTCGAACCTATGTGGATTGACTGGATATACAGAGCATTGACCTTCCTGGTTATTAGCTGCCCCTGCGCTCTTGTGATAAGTATTCCCCTAAGCTTTTTCGCAGGCATCGGTGGAGCAAGTCGCGAAGGAGTGCTTATAAAGGGCTCCAACTACCTTGAGGCTTTAGCCTCTACAAAATATGTTGTTTTTGATAAGACCGGAACTATGACCAAGGGTGTATTTGAGGTTCAGGGCGTACACCATTCAAACCTTGAAGACAGCGAGCTTATCGAGCTTGCCGCCTGTGCCGAAAGTTATAGCTCCCACCCCATCAGCAAGAGTTTACTTGCTGCCTATGGAAAGACTCCGGATATCAAAAGAGTTACGGATGTCAAGGAGATAAGCGGGCACGGCGTTACGGCATCAGTGGACGGCAAACAGGTCGCCTGCGGCAATTCAAAACTGATGAAAAGCCTTGGTATTTCCTATAGGGACTGCTCTCATGCAGGAACCATTATTCATGTAGCCGTTGACGGAGAATATATGGGACATATACTGATAGCAGATGTGATCAAGGAAAATGCCGGTTCAGCGATCAAGGCCTTAAAAAACGCAGGTGTAAAGAAAACTGTTATGCTGACCGGTGATTCAAAAACAGTAGCTGATTCAGTAGCAAAGGAGCTTGCTATTGACGAGGTTTACTCCGAGCTTTTGCCTGCTGACAAGGTAAGCAAGGTTGAAAAACTCATTGAGGCTAAAGCTGAAAAAGAAAAACTTGTTTTTGTGGGTGATGGAATAAATGATGCTCCCGTTCTCTCAAGGGCAGACATTGGTATTGCTATGGGCGCTCTTGGATCGGATGCTGCTATCGAGGCAGCCGATATCGTTCTTATGGATGATGATCCGCTAAAGATATCAAAGGCTATAAAGATCGCAAGAAAATGCATCCGCATTGTTTACGAGAATATTTATTTTGCTATAGGCATCAAGCTTTTATGCCTCTTGCTTGGAGCACTTGGTATCGCCAATATGTGGCTTGCGATATTTGCGGATGTAGGAGTTATGGTGATCGCCGTATTAAATGCGATCAGGGCACTTATGGTAAAGAAGCTGTAGAGCCCACACTTATAAAGTTATAGGAGAAATGCTATGTCAAAAAGAATAGACGCTATAAAAACTCTGAACGCAGAGGTCTGCGATGCCAAAGAGATACACGAGGATCTTTTAAAGATCGTAAATGAGAAGATGCCAGACGAGGAGGAACTTATAGAGCTTGCCGAGCTTTTCAAGATATTCGGCGATTCCACAAGAATCCGTATCCTTTATGTTCTCGCAGAAGCCGAGGTCTGTGTGTGCGATCTTGCAGAAGCTCTAAATATGACTCAATCAGCCATATCCCACCAGCTCCGCATATTAAAGACCGCAAGACTTGTAAAATCAAGAAGATCAGGAAAGTCGATCTTCTACTCACTGGCTGACGATCATGTGAAGACTATCATCGCTCAGGGATCTGAGCATATAAATGAGGATTAAAAAAAAGGGGCTGTCGCTAGGCAAAGTCCCTTTTCTCTAAAGTATATTTCTATCGTCAAGGTATATCCTTATTACTTCAAGAAATTGTTCAGCTCTCTCTATCTGTTTCTCTGCTTCATTTCTTGATGCCACATAAAAATCCAAATAATCAGCCTTCTCTCTGCTTTCATAAGCCTCTTTGATAATTCTGGACATTTCCCTAGAGAACACACCGGACTTAACATAGTTTTGATTAAAATATGCTATTACTCCGCTGTGCTTACTACTATCAAATCTATCTAACGCATTTACTGATCTTATGGCATGAAACACTGCATAATATGCTCTATTCAGAGAGTTCTTATAGCGCTCATTTTGAAACATCAATCTAGCATCCTCAAGCGCCTCTATTGCTGTTTCATATCTATATTTTGACAAAACCTCTACGCTGTTTTCCAGAGCAAAATCCCCTCCTTGGTAATATTCTTATAAAAAGGGATCACATCGTTCCAATCATCATATTCCTTCTTATCAACAGCGATAACAGAAAGCGTCACACCCTGATCCAATTCATAATCAATTATGATCTCATTCATCGCCTCATGTTTTTCTTCCACATCTTCTCCGTTAAGAACCAAAGCAATATCAACATCCGATTCAGATGTTTCTTCCCCACGGGCATAAGAGCCATATAAAATAACTCTATCCATCAAAGAACCATAGATACCCGTCAAATCATTACACATACACTCAATAGCCACCATCAGATCAGGGTATGATCTTTTGATCTTCAATAATCTCCGCCAATTTACATAGTTTCCGTTTTTTATCCTCTTGTCCTTCGGATAAACAGTATCCTTAGGAATACACCATTGATTTCCGAGTTTCTCTCCCTTAAGGGTACCATTGATCAAGTTCCTTCTAATATTCCCCGGATCTTTTCCAGTGATCTTCGCATATTCAGAAACAGAATAATAATCCTTCATCATGATCACCTCCTCTGATATAACATTAACACGATATCGTGTAATTGTCAACGAATATTATCATTGAAAAACCATGCTCACTAATGTAAAATCATAGAAAACATCGAACTACATTGCGACGAACGTTTGCAACCACCCAAATCAAAAAGGAAGTGACCTACATGCACATTGAAGAGATAGATAGATATAAAATGGCGTGCCGTCTTTCAAGGCACGATATGAAGGAATACGGTATAAGCCACATCGATCTGATGGACAGAACCCCTATGGCAAGGATGTTCTTTTCAACTGCCATAAGACTTTGTAAGGCCGGTACCGATTATGAATGGCCGGGCTGCGGACTCACTATGGAAATGAAGTTTTATGATGACGAAACCGTCGTGATCTTTTCTGAACGTGTAGATGATTATGTATATAATCTAAGACAGACTCTGCTGACACTCGATGGCGAACAAGCAGAGTCTCTGGAGGAATTCATAAATCTTTTAAATATTGCCTCAGAGGAGGAACAAAGGAATATGATCAGAAGCTTTGAGAAGAATATCAGTGAAGTTCAATAGAGTTTCGCTTACGAAACTCTCGCGCCGAGCGCGGTTGCAAAAAAACGAACCCGCCTGCGTATCCAGACGGGTTCTTATTACACACCTCAAAAGGTTCTATTTACTTATTCATCATCAGACGATAATTCGCTAAGATCATAGTCATCAAGACTAACTGTATCAGCATCAGGATACTCTCCATCGACATCCTCGAGGTCGCCATCGCTTTCCTCTTCCTCTAGCTCGCCGTCATCCTCGTCGCCTTCATCGGAAACAATAACCTTCAATGTTGCCTTCTTATCTCCAACCTGAACTGTGATGGTAGTAGTTCCTGCTGCCAGCATAGTGATAATGCCATCCTCATCGATTGTTGCCACCTTCTCATTGGATGATGTCCAGATAGGTCCGGTAGTAAACTTAAGAGCAGCCTTACGGGTAATAGCCTTTACTCCCCTCTTTGCTGTAAATGTGCACTCAAGCTCATATACATTCTCATCTGCCTCTTCACCAAGATATAGGATCAGATTGTCATCATCATCAAGATCATTCTCATCCTCGACCCCAATCTTAAGACTATTTATCTTGATATTCTCTACTGTGATCTTACATGTCTTAGTTTGCTTTCCATACTTGGCAGTAATAATAGCAGTACCACTCTTTTTAGCCTTTACAATACCCTTTTTATTAACAAATGCAACCTTCTTGTCACTTGAAGACCATTTAACCTTCTTAAGCTGCTTTGCTGTAAGGTTCTTCACAGTAAGCTTGTAGGTGTCGCCAATGATCATATTCAGGTCCTTCTCTGCAATAACAAGATTGACCGCCTTCTTGCTCTTCTTTTTCTTCTTCGCTGCATCTACCCCGCCTGTAAGACAAAGGCTAAGCACCATACAAATCGCCAATGTGAAAACTGCTAATCTCTTTAATCCTTTCATAATGTTGCCCTCCTCTTTTTGATATTAAAAAAAGTACACTTCGACTGAAAATGCTAGTGTACTCATGCTTGCAACTGGCTGACATTTTACAGTCCCTATAGCTTTGCGTCGCAGAATTTCTTCTGTTTTGCCAAACAATGTTGATATATGGCAATTTTACTATAAAAATGCATATGTGTCAATCCTTTTTAAGCATTTTCTATAAAAAACACAATAAATACATATTCACCACTTTTACAGTAATAGATCATCAAGGAAGCCGCCGCCGGAGGTGTTTTCATCCTTCCATCTCAAAAAATATGCCTTCATCTCAGGCTGCTTGTCTCCAAGATCAGAAAGAGTATCATCAAGGTTCTCTTCGTTCAGACATCCAAGACTTACATATAGCTCATAATAGTCACGAAAGCTTCCTTTTTCTTCCTTCATCAAAAGCCAGGTTTCATTCTCCTCCGCTCCAAAAGCATGAGCACGAAGATAATCTGACAATCTATCTGCTTTGGCACCATCAAGTCCATCGGCATGAAGAAGTCTCAGAAAACACAGTCTGACCTTTTCACGTCTTTTATCCGATGAATAGCTGTCGATATTGATAGAGGCGTCCTCCTCGCCGCAAAGGATCAGATCCGTATACCCTGCATCATCAGGCTCACGCAAGAATCCAATAAGATGATCATCCCATTTAGCATACCATGAAGCCTGTCCGCAAGAAGATATATCCAAAAGGTACTCCGCTTTCTCCATATTCGAAGCCGCTGCCAAAAGAACAGAAGCCGATTCATCAACTCCATCAACAACTATTTTCTCCAACAATTTATCTCCAATGAACACGCCTGTTCCAAGAGTCACATGTGCCGAAGAAAAAACTACCTCCTCCAATATACCACAATAAGCAAAAGCCCATGCCGATATTCGGCTTATGGTATTCGGAAGTTCGATTCGTCTTAACCTCTTGCAGTTCATAAAAGCTTTCTTTGCAATCTTGGTAAGAGGAAGTCCCGAAAGCTCTGAAGGCAAGCTAAGAAATGCGTCATCACCGCTATATGCCATGACAGTCGCATGATCCTCTGTCGTTTTATAATATAAAGTTCCCTTTGGCGTTCTCACACTTTTTTGATACATCATCAGATACCCAGATCCTTTATTTCTTTAATGATGCTCTCCTGTCTCTCGGTAAGCATCAATGACGAACTCTTTTCTCTGTAATCCTCACTGCCGAATCTTGCTATAAATGCCGAGCTATATTCATTTACAGTCAGATTGGTGACAAATATCAGCATTTCATTTCCATCGCTATAAGCCTTTTCTACGAATTCAAAAACGTGATGAAGTCTTGACCCTGCCTTCTCACTCTCTGCCTTCAATGATGAAACCTTTTTAGAAAATGCGGCTCTTACTGTTTCATAAGGGACGGCAGGTTTTTCTGCTTCCAATATTTCAGAAAGCTCTTTGTAAAACTCTATCATCTCCCTATACTTCTTCTTCGCTCCATCCGAAAGAGAGTTGGCTTTCATAAGCTTTGACATGGTATCTGAAAGCTTCTTGGACTTATCCGTACAATAAGCAGAGAGCTCCTCATAACCTGCGCCGGAATCCGTTTTCTCTTTAAGCTCACCCTTTAGTTCTTCAGACAGTTTAAGAAGCACATCCGATGCTTCCATCACGCCCTTTAATTCCAAGAGTATCTTATCCATGAGCATTCCGAGAACTGAAAGTCTCTCATCAAATGAAGCAGCCTTTGCCTTGGCAAGAGCAGTTTCCGAAATCTCGCCGGCCAATATATCATCTATCCTATAATCCTTCTTATATTTGTTGTAGAGATCATAGTAAGCGGCAAATTCTCTGACTATCCTGTCATTTCTGATATACTGTCCCACCAAAGTTTCATCTGCAGACAGACCATCCTCTTCGTAGAGAGAAAGCATCTTCGATAGATCCTCCCATCCTCTGGCAGTCACATAGGAGCGCCCTTTCACCGTGGTCTCTATATGATAAAAGTATTCCTTTTTGATCTCTAAAAAATTGAGGATAGCATTGTGTATGCCCCTTTCAAGAGCATACTTTTTCCAAGTCTCAAAATCCGCTTCTACCTCCAAAACTTTGAGTCTGTCAAGAGTGACCACGTCAAACTCTCTCACCGACCTGTTGTATTCGGGAGGATTACCGGCAGTGACTATGACCCAGCCATCCGGCACCTTGTGTCTTCCAAAAACCTTGTATTGCAAAAATTGAAGCATAGAGGGCGCCAGAGTTTCCGACACACAATTGATCTCATCAAGAAACAGTATCCCTTCCTTGATCCCGGTTTCTTCCATAACCTCATAAACACTGGCTATGATCTCACTCATGGTATATTCCGATACATCATACTCCATTCCCTCATAGCTTTTGTGGCTGATAAAAGGAAGCCCCAGAGCAGATTGTCTGGTATGATGAGTCATGGAATATGAAACAAGAGCAACCGAAAGCTCTGAAGCCACCTGCTCCATGATCGCTGTCTTTCCTATACCGGGAGCGCCCAAAAGGAAAATAGGTCTCTGCCTTTCAATTGGTATCTTGTACTCGCCATATTCATCCTTTTTAAGATATAACCTTACATCATTTTTTATATAATCCTTTGCCTGACTAATATTCATACAGTCCTCCTAAAATATAATCAGTGAATCTTCCGAAAGCACCACCTTCATGGCCCAGGGCGGAAGCGCCGGGATATCCTCTCCCTCCAAAAATGCAAACATCACTTCATATGATGGCATTCTTTCGGGAAAGATTCCAAATCCGTCAGAAAAATAAATAAGTCCCTTTAATTTTTGAAGTTCCTTCTTTTTTATAAGCTCATCCACGTGATCAAAGACAGGTCTAAAATCCGTACCACCAAAGCCTTTGAGTTTTATGCTCTTAAAATATTCCTTGAGCTCATCACGATCCGTGATCTTTTTATCATCTCTTATCTCTGTATCACATTGAATGATATGTATATTCACCTTTGTAAAGAAGCTCTCGGAATCTTTAAGGATATCAAAGGTCTTCTTAAGGAAATTCTCAACGATCTCACCGCGACAGGAAGCCGAGGTATCTATAGCTATGACAAAATCTCTGATCTTATCACTGTCTTTATATTCAAGAGGCTCCACAAGAGGCATATTTCCAAAATGTGTGAGTCCGTAATTATAAAAAATGTAATCAAACTCATCATCATTGATCCTCATATCTTCACCGAGGACAGTAAATCGTTTAAGGATCTCTCCGTAATCATGTCTTTCCCTTGTGGCTTCTTTAAGGTTAAATAAAAGTTCTTCGTTACCGCCTCTTGCCTTGGTAAAGCTCTTTAGATCAGCCTTTACTCGTTCGCTGATCTTAACCCACTGCTCCTTCATAATGACCACCTCGGTTTTGGGTTCCCAAAATTTATGCTCATCACGATTAAAGAGAAGATGCCACTCTATCTTTCCTGCTTCGGACAGTTCATTTATCCTCAAATGTTTATATAGCTTTTCCGCTGTCAGGCTGTCCACCTGTTTTTTTAGGATCTTTATTCTTGCCTCGATCTCAGCATCCTTTTTTATCCTCACTTCATTTAATCCCAAAGAGAGGATGGTATTTTCCACAGCCGCATCGCAGGCAAAACTCCAATATACCTTGTCCACCTTGTCATATTGAAAGCTGTGAAAAAAGATCAGATGAAGCATCATATGCAGATAGGTTCTGGCGATCATATTAGGCTCAGCTTCGTAGGTTTCAAGCACCCACTTGGGATCATAATATATGGCAAGGGAATCAGTGGCCATTCCATTTAAACCATCCATGGGAATAAGCTTTAGAGCCGCAGCTGCAATATCAAGAAAACGCATATTGACAACAACGGTGTCTCTGGCAAGTCCCAAAACCTTTATCGCAAGCTTTTCTATATTCTCTTTTTGTTTTGCATCATCGGCCATATCGCTCATTTCATCAACTATCCTGATCATCCCTCATTTTAAACTATCTTTCTCCAAGAGAATATCCCGCTCCTCTGATGGTCTTGATCTCTATATCTGCATCAAGCTCCTTTAATTTTTTTCTCAAAAAACCTATGTAGGTCCAAACCACATCGATATCTGCTTCCGAATCAAGCCCCCATATCCTCTCCATAAGTCTGTCCGCAGAAAAAACCTGTTTGGGATATCGCATAAAAAGCTCCATCAACTGATATTCCTTATTATTTAGCCTCACGCTTTTATCGTCAAAGCAAAGCTCATAGGTGGAAAGATCTAAGCTTGTATTTCCTATCTTCAATACCGACGAAGAAAAAATTTCGCTCCTTCTAGATAGTGCTCTTACTCTCGCTAAAAGCTCGCTTGTCGCAAAGGGCTTCGGCAGATAATCGTCTGCTCCAAGATCAAGTCCCTTCACTCTATCCTCCACCTCAGACTTAGCAGTCAAAAAAAGAACAGGAGTCGAAATTCCCTTTCCCCTTATCTTTTTTAATACTCCATAACCGTCAAGCCCCGGCATCATAATATCAAGGACTATCACATCATAGGTGATCTCCTCGATAAAATCACAGGCAGAAATTCCATCATGAACTATATCCACACTATATTTATTTTTTTCCAAAATAACCTTCAAGGCCTTTGCTATCTCTACTTCATCATCAGCTATCAATATTCTCATAAATCCTAACTCCTTAATTGATCGGAAGCTTCACCTCAAAAGCTATCCGCTCATCTCCTAAATCCTTTGCCTTTATAGTTCCCTTATGTGCTTCGGCAATGGCTCTCGCCATAGAAAGTCCTATCCCATATCCACCTGTCTTTGTACTTCTGGATTCATCCGGTCTATAGAATCTGTCAAACAATCGGTCAAGCTCCTTTGGAATCCCGTATGCACATTTGTTACTGACTATGATATATGCTCGATTTTTCTTTTTCTTCAATTCAAGTGAAATGATACTATTCTCGGGAGAATATTTGATAGCATTGTCAAGTAAAATAGATATCAGCTGTTTTATGCTACTTTCATCTCCGATGGTATAGATACTATCTGATATCTTGTCTTCGATAGACCTTTTTCCACCCTCTGCAACCGGAACAAATAGCTCAACTGCCTCGGACAATATTTCTGAAAGAGATATCCTTGATCTTTCAGAAAAGGGTGTAGCCTCATCAAATCTTGAAAGCATCACCAGGTCGCCCACGAGCTTTGTCATCCTCTCAATCTGCTTTCTGATATTATCTATCCATTCATTTTCCGGAAGATCCATGGAGAGCACATCCGCACTGGTGGAAATAGACGTAAGGGGAGTTTTCAGCTCATGTCCCGCATTGGTTATAAACTGTTTCTGCTGCTCCATAGCCTTAACATAAGGATTGATGGCACGCTTTGAAAGAAAGAATAAAAGCACAAAAATGATAAGCATCATACCGACAGAAATGCCTATGGATATCAAAAAAACCGTTTTTTGTTGTTCAGTATCTCTGGAAATATTTAAAAAGAAAATAAGCTTGTTGCCGGAGGCTTCGGTAACAGCATAGCGATAGCCCTTGTAATATCCTTTTTGCTTACTGCTTCGGTAGACCGCTTCAGCATAGGTAACAGCATCATCCTCCGACACTGAAACTATGTTGTCCACATTGGACTCAACAAGCTTTCCCTCGGAGTCAAGAGTCACTGTAAAATACCTGTTCATAAACCGCATCTCAGGATTGTTTTTTTCAAGAAAAAAAGTAAAGCCTTCCATCCCTTTGTCTCCGGGAAAATCAGGTCTTTCAGGGGGGATTTCCTTATCTTTCCCTTCAGACTTTGACTGAGGATCATCATTACTATCCCCCTCAGGCTTTGTAGGTGGATTCTCCGAGCCCAAAGGGCTCTTCATAAGCATATCAATGGTTGCATCCTGCTTTCTTCCGGATATATAAGAATATGCGACGTTGATCCCGCCCACAACAAAAACAAGAGCAATAAATGTTGCTATCATTGCGGCTTTTATGAATCTCCATCGCATCTTAAAAAGCATAGATATACCTCGCGCATTTTTTAACTGTTAATACCTGTAATATACTAGTGCCTCGGTCCTTAAATAACTGGACCGAATGCTTGCCTGCTTATCCCGATAGAACATACCTGAAAGCCTCAGCGTAGATAGTTACGCCTCTTCAATAAACTTCTTCATTGCAAGAAAGCTCTCCTGAGACATGCAATGCTCCATACGGCAGGCATCCTCAAGAGCTGTCTCTCTGGAAACACCAAGCTTCATCAGCCACTCGGATAAAAAGAGGTGTCTCTCATATATCATCTCAGCTATCTTCTTGCCTTCATCAGTCAGATAGATAAAGCCCTCTTTAGTAACCGTGATCATCTCACGTTCCCTTAAGTGCTTCATGGCAACTGACACGCTGGATTTCTTAAAATTCATTTCCTCAGCGATATCTACGGATCTAACCACCGGATTCTTCTCACTGAGTATCAATATAGTCTCTAAATAGTCCTCGCTTGATTCATTGATCTTCGGTCTTGCGCTCATTTCGTTCTCCTTTCAAAACACCCATTCTATGAAATCCGATAAGAACAGTTACAAGTTTAGCACACCTTTGTGCTTATATCAAATTTTACTCCGCATCCAATTCCTCTGCGTACCTGACTGTATCCATTGCATCCTTGCAATACCTGTCAGCTCCGATGGAATCAGCATATTCCTGAGTCATAACTGCTCCACCCACTGCAACCTTCACCCAGGGGGCCTGGTCACGCAAAAGCTTTATAGTCTCCTCCATAGCAGGAACCGTAGTTGTCATAAGTGCAGAAAGCCCCACAAGCTTAGCTTTAGTTTCAACAGCCATGTCAACTATATCCTGCTCAGGCACATCCTTACCCATATCGATCACATCAAAGCCATAGTTTTCAAGCAAGAGTTTCACTATATTCTTTCCTATATCGTGGATATCTCCGTGAACTGTTGCAATGATGACTGTACATCTCTTTGAGCCGTCACCACCGGATGCAGACATCCTCTTTTTTATCTCCTCAAATGAAGCCTTGGCCGCCTCCGCCGCCATCAATAGCTGAGGTAAAAAAACCTTCTTTTTTTCGAAGTCTTTTCCCACAATATCAAGAGCAGGAATGACATCTCTTTGAACTACCAAAAGAGGATCCTCTGTTTCAAGCATAGTTGATGTAAGAGCACCGGCCTTGTCCTTTAAACCTCTTACAATAGCAGCCTGAAGCTCACTCATAGAGGGCTTTCCGTCCTCAGTCACATTTCCTGCCACCGCATTATCTACCGCCGGCTTTGCTACCTCCATTTTCGGAAGCCTTCCCACATAGTCTATGTAATCCATGCAGTTTTCATCCATATCATGAAGAGCACGGAATGCAAAATAAACATTCATCATCTCTGTGGAATATGGATTCATGATAGCTGCGGATAAGCCTCTCTCAAGAGTTGATGCAAAAAATGCTGAGGTAACTATACTTCTTTCGGGAAGTCCAAAGGATACATTGGAAACTCCTAAGGAAGTGTTCGCTCCGATCTCATGCCTGATCCGATCAACAGCCTCAATGGTTGAAAGAGCCGCCTTTGTATCAGCACTTATAGCCATAGCAAGTGGATCGAATATCAGATCCTTCTTATCTATCCCATAGGTCTTTGCCTTTTCTATAATCTTTCTTGCAATCTTTACTCTGGTTTCTGCATCATCGGGAATACCATCCTCGTCAAGAGTCAGGCACACAACAAATCCTCCATATTTTGCCACAAGAGGAAAGACCGCATTCATAACCTCTTCCTTGCCATTTACGGAATTGACCATAGCCTTTCCATTGTAGCACCTAAGTCCTGCCTCCATAGCAATAACATCAGTTGTATCAAGCTGGAGCGGAAGATCAGATACCGCCTGAAGCTCCTTTACCACAGACTCAAGCATTTTAGGCTCATCGATCTCAGGAAGTCCCACATTGACATCTAAAACATGAACTCCCGCATCCTGTTGCTTTAATCCCTCTCCTAAAATATAATCTATATCATTGTCTCGAAGTGCTTGCTTAAAGCGTTTCTTTCCTGTGGGATTGATCCTCTCACCGATTAGCACAGGCTCTTTTCCGAATTCAACCGCCTTTGTATAAGACGAAACCAAGGAATAATCCTTAGCTGTTACAGGAATAGGAGTAAGCCCTTCGGCTTTTTCAGATACTGCTCTAATATAATCAGGTGTAGTACCGCAACAGCCTCCGGCAATCCTTAGTCCTTTTTTCATAAGCTCCGCGATATCCTCGGAAAACTCCGGCGGATATACATCATATACCGTCTTTCCATTCTCGCTTCTCGGTAGTCCCGCATTGGGCTTTAGCAAGACCGGAACCGAAGCGAACTTTAGATATTCATCCATTACCCCAAGAAGCTGCTTAGGACCGAGAGAGCAATTCGCTCCGATGGCATCCGCATGCATTCCTTCAAGCATTGCAATCATCGCAGCTGGAGAAGCTCCGGTCATCAGCTTGCCATCACTTCCGTAAGCATTGGAAACAAACACGGGAAGATCAGAATTCTCCTTAACCGCAAGCAATGCTGCCTTAGTATCATAGCTGTCATTCATAGTCTCAATAAAAACAAGATCAGCACCAGCCTCAACACCCAAACGAACAGTTTGGGCATATACCTCCACAGCATCCTCAAATTCCAGATCACCATAGGGCTTTAAAAGTCTTCCGCAGGGGCCGATATCAAGAGCGATGAATTTTTCTTTTTTGCTTACGCTTTCCTCTCTTGCCTTTCTCGCATTGTCAAAAGCAGCAAAGACAATCCTTCTAAGCTCGTCCTCGTCAAACTTTAGCGAATTGGCGCCAAATGTATTCACAAGCACCACATTTGATCCTGCATCATAATAGGATCTGTGGATCTTTACTATCTCCTCAGGATGCTCATAATTCCATCTTTCAGGAAGCTCTCCGGGCTTTAAGCCCGCCTCCTGCAAAAGTGTTCCCATACCCCCATCAAGTATGACAAAGTTGTCCTTCATATATTCACGAATATTCATTGACTTTCTCCCTATGGTCTTTCTATGCCTATTATGGCCGTCACCGACTTTGACGGCGTCATAAGCAGGGATTCATTTAATGTTATCCCAAGGCGCTTTTCAGCATTTAAAAGCTCAAGCATAAGCGGTTGAACCTCCAATTTTAGATCGCCGTAGCCCGGCGAATACCTGGGTCTTGTATTAAGTCCTGCTTTTTTTGCCGCTTCATTTATCTCGTCGTTAAATCTATCACAAAGGCTCTCTACTCTTTCTGCGCCAAAGGCCTGAAGCATCAGCCCCCTTGCAGGTTCAACCCTTTCATATCTACGGATAAGCATATCTATCCCCGCCCCGATGGTAGCTGCAAATATCACTGCCTCTTTGCAACCGGAAAGATTTTTCATAAGCTTTTTAGAGCTTCTAAAATACTCAAGAACCGACAGATCACTTTCATCCGCATCAAGTCTTATCTGTCGATATACCAATCTATAGGTAAGCTTTTCTCTTAAAAGCCCTGCCGTTTCTTCATAAAGTCGATCGATCCCCTCATAATCAGCATCATCGGGACAATGTGCTTTACTTATAGCTTCCGGATCAAAGGAAAACTCGCAATTTTTCCCACAAGCCTCGCATCTTTTTATGAGCGCCTCGATCATATCATTTTTGCCGGAATTCATACCCGCAATAGCTGTGGCGGAGATACCGCTATACCTAAGAACTTCATTCTTATTGATGGGGATATCATCATACTCAATATAAGCTGCGATCCCTGCAGCTTTATCATTAAGGCGTTCCAGATCGATCATTTGTTTTCCCTTTCACATTTCTAAAACTACGCCAAAAAATTATACCACAGATAATGCTTTATTCCAATGAAATAATAAAGTGCTCCGACATCTTTTCATAGCATCTTCCTTTTTATCATCTCATCGATCCTTCCGATATAATCATCAACACTTTTTACATTCTCAACTCTCTCAATACGATTCTCCGAGGGAAAAACATACTTGGTAGAACCACCTGCTCCAAGAGCCAATATATCACATTTTTCCTCCATGATGAGAATATTGTAAATGCACTCGCACCCTTCCTTTGCATAACCCACGTTTTCCATATTGCCGGGAATATTCTTCTGGCGATATAGATAATAGGGTTTCATGGAAAGCTCTCTCGCCACCTCATCTACGGCAATCAACATCTCATTGGTGCTGCCCTTTACCATGTCGGAATAATCATCAAACTGCTCATTGAGCCTAGCAGCTCTCTTTATAGCAAGAGAATGTACTGTGATGCTTTCAGGATTCAATGTCTTTAGCTTGTCGAGAGTGTACCTGACATCCTCCACACTCTCTCCGGGAAGTCCAACTATCATATCCATATTGATATTGTCAAAGCCCATATCTCTCGCCATATTAAATGCATTTATAGTATCAGTTGAGCTATGCCTTCTACCGATCACATCCAGAGTCTCATCCCTCATAGTCTGAGGATTTATACTGATACGAGTGATCCCATGGCGTTTTAACACCTCAAGCTTTTCCGGTGTGATGCTGTCAGGACGTCCCGCTTCAACAGTAAATTCTATCTCCCCATTTTTCGTACTTACCCTTCCGTTATCCGGTACCGAAAGATCAAAGGCCTTAAAGGTAGAATCAAGCAATCTATCAAGCTCCTTTGCCGAAAGAGCTGTAGGTGTTCCTCCACCGAAATATACTGAAATAAGCTTTCTTCCCGAATATAATTTTGAAACCGCTTCTATCTCCTTTTCTAAAGCCTCAAGATAAGGAGTCACTCTATTGGCATGAGTGCCCAGAGGATAGGCGGCAAAGGAACAATATAGGCATCTCGTGGGACAAAAGGGTATACCGATATAAAGGCAAAAAGGAGCACACTCCTCACCATCAGCCGATAAATATCCTTTTTCAAACCCGTATGCTTTAAGAAGGCTTTGCTCCCTCTTTGCAGTTTCGATACAGATGTCAGCCTTTTGCTCTGTGGCAAAATGCTCTTCCATGAAAAAGCTTTTTATAGACATTTCATCCTCGCCCATTTCAAGTCTTTCCGTGGCAAGCTTTGTTGGACGAACTCCGGTCAGATCACCCCAAGGTAACTCCCTACCGGTATAACAACTTAAAAGCTTATAAAGCCCTGCATGTATCCTTCTGTGGTTGATCAGGATATCGTCGGAAAGCTCTATTGACACAGGAGCTAGATGAGGATTGTTATCATCATCCACACCTGAAAATATGCTCACCAAAAGCATATCGTCATTATATTCCCCACACAAAATGAAGCGGTGTGGCAAAACCGCTTCACTTTCATCCTCGATAGCAACCATCTTTTCATTGCAAAAGAAGGCCTGAGCCATCACTCTGAAATCATTGTCATATTCCTTTTTATTCTGTATAAGATAGATCATAATCTTTTCTCTCCAAGAGATTTAAAAAAACATATTCTCTGATTTTTCAATCCCCACTTTAGTTCTTGGTCCGTGACCGGAATATACCACAGTCTCATCAGGAAGGGAAAGTATCTTTTCACTGATCTTTGAGATCAATAGCTCTCCGTCGCCTGTAGGGAAATCCGATCTACCGATACTTCCCGCAAAAAGAGTATCCCCAGAGAATATCCAATTCTCACTCTTTATATAATAACACATACCACCCTCAGTATGACCGGGAACCAAAAGACACTCTATGTCAAGTCCGGCAAAATTAAGAATATCCCCTTCAGAAAGCCACTCGTCAGCTTCAAGTGTCAGGGGTGTACCAAACATAGCAGAAAGATTCTTCCCAATATCTGAAAGAACATTTTTTTCCGCATCCGCTGCATAAAGCTTTGCCTCAGGAAAGGCTTCTCTTAAAGCCGGCACTGCCCCAATATGATCCCAATGTCCATGTGTAAGCAACATAGCCTTAAGCTTAAAGCGCTGATTGTTCACCATGTCTATAAGAAATGGCGCATTAGCGCAAGGGTCTATCATGAAAGCCTCTCTGGTCTCAGTATCATATACAGTATAGCAGTTGGTGGAAAGCTCACCAAGTGTATTCGTTACAACAATTTTACCCATATTCTCTACCACCTTTTTTTGTTCTTTATTGTACCAAAGAGATGATGATAAATCCACACTTTATTTTACATAGGATTTACTTTATAATATGATACCAGGGTCAAAAGTCAAAAATGCGAATCGTGCTTGCACGAATGAGCATTTTGACTTACTGACCCGCCCAAACATGAGCAAGTAGCAATTTCCTGCAAACGCAGGAAATTAGCGGATTGCGAATGTTTGCAGGATT
>JAFYAS010000013.1 GCA_017540605.1 Lachnospiraceae bacterium | reverse complement strand
GTGTTTATTGTAACACATAACTATATGAAAGTCAAGTGAAAAATGCGAAAAAAGCTCTGTTTTTCTAGCTTTTTTAGAGCTTTTGACTGAAAAAAATATAGTTATGAGATGGTGGATTTGGCCGACGAGTGAACAGTAACTTTTATGTAAAATGGTTGCACATTTGTTGCGCTTCGCGTGATATATTATAGCTAATAAAGTAAAAATACGTAACTAATATATTTAGGAGGATTGATATTATGCCAAGAAGATACAGACCAGCTTTGGACGATTATTTTGCCTTTTCAAGCGCAGTTACGCTTTTTGGAGCTTTTAAGCCCATAGAGGATAAGCTTAAAGCAGGAGGCTACAAGGGGCTTACTTTTGCTGACTTTGATAACAAAATCTATGAAGCTATGGGTGTTGTTGATGAGGAGGCTACAAGACAAAAGCAGGAGGAAGAGAACGAAAAAGCTCAAAAGAAAGGTAAAGTAGCACCTAAGGTCAAGCCTGTATATAAGAAGAGTGATGAAGATTTCATTACTAATATGGGAGAAGTAACATACGTTGAAAAGGGTAATATGTACCTAGAGAATAACATTAATATGCGTAAGACCCTTTCAAAGGAATCTGAAAAAAAATTTAGAGAAAATATTAGGAAGTATGATGAATATCTAGCTCTTATTGAGAAGAATACTCCAAAGGATGAATATAAAGAGGAATTGAGAGAGCTGAAATTCTATAGAGCCTTTATCAGGATGATCAATGTCATGGGATCAAGAGAGCTTTTAGAGGATCAGTTGGGATTCGGTATAAACTATAGGGGATTTGACGGCGACCATAGCGGTATAAAGGTAATAGAGGGGCTGGGTTTGGAAGCGACAAGAGAAGTGTGGAGAAATGTCATGAAGAATTATCCTTTTGGCAATCATAGGGATTCTTTTGTGGAGCTTGCTAATACCATATGTGATTATGAGGAGAATAAAGAGAAGGATACATATATAGAGCAGATCAAATACAGAGAGAACTATAAGAATGCTCTTAAGAATTATCTGAAAAATGCTAAAGCACTTGAGTATGGCGAAGGAAATTATCAAAAACTCGCAGAGATCGATTTTAGGGAAAAAGTCATTGCGGAGTTGAAAGAAAAGGACGGTCCGAAAAAAAATATCGATTATCATGGTATTTATAAAAGGGTTGAGGAGCAGGAAAAAGCAGGTGAAGAACCGGATATCCTTGAAAAAGGTATAGCTGACATGATAAGAGAAGGCGTTAAAGCTAAAATGAAGGGTACCGATCTACTAGCTTATAATTCGCGTTATAATGATGAATATGAGGCGATGGGATTTTCTGTAAATGGCGATGAGGATTTCACCGGAAAAAGAGGAAATTTACAATATTATCATGAGGCAGAAGCTCAATTAGACGCCATAGAAATGGGCTGGCCTATGGATGAACTCATTCATATTCAAAGACTTTTGATTTCAAAAAGAAGTACATTTAAACCAAAAGCCAGAGAATTTACGTTAGAAGATAAAAAGGCGATAAAGGCAGCGGATGATTTCTACGAGAATAGGATAAAAGGTAAGCCTTATCCCGCAACTGAAGAGGCCAGAAAGGAATTTTATCGGGATTTTTATAAGGTGAGCTTGGGAATTGTTAAAGCGACAAGTGGTAATTACTACAATCAAAATGATGATGCAATATATATGGAGTGGAATGAATTCAGCGATGGTATTAAAGCAACCATGGAAAAGCCACTTTCATTTGCACAAAAGCTCGTAGTTGACCATGTTCAGAAAGAGTCTGATGATTTTGATTTTGAAGAGCTTGGACATGAAATAAGTTCTCTTAAGGCTAATATTGGCAAGGATCGTTTTGGACACGGCAACAGTAAGGAATATGATAAGCTTAAAAAGGCATTTAATATGTTCGAGTCAGCTTATAACTCCGACGAGTTTTGTTTCGAGCGTGAGAATATCAGTCCTGAGCATTTAAAGATCCTCGCTGAACTGAAAGAAAGTGCTGAAGCTTATCTAAAGGAAAAGGACAAGGATAAAAAGCTCCCCGAGGAACGTTCTGATATGGGTAAAGCTCGTTATAACGGTGCCAAGGATGCATACCATCTCGCGGATAAGATCATCAAGATTCATGAGGCCAAGGCTTTGGAAGAGGCAGAAAAGATTAAAGAAGCTAAGATGCTTAGAGATAGAGAAGAGACAAAAAATGTCTTTATAAAAGCTGATGATCCCAATGTAGAACACCATAGGATGTTGGAAGCGGGCGGTAAGCTTGAATATGAGAGGTTAAAGGCTGAAGAATCAATAAAGAAGGATATGGCAGATAGAAGGAAACCTGTAACCGATTTTGAAAAATATACTAGATTGATTGAGAGTTACAGACTCGACGAGGATGCTCCTGTCACCTTCGAAGATGAGGGTATGAATAAGGAGATGATTCAGCAAAGAGTGGACAATCTTGGAAATATGCTTGCTGCTATCGAATTTGAAAAAGCCGGTAAGCCATTTGACGCCTATGCTATCACAAGAAGAGGTGCGGAGATAAAGAGGATTTACGGACTTGATACACTCAAGGTATCTACCGAGCAGCTCAATGGTCCTGAAAAACTTAAACATGCCTTAACTGCTACATTCAGAGCTGTTGATACTTTGCAGGAGTTTGAAGCATGTCAATATGAGGTCGGAAAGGGCAGCTTCAAGAATATCAACGAGGCTCAGAGCAAATATCATAAGGATATAGAAGAGCTCCTTAACAGAAAGAAGCCTTCTGTGGTAAGTGAGAACACCCAGAATATCCTTGATGCCTTGAAGGAGATAAAGGATATCAATACCAAAGATAAATCCTTGGTAGGTATCAATGCCTATAAAATGAAAAAAGCCAATGCAAAGCTTATGAAGGCAATCTCGGATTCATTTGAGGGAGCAACAAAGATCGACAAGGATGGATTTGGTCCCAAGCTTGCTCTTGACAGTCTTGCTGTTCTTGATACTTATGCCAACTGCAAGCTGGTGAAGAATAAGCTCTTACTTAAAGTAAATGCCAAGTCAAAGGATATGAATGGAAATAGCCTGAATATCAATGCGGCAGAATTTAATAAGAATTATGGAGTAAAGCACACCAAGGAGATGGATCGTAAGATCAGAGAGGCCAATGCAAAGGAACCTGTAAATGTCAATAAAAATCGTCAGGCGGCTCCTGTAAATAATGCAGGTCCTCATATTGGATGATCAATAGGATATTATGAAATTAAATGATTCACAAAGAGAAGCGGTTCAAACTGTACATGGACCGCTTCTTGCGATTGCAGGTCCCGGGTCGGGAAAGACTACCGTGATCGCAGAACGAATTAAATATATGATCCTTGAGGCGGGAGTGAATCCATCGAATATCCTGGTTATCACATTTACCAGGGCTGCGGCTAAAGAGATGGAGGATAGATTTAAGCGTATGACTAGGGGCGAGATAAAGGGCGTGACCTTTGGAACATTTCACTCTGTCTTTTTTATGATGCTTAAATTTGCCTATGGATATAGAAGTGAAAATATACTGACAGAGGATGAGAAGTACAAGCTTGTAAAGTCTCTGATGATAAAGCTTTCTGTAAATGCTGATGATGAAGAGGAGCTTTTGTCGGGCCTGGTTGGCGAGATCGGTACAGTGAAGACCGAGTTCGTGGATATTGAAAACTACTATAGCACCAATATTGGAGAGACTGAATTCAGAAGGCTTTACGAGGCCTATGAAAAGGAAAGAAAGCGCATGCGTAAGCTTGACTTCGATGATATGCTATCATCTACATATCAGCTCCTAAAAGAACGTCCTGATATTCTTACCAGGTGGCAGGGGCATTTTCAATATATTCTGGTGGATGAGTTTCAGGATATCAACAGGCTTCAATATGAAGTGGTGAAGATGCTAACCGCACCGAAGAACAACATTTTCATAGTGGGGGATGACGATCAGTCTATCTATCGCTTTAGAGGTGCAAAGCCTGAGATCATGCTGGGCTTTGAGAAGGATTATCCTGGGGCTAAGCGGGTCGTATTAAGTACCAATTACAGGTCGAGCCTTGATGTGGTTGAGGCTTCCGGAAGACTCATAGCTCACAATAAAAAGCGTTTTAAGAAGGAGATATCTGCGCTTAGAGGATATGAAGAGCCTGTGATGATATATTCTGTGAAGAATCGCACTGAGGAGAATATACATATCATCAGACAGATAGATAAGTATAAAAAAGAAGGTATAGATATCAATGATATGGCTGTGATCTACAGGACGAACAACGAAGGACGGAGTATAGCATCACATTTTATGAACTTCAATATTCCGTTTCGTATGAAGGATGCGATCACCAGTCTTTATGCCAATTTTGCGGTAAAGGATGTGATGACCTATATAAAGATCGCAACCATTTCCGATAAGCGGGCGGATTATCTGAGGATCATCAATAAGCCTAAGAGGTTTATAAGCAGAGAGGCCTTCGAGACAGAAGATGTGAATCTCACGGAAATGATAGAGGATTGCGAGGGCAAGCGTTGGGCTGCTGATAATCTGTTGCAGCTACAAAATGATCTTGAGGTAATAAGCCGTATGAAGCCCTATGCTGCGGTGCATTTTATAAGACATTCCATAGGATATGACAGCTACGTAAAAGAATATGCTGATTACAGGCATATTAATCCCGGTGATATTTATGATGCTCTTGACGAGCTTATGGAGGAGGCAAAGAAGTACGATAACTTCGATTCCTGGTTTGCGGGTATCATTGAATACGAGAGGAAGCTTAAAGAAAAGAAGGAAGAGATGCGTGAAGGTACTGAGGGCATCATGCTTTCTACCATGCACAATGCCAAGGGACTTGAGTTTTCGGTGGTTTTCATCATAGATGCCAATGAAGATATCACGCCTCATAAAAAGGCGAAGCTCGTTGAAGACATAGAAGAAGAGCGAAGAATGTTCTATGTGGCTATGACCAGGGCGAAGAAGTATCTCAATATATATACCTTGAAGGAGCTTTACGGAAAGGGTATGGAGGAATCCAGGTTTGTGAAGGAACTTATGAATTCCTAAAGTTGTTCTTGTGAAAATAAGATTTACATGTTAAAATTGAATAAATAGTGATTATTATCAAATAATGAAAGGCGGTGTTTTTTATGACTAATAAGGAAGCTACCAACATTATTATTAGGCTACAGATGGAGGGATGGAGTAGCGATAAGATTGTTGAATTTATCGGTTTTATTGAGACTCACAATCCGACAGCTGAGGAATTGGAGAAATCAAAGCAGCATAATTCGTAAAAATAAAAGGCTTCGATGTGAAAATCGAAGCCCTTTATTTTTGGGATTACTCGTTGTTCTCGATATCGAAGAATTCATCCTCGTCCATGATCTCAGCAAATGCATCCTGTACATCCTCGAGCTCGTCATCATCCTCGATATCACCAAGGATGGGCTCGCCACTTTCGTCCTCATCATAGGTGTAGAGATAGATGGTAGCCTCCTGATCCTCGCTCTCTAGATCAGCTACAGGCATCAAAGCCACATACTGCTTATCAGCATAGCCTTCAACCTCGAAAATAGCCATTACAGCGCAATCCTCAGTGGTGTCATCCTCATAGGTGAGGGTAACTACATCATACTCCTGATCTTCGTTCATAGTGAATATCCTTTCAAAAATAAATATTTGATACGATTATAAGGTATCGGAGTGATTTTTACAAGTGGAAAAAGCTGTCATAGGATAAATCATTTAATCATATTTAGTCTGTAAAAAACATTTGACTTAGCCGTACGGCTAATTGTATAATGTATACATCAAAATTTAGTCGTACGGCTGTATTTATAAATGTTATAATCATATTATGCCGTTCGGCGAAGGAGGATAAGATGATAGTAAGTGATACCGCAAGTTTTGGTAAAATGATAAAAGAAAGAAGGAAGAAGCTTGGCTATACTCAGAAATATATCTCTGATTTTACAGGATTATCGGTCACATTTATCTCGGATCTTGAGAACGGCAAGAAAACGGTTGAACTTGGAAAAGCCTTGCTTTTGACGAAGATGTTAGGTCTTGATATGATTCTTAATGAGAGAGGGTAAAAGATATGCGTGAGCTTAAGGTGTATATAGAGATACAAGGTAATATGAGATACGCCGGTATCATAAAGGGAGAGTCTTTTCGGGATGCAGTGTTTTCTTATGATAAAGAATATGTATCTTCTTCATATGGCGCCCCCATTTCTATTTCATTGCCCTTTGGAGAGGAGTTCTTCGATGTTGATAAGACAAAGCATTTTTATGAAAGTCTGCTTCCGGAAGGCTTTTCGAGACGAGCAGTTGCTGAATGGATAAAGACGGATGAGAATGATTATCTTACCATTTTGTCAGTGCTTGGGCGAGAGTGTCTCGGCGCGATTAAGATTGTTGAAGGGGAAGATGATGCCCCGGGACATTATGTAAAGCTGTCAAAAAAGCAGGTAAAGGAGCTGGCGGCTGAGGGAGCGACAAGATCGACTAAGATTCTGATGGAAACACATTTGTCGCTAACCGGAGCATCCGGTAAGGTTGGACTTTTCTATGATGATAAGAAGGATTCCTGGTATCTTCCCAAGGGAGATGCCCCAAGCACCCATATTGTGAAGCAGAGTCATGTTAGGCTTAAGCAGATAGTTCTTAATGAACAGCTTAGTATGCTTACTGCGAAGAAGATGGGGATTGATGTTCCTGAAAGCTTCATAATCAATATAGGTTCAGGCAAGGATGAGGATGTTTTGCTTGCTACAAAGCGATATGATCGTATATCAGATAAGGGAAGAGTGATAGACGGATTTTGTGCACCTATAAGACTTCATCAAGAGGATTTTGCTCAGGCGCTCAATATCCCATCTGATAAAAAATATGAGAAGACTCTGTCCGGGTATATGAGAAAAATGTTTGAGCTTTTAAGATCACATTCATCCAATCCGATAGAGGATCAAAGAAAGCTTAGTGAGAGAATAATCTTCAATTATCTGATAGGTAATACGGATAGTCATATTAAGAATTTTGCTCTTCTTTATGATAAGGATTTAAGATCTATAAGACTTGCACCGGCTTATGATATAGTGGCTGCAAGAGTATATGATACTACTTCTGAGATGAGTTTTTATATCGCTGATAAGCTGAATATAGATGAAATATCAAGAGAAAGCTTTATTATGGCAGCAGATGAGATTGGCGTCGGAAGGCGATTCATGGAGAAAGCATTTGATGATTCTCTTGAAAAGTTTGAAAAAGCATTAGATGAAGCGACGAGAGAGATAATTGAGCAGGGTTTTAAAAATGCAAAAAAACTGAGTGATAAGATAAAAAAAACCGGCGGATATGAAAGATGTGTATAATATATGGCTTAGTGACATTCCTCCAAAATATGGTGTTATATAACACATGGCAAGTTCTTGTGACTTATTGGGAGGTACGCTAAATGAAGGTTAGAAAGATCAGGATAAGCACGAAGCTTATTGCGAGTGCAGAAAGGAAGTGGCCAAAATCCACTTCCTTTTTTGATGCTTTATTTATTCAGCTTCCTTTAATTTATCGCTGGCCGCCGCAAGCATCAGCTTGATACGATTAAGCTGGTTAACTTCTGAAGCACCGGGATCGAAGTCTACAGCTACGATATTGGCCTCAGGGAAGGCTAGCTTAAGCTCCTTTATAACGCCCTTGCCCACGATGTGGTTGGGCAGACACGCGAAGGGTTGGCAGCATACGATATTGCCTGCGCCCTCGTGGATCAACTCGATCATCTCGGCTGTCAAAAACCACCCCTCACCGGTCTGATTACCAAGTGAGATATATGGCTTTGCAAAATCAGCCAGCTCCTTGATGGTTGCGGGAGCCACAAAATGCTTGCTTTCATTGAGAGCCTTTCTCATTTCCTTACGATAGGTTTCAATAAACCAGATAGCGGCGTTGTTGATGGTGGCATTCTTCTTGGGCTTACCTAAAAACTCATACTTATAGTTGTTGTTGTATGAGCTATAGAGGAAGAAATCAAGAAGATCGGGCATAACAGCTTCGGCACCTTCAGCCTCCAGAAGCTCAACTATATGGTTGTTTGCAGAGGGCAGGAACTTAACCAGGATCTCGCCTACGATACCTACACGTGGCTTAACCTCGTCGGTGATAGGAAGCTCGTCAAACTCCTTGATGATGCCTCTGATATTCTTCCTAAAGGTCTTCATATCGCCCTTCTTCAGAGATTCTTTGCAGATATCCTCCCATTTTTTGTGAAGACGGTCTGCAGAACCCTCCTTCTTTTCGTAAGGACGCATACGATATACAACTCTCATAAAGAGGTCGCCGTATACAATAGCCTGGATGGCTCTGTTGATGATGGACGGTGTGAACTTAAAGCCTGGATTCTTCTCAAGTCCCTGAGCGGAGAGTGAGATAACGGGTATATGTCCATAGCCGGCATTACCGAGAGCTCTTCTGATAAATCCAATGTAGTTGGTAGCACGACAGCCGCCACCTGTCTGAGTGATGGTTAAAGCGATCTTATCAAGATCGTATTTGCCGGAATTAAGTGCCTGCATGAACTGACCCACCACAATGATAGAAGGGTAGCAGGCATCGTTGTTTACGTACTTAAGTCCAACGTCGATGGTAGACTTGTCTGCATCCGGAAGAATCTTAAAGTGATAGGTATTTGTACCGTTGATCGCTGCCTCGAGAAGTCCAAAATGTATGGGTGACATCTGAGGAGCAAGGATAGTATAGCTATCCTTCATCTCCGGAGTGAATTCAACTCTCTTGTATGCTGAAGAAACGGGAGAGGGCTCAACACCCTTCTTCTTCCTGACATTAACTGCGCTGATCAGAGATCTGATACGGATCCTTGCAGCACCTAGGTTACTTACCTCGTCAATCTTAAGGACTGTATAGATTTTTCCTGAATTGTGAAGTATATCCCTTACACAATCAGTGGTAACGGCATCAAGTCCGCAACCGAAGGAATTAAGCTGAATCAGCTCTATGTTCTTTTCAGACTTCACAAAGTTTGCTGCCGCGTAAAGTCTTGAGTGATACATCCACTGGTCAGACACGATAAGAGGTCTCTCGGGAGGTGCAAGGTGAGATACTGAATCCTCGGTAAGCACGGCTATACCGTAAGAGTTAATAAGCTCGGGCAAACCGTGGTTGATCTCGGGATCAAGGTGGTAGGGACGTCCGGCAAGAACTATACCCAGCTTGTCATTGTCATTACACCACTTGACAACCTCTTCGCCCTTCTTTCTGATATCTTCCTTGACCTTTTCATTTTCTGCATAGGCAGCGTCTATTGCCTCATTTATCTCCTTGACGGTCACATCATAATACTTGGAGAACTCGGCATACATCCTCTTCTTTAATGCCTCGGGATTGTCGAGAGCGAGGAAAGGTCTGATATAGGTGATATCGTCGGCCTGGATCTCCTCCATATTGTTCTTGATATTCTCTGCGTATGAAGTAACGATGGGGCAGTTGTAGTGATTGTTTGCATCGGGCTGCTCGTCCATCTCGTAGGGGATGCAGGGATAGAAAATGTTCTTGATACCCTGCTTAAGTAGCCACATCACATGGCCGTGTGCGATCTTTGCGGGATAGCACTCTGTATCTGAAGGGATAGACTCGATACCTAAAGTATAGATATCCCTTGATGACTTGGGTGAAAGCACAACCTTGAAAGAAAGCTTTGTAAGGAAGGTGTGCCAGAAAGGAAAGTTCTCGTACATATTGAGAACCCTAGGTACGCCGATCTCGCCTCGAACAGCCTCTTCACTTGATAGTGAAGGATAGCCGAATAGCTTACCAAGCTTATATTCAAACAGGTTGGGTACATTGTCTTTATTCTTCTTAAGGCCCAAGCCTCTTTCGCAACGGTTGCCGGAAATGAACTGCCTTCCACCGGTAAAGCGGTTGATGGTAAGCAGGCAGTTGTTGGTACAGCCCTTGCAGCGAGCCATGGAGGTATCAAACTTTAAGTTGTTGATAGCATCGATATCAAGCATGGTGGTGGGCACATCTGCGCTATAGCGTTCTCTTGCGATAAGTGCGGCACCGAAGGCTCCCATGATACCTGCGATGTCGGGGCGTACAGCCTCTCTGCCGGATACCAGCTCGAAGCTTCGAAGAACAGCGTCATTGTAGAAGGTACCGCCCTGAACAACCACCTCTTCACCGAGATCCTTGGGATCTGTAAGCTTGATAACCTTTAAAAGTGCGTTCTTTATAACAGAATAAGCAAGACCTGCGGAAATATCGGCAACTGATGCGCCTTCCTTCTGAGCCTGCTTAACTCTTGAATTCATGAATACTGTACAACGGCTTCCAAGATCGATAGGCTGCTCTGCAAAGAGGGCGATCTGTGCGAAGTCAGCAATCTCGTAATCAAGTGACTTGGCAAATGTCTCGATAAATGAGCCGCAGCCTGAAGAGCAGGCCTCATTAAGAAGGACATTATCTACTACGCCGTTCTTGATCTTAATGCATTTCATATCCTGACCGCCGATGTCTAGGATACAGTCAACCTTGGGATTGAAAAATGCTGCCGCTGTATAGTGAGCGATGGTCTCAACCTCGCCGTGATCCAGCATCAGGGCTGACTTAAGTAAAGCCTCGCCGTAGCCTGTAGAGCATGAGCCTGCGATGGTTGCAGAATCGGGAAGCTTTGAATAGATATCCTTGATGGCGCGAAGGGCGGTCTTTAGGGGGGATCCGTTGTTGTTCGAATAGAAATCGTAGAGGAGCTCGCCATTTTCTCCGACCAAGGCGATCTTGGTGGTGGTAGAGCCGGCGTCGATACCCAGGAAGCAGTTGCCCTCGTAAGTATCGAGCTTTCCACGCTTTACGGAATACTTGTTGTGCTTTTCTATAAATTCATCATATGCAGCAGGAGAGTCGAAGAGAGGATCAAGTCTTGTAACCTCTATTGTCATCTCGATGTCGCTTTTAAGCATCTCGGAAAGCTTTTTAAGAGACATGGTGACATCTTCGGTTGAGCTAAGTGCAGCTCCTGTTGCCGCAAACAGATGTGAATGATCGGGTGCTATGATGTGTTCATCGGTAAGATGAAGAGTTCTGATAAAAGCCTCTTTAAGCTCCGAAAGGAAGTGGAGAGGACCGCCGAGGAAAGCAACATTTCCCCTGATAGGCTTACCGCAGGCAAGGCCTGAGATAGTCTGATTTACCACGGCCTGGAAAATAGATGCCGCAAGGTTCTCCTTTGTAGCTCCCTCGTTGATCAGAGGCTGGATATCGGTCTTGGCAAATACACCGCATCGAGCGGCAATAGGGTAGATGGTATCATACTTTTTGGCGTATTCATTAAGTCCCCCTGCGTCAGTCTGAAGGAGAGAAGCCATCTGGTCGATGAAAGAGCCTGTACCACCTGCACAGACACCGTTCATTCTCTGGTCTATACCATTGGTGAAGTAAATGATCTTCGCGTCCTCGCCTCCGAGCTCGATAGCTACATCAGTCTGGGGAGCGTAGTCCTTAAGCGCAGTTGAAACGCAGACAACCTCCTGGGTAAAAGGTATACCAAGAACATTGCCGATGGTAAGACCGCCGGAACCTGTGATGGTGGGAGTAACCTCCGAATCACCAACCTCTGCTATAGCCTTGTCAATCAGCTCGTTAAGAGTTTCTTTTATATTTGCGAAATGGCGTTTGTAATCCGAGAAAAGTATCTTGTTCTCTTCGTCAAGAATAGCCACCTTTACCGTTGTTGAACCTACGTCAATTCCTAATCTTCTCATTTGTTTAACACATCTTTCTTCTTATTATTATGTAAAAACACAAACACCGGGACATTTTAACACTAATCGGGGGATAATGCAATATGTCATCATTTTTTATTATTGAAAAAGCACACTTGTTTTGATATAGTTGAATTTGTGTAAAGATTAAATACATGGGAGGATCAAACATGAATAAAAGTATACTTTTGATAGGTGTTGTGCTTATATTTTTCGCAACTACAACTCTGATGATATTTATGACCTTTGGCGGAGATGACGAGCCGGAGGTTACGACTGAGGCGACAACAGAGACGACTACCGAGGCAAAGGATGAAGATACAAGCACAGTAGAGGTTAGTTCGGAGGATGTTACCTCTGATGAGGAGACTACTGCAAATACGGATGATGGTATGTATCATGAGCTTTCGGAGGGTGAGGTTGCACCTGATTTTACAGCAGATCTGATAAAGGGTGAAGGTGAATACACTCTTTCAAAAAGCGCAGGCAAGGTTGTCCTTATCAACTTCTGGGCTACCTGGTGTCCTCCCTGTTGTGGGGAGATGCCTGCATTTGAAAGACTTCAGGCTGACTTTAAGGATAAGTGCGACATAGTTGCAGTTAACTGCATGGAGGACCAAAAGACCGTGGAGAGCTTTATGGATGAAAACGGATATACCTTCCCTGTGGCACTTGATATAGACGGTGCGGTTGAGGTAATGTATCCCACAGACGGAATTCCCTATACACTTGTGATCGGCAAGGATGGAAAGATAAGAAATATCTTTCTCGGATCAAATGGAGAGGAAGAGCAGTATAAGCTATATAAATCAGCAATTGAGCAGGCATTGGAAAATTGATGAAAAGGATCAGATTGAAAAATGTTATACAAACGGGGGCACTCATAATCGGGTGTCTTCTTTTGGTTGTCGGTATAGAAAAAGGCGGATTTGAAGATACGCTTCACAAGGCTGTCCGTATCTGCTATGAATGTATAGGTATAGGTTGATGAATCTAAAGGATAAGAAGCGGAGAATAACTCAGGTTGTCTGCGCTGTTTTATACAATTCAAATTTTATGGGCTTTATGAAGGGCAATATCTACAAGGGTGATCTAAAGGGTATGTGCGTGCCCGGGCTCAATTGCTACTCCTGTCCGGGAGCTATCGGAGCCTGTCCTCTTGGAAGTCTTCAGTCGGCACTTTTGAATTCAAAGTTCAAGACACCATATTATATCCTTGGACTTTTGATCATATTCGGAGCTTTGCTCGGAAGAGTGGTATGTGGATTTTTGTGTCCCTTCGGACTTTTACAGGAGCTTATGGACAAGCTCCCCACACCGAAGCTAAAAAAGAACAAGATCACAAGAGCCTTGTCATATCTTAAATACATTATCCTGATAGTCATGGTTATAGCCATTCCTTTGATCAAGAATTATCCGGCCTTTTGTAAATTCATCTGTCCACAGGGAACTCTTGAGGGTGGTATCCCCTTGGCTATCCTTAATCCAAGAGTAAGAGGTATGCTAGGCAAGCTTTTCACCTGGAAGGTATATGTTTTGGTGGTCATCCTGATTGCATGCGCCTTTATCTATCGCGCTTTTTGCAGATTTATCTGTCCCCTGGGTGCTCTTTATGGACTCTTTAACCGTATATCGGTCTTCGGTGTCGAGGTGGATGAAAAGAAATGTATAGTTTGCGATAAATGTGTAAGGCATTGTAAAATGGATATAAAAGAGGTAGGGGATGCGGAATGCATTGCTTGCGGAGAGTGCAGTGGAGTTTGCCCTGTTGACGCAATATGCTATAAAAAAATTCTAAGCACCGTAAAGGAGACGAAAAAGCATGAAAGATAAAAAGGAAAAGAAAAGCAAGCTTGAGCAGGAACTGGCTCTGGCAAGAACCGATCTTTCTTATGACCGCACAGGCCTATCTGTTTTCAGGACGAATCTCGCATTTCAGAATACAAAGCTTTCCGTGGAGCAGACTCACCTTTCTTTTCTGAGAACAACGGTTTCTCTGATCGGTAGTGCAGCTACAGTATATAAAGGCTTGCCGGCTCTCGGTGTTTCCAACACCTTCAGTACGATCTTATCTTTGTTCCTGATCGCCTGCGCAATATACTTCTGGATAAAGGATCAGATGACCTATCCGAAGATCAAGAAGGAGATCGAGGAGATGGAAGAGCAGAAGGAAAAGATGATACAGGCGTCGAGGATATCCGAAAGAGTTTCAGAGGATAATAGCTCCAAGGATTTACATTTGACTAACTGGAAAGAATAAAGTAAAATAAAGTGTTCGTGCAATTAGAAAGTGGTGCGACTTGCAACTCAAAAAATTATTCGTAGGTGACATGATGAAATTCTTAAATAAACTGGAAAGAAAATTCGGCAAATATGCCGTTCGCAATCTTACGACCATCATCATACTTGGCTATGTGATCGGTTATATTCTTTTAATGATGGGCTATGATTATCTTGAGCCCTTTATGTTTGATCCCGAGAAGATATTATCCGGACAGGTGTGGAGGATCGTTACCTGGGTTATCACTCCGCCGGGAGACCTTTCTATCTGGACTTTAGTGATGCTCTTTTTCTATTACAGCATCGGCAAGGATCTTGAGCGCACCTGGGGAGATTTTATTTACAATGTGTATATTTTTGCCGGGCTTTTCTTCACTATGTTAGGAAGCGTGATAGTATACCTTATCCTTCAGGCTATGGGGATATCTTTTGCGGGCTATGTTTCAACTTACTATCTTTGCCTGTCGATGTTTCTGGCATTTGCCCTTGAATATCCAAATGTACAGGTTCTGTTGTTCTTCATCATTCCCGTGAAGGTTAAGTGGCTTGCTTATATTGATGTGGGATTTTTGCTAGTGTCATTTTATCACAACAATTGGGTCGGAAGAACCCTCATCATCACGTCGCTTCTTAACTTCATCATACTTTATCTTTCTACAAGAAATTACAAGAAGATCGCTCCCTCTGAGCTTAAGAGGAAGAAGAAATACAGAAAACAGGTTCAGGCGGCAAAGAATATTACAGGTCACAAGTGCGCTATCTGCGGCGCCACTGACGAGACCAATCCTGAGCTTCAGTTCAGATATTGCTCAAAATGTAACGGAAACTACGAGTATTGCAACAAGCATTTATTCACACATGAGCATGTAAAGTAAATCAGAGGAAACTATTCACTACAGCTCTGAACACTTACAAATCGGAGGAATTATGAATCACATAGATAAGAAAATGATAAAAGAGCTTCGCGGTGGGGTAAATATAGAGCAGAATATGCCATTATACCTTACCCAGATGCTCCATCTCGAATACGAATATTCCATAGTTGACGGTACCTTCAATCTCTACACTTTGGCTGAGATTTTTACAGATGATATCGAGAGTGCGGATGAGAGCTTTAAGGAAGAGGTAAGGACACTTAAGGATATCATAGCAGAGGGCGTATTAAAAAAGAATACGGATAGGGTTCTTATCGAGAAGCTTGATGCGCTTCGTGACAGGATCACAAAGAAGATGAATGTGCTCACAGCACTTACTGACAGTCTTCAGCTTTCGGAATACTGCCTAAGCCGTGTTGAACCTATGATGACAGACAGTATCGAAGAGGTTGATAAAGCAGGCCTTTGTGATACCTTGAATGCATTTATCCTTCAGGAGAAGGATACGGTTACCATGAATACAAAGCTTCAGATGGTGACGGCTGAGCTTCCCATGCGACTTACCAAAAGCAAGTTCTTTGATGTGCTTTCGGGAGCTCTAAAGATATATAGCGGTACCGAAAAAGCGCATTTTGATGAATTCGTAGAGCGTATCAGACAGACCGTTTTACTTGATAAGCCTGAGGGCTACGAGACTGAGTTTCCTGAGATATTAAAGGACAGCGAGGAGCTTTCTGCGATTGATTATAAGACTCTTACAAAGGAGACTTATTTTGAAAAGGCCAAGATTCTTCAGTCCCTTACAGATAGGATTACCAAGCTTTGTTCAGATTATCTTTCCATGGCGGATACTATCAACAGGATGTACTCAATCCTTTTATCCCTTCCCCATGCAAATGTGGTAAGCGATGATATAGAAAATGGTCTTACTATCATAGACGCATCTGTGAAGGCAATAGAGAATGAGACGTTTTCCGAGGAAACCATGGAGAAGCTTGTGAGTCTTGAGGGTTCCAATGAGCGCATCATCGGAGAACTCTATGATTATGAGAGTGCATTTTATGATGTGAAGGCATTGTCAGACAAGGCTGATAGCAAAGACATGGAAAAGCTTGAAGCCCTGGATGTGATACTTAAGCTCAATTCCAACAGTTCATTTGCTGACATCAAAGCAAAGGATGAGGATATGTCCGAGGTGAGCCTTGAATATATAGCTTCAGTAAGTGAAAGGCTTAAAGATGAGCTTTCAAAGCTTTTTTCTGAGTGTTCAAAGCCTATGAGAAGGGCAGTGATGGCCCATATCATCGAACAGCTTCCTGTGATCTTCAATACCGGTAAAGAGGTTGAGGATTACATCAGATCAACCATCGAGGGTTGCACCAATGACAGCGAGCTTACGGCTCTTAAGCATTTTGTTGATGAAATGGTTTATTGATTATTTGAAGGATTTGATAGCGTGAGATTTCATTATCTAAAGACTCTCTATACAAATGACTGGTCAGAGAGAAAGATCAAGAGAATAAAGAAAAAGCTTAGAGCGCAAAAGACCATGTTTTCACTTTATCTGATCACGATACCCGAAAAGAATACAGGTCAGCTTGAGATATACAACTCTCTTTTCTTTAAGCAGCCGATACTTCAGGATATCATTGAAGATGTCAATGTGGTAGGTTTTGCTTCATCCTACGGGGAGGCTCTAGAGCTTGTGAAAACGATCGTTGATGAGGTGATAGATAAGACCGGTGGACTCGATATCAGAAGCTATATAAAAGAGTTGAATGATGATGTCTCCATCCCCCTTATTGAGATGATAAAGTAACTCGTTGTGTAACAATTCACTACAGCTCTGAACACTTGCTGTTCAGAGCGTGTCAAGATATAACGCAGGAAGGCATCTCGCTCCACTTTGCGAAGCAAAGTCTCTAAATGAGCGAGATGCTCGTAACTGGAAGCAGCGAAGCTGCTGAACAGTTACCTCGTTGTGTGTATTTTAATCCCGGTTATGCATATATTATTACTGATACTAAAAATTGTATTAATGACTGTGGGCATCATTCTTGGACTTTTACTGCTTCTTTTGCTACTTGTGCTTTTTGTGCCCGTCAGGTACAAGGTGGATGCTTCCATGTATGGTAAGCCCGACGCTGATTTCAAGATATCATGGCTTGGTGTGGCGCTTTGCGCAAAGGGTGGATACCATGATAAGAAGCTTCTTTATTATGTCAG
The DNA here is from genome assembly GCA_017540605.1 of Lachnospiraceae bacterium. Lineage (GTDB taxonomy): Bacteria > Bacillota > Clostridia > Lachnospirales > Lachnospiraceae > RGIG6919. The sequence goes on along the minus strand of JAFYAS010000013.1, from coordinate 18,277 downwards.
ATCATTTTTCCTTTTGTTGATGACAAATGATGAAAATAAAAAGCCTCTGATGAAGAAAAAGCCAAAGGATGATTACGATGATTTTTATGAGGAAGAGCCTTTTCACAAGGATAGTAAAAAGAATAAAAAAGACAAAGGCCATAAGTGGTTTAAGAAAAAAGAGAAGGAAACTGAAGTTTACGATGCTCTACATCAGGATGGCGAAGATCTATCCGAGAGTGTTGAGGATACTTTTAGACAGAAAGAAGAAGCTTCTTTCGAGGAGATAAGTAAAGATGATGCTTCAGGAGATTCTGAAGCAAATGATAAAAACGCCTTTGACGAAGAGGTAGATAAGTGGCAAAAAGAGGATGAGAACGAAGAAAAAGAATGGCTTGTCTGGACTGTCACAAGAAAGTTCTTCAAAGGCCTTGAGCTTTGTATCACCTTGCCACCGAGGATCGTTAGTATAATGCATTTCCTTCTTGTGAAGGAAAACGACGGAATTTCCTTCGTGTGGGATATCTATGATAACATTTCCGGTAAGCTTAGGGATATCTGCAAAAAGAAGGATAAGCTTGTAAAGCTTTGGAGACTTGATACCACCAAGGACTCAGTAGCTACCCTTAAGTTTTATGCCTTTGATCTATTAAAGCATCTTGCTCCTAAAAAGGCGAAGGGAAGAGTTAGATTTGGTTTTGATGATCCTGCAGTGACAGGTCAGACATTGGGCTTCATTTCTTTCTTTTTGCCACTTTATCACAACAGGGTAGCAGTTATACCTGATTTTCAGAATAAGGTGATTGAAGGTGAGATACATCTTAAGGGGCATATAACCATTTTCTATATCATAAAGGTGGCGCTTAAGCTCTACTTTGACAAGAAGATTAGAAAGACAAGAGAGAGATTTGATAAGATCATGGGAAGAGCTTAGCCTTTTCTTGAAATTTAAGCAAAGAACAGTTATAATGAAAAAAGTTTTTAATAGGAGGCAACTATCATGGCAAACAATGAATTCAACAACACCGTAGGAACACTGTTTCAAGGTATGGATGGCGTGCTGTCATCAAAGACTGTTGTAGGAGACCCCACGAAGGTGGGAGATACCATCATCCTTCCCCTTGTGGATGTGACATTTGGCTGTGGCGCAGGTGCGTTCGGCGAGGACAAGAAGAATTCCGCAGGTGGTGGTATGGGTGGAAAGATGAGCCCTTCAGCAGTTATTGTAGTGAACAACGGTTCCACCAAGCTTGTGAATATCAAGAATCAGGATACTGTAACCAAGCTTCTTGATATGCTACCGGATGTGCTTGACAAGGTTGATGAGATAAAGAACAGAAAGAAGAACCCCGATGTAGATGCTGCTGTAAATGACATCATCGAAGAGGGAGTTTAATTAAAAGAAACTATAGTTTAAGGAGTATATTTATGATCAAGTTATATGACGGCGGGGCTTACCTCGTAAATGGAACAGAGCTTATAAAAGACGAGGCAGGTGCACTTGATGCCGTAAAATCAAAGACGGGTGTCGCTTCCAAGGAGGATGCCGCAAAGAATACCATAGCATACAGTATTTTGACTTCACACAATACCTCAGGCAATGACAAAGAGCTTAAGATCAAGTTTGACAAATTGACATCCCATGATATTACCTTTGTAGGAATTATACAGACAGCTAGGGCTTCGGGACTTACCGAGTTCCCGATTCCTTACGTACTTACCAACTGCCACAATTCACTTTGTGCGGTAGGGGGTACCATCAACGAGGACGACCACGTATTCGGTCTTTCATGTGCAAAGAAATACGGCGGAATTTATGTTCCTCCTCATCAGGCAGTTATCCATCAGTTTGCAAGAGAGATGCTTGTAGAGGGTGGTGCTATGATCCTCGGATCTGACAGCCATACACGTTACGGTGCTCTCGGTACCATGGCTATCGGCGAGGGTGGTGGAGAGCTTGTTAAGCAGCTCCTTAAGAAGACCTATGATGTAAAGATGCCCGGTGTGGTAGCTATTTACCTTGACGGCGAGCCCGCAAAGGGTGTTGGTCCTCAGGACGTGGCTCTTGCCATTATCGGTGCCGTATTCAAGAACGGCTATGTAAAGAATAAAGTAATGGAGTTCGTTGGTCCCGGTGTGGCTAAGCTTTCAGCTGACTATCGTATCGGCGTGGATGTCATGACCACAGAGACCACTTGCCTTTCATCAATCTGGCAGACAGATGAGAAGGTTGAGGAGTTCTATGATATACACGGAAGAAAGTCAGCTTACAAGGAACTTAAGCCCGGAAACGCTGCTTACTATGACGGCGTTGTATATGTTGATCTTACAAAGGTTAAGCCTATGATCGCTATGCCTTTCCATCCTTCGAATACTTACACTATCGAAGAGGTAAATGCTAACCTTGCTGATGTGCTTCACGAGGCAGAAGAGAGAGCAAAGGTAAGTCTTGACGGCAAGGTTGACTTCTCGCTTCAGGACAAGATAGTTGACGGAAAGCTTTATGTTGAGCAGGGTATCATCGCAGGCTGTGCCGGCGGTGGATTTGAGAATATCTGTGCTGCAGCCGATATCCTCAAGGGTAGATATATCGGTTCAGACGAGTTCACATTAAGTATTTACCCCGCTTCAACTCCTATATATATGGAGCTTGCAAAGAACGGAAGACTGGCAGACCTTATCGGAACAGGCGCTATCGTAAAGACAGCATTCTGCGGTCCCTGCTTCGGTGCCGGAGATACACCTGCCAACAACGCATTTTCAATCAGACACTCAACAAGAAACTTCCCCAACAGAGAAGGTTCAAAGATCCAGAATGGTCAGATTTCTTCCGTAGCTTTGATGGATGCAAGAAGTATCGCTGCAACAGCTGCAAACAAGGGCTTCCTTACAGCAGCTACAGATATGGATGTTGAGTACACCGGACCCAAGTATACATTTGAGAAGAGCATTTACGAGAACAGAGTATACAACGGCTGGGGCAAGGCAGATCCTTCCGTAGAGATCAAGTTTGGTCCCAATATCAAGGATTGGCCCGCTATGGTAGCACTTACAGACAACCTGATCCTCAAGGTTGCTTCAGTGATAAATGATCCCGTGACCACTACTGATGAGCTCATTCCTTCAGGTGAGACCTCTTCATACAGATCAAATCCTTTGGGCCTTGCAGAGTTCACCCTCTCAAGAAAGGATCCTGAATATGTTGGCAGAGCCAAGGCTATTCAGGCTGTCGAGAAGGTAAGAGAAGAGAAGGGTTGCATGGGAGAAGATTTCCCCTGGTTCAAGGAGATCATGCACAAGGCAAAGGAAAAGTTCCCTAATATCAGCCACGAGAATGTGGGCGTTGGTTCCACCATCTTCGCAGTTAAGCCCGGTGACGGTTCTGCGAGAGAGCAGGCTGCATCTTGCCAGAAGGTTCTTGGAGGTTGGGCAAATATTGCCAAGGAATACGCTACAAAGCGTTATCGCTCAAACCTCATCAACTGGGGTATGCTTCCCTTCATCATGCCTGAGGACTATGCTTTCGATGTTGATGACTATATCTTCATTCCTGATATCAGAAAGGCTGTAGCCGAGAAGAATGATGATATCAAGGCTTATGTGATCACAAAGGATATGAAGGAGATCACACTTCATCTTGGCGATTTAACAGACGATGAGAGAGAGATCATTCTTGACGGATGTCTTATCAACTACAATCGTAACGGCAAATAAATAAATTGGGAGGTTTTGGTATGACAGTCATAACGAAGAATTCTATCAAATGCAACAAATGCGGTGATGTTCTTATCTCAAAGCAGAGGAACAAGGTGATGAAATGCTCTTGTGGAGAGTGCACCTGTGACGGTGGTATCTATTATCTAAAACATACCGGTGATTATACCGAGCTTTCCGAAACTGAGGAAAGACCTGATCCGGAGTAAGGTTTTCCTACATAAATGAGCTTTTTACGGGACGGCATAGACCATGCCGTCCCAAAAGATTTTCTAGGGAGTTAGGGGAAAATGAACGAATATAAAAAAGAATTGAAACAGATAGACGTACTGGGACTAGCTGTAGGTGCCATCATCGGTTGGGGATGCTTTGTGCTTCCCGGAACTGATTTCTTACCTAAAGCAGGAACCCTGGGAACATTTTTAGGATTTTTGCTGGGTGCGGTCATCATTATGATCATCAGCTTAAGCTATGGCTATCTGATAGCAAAGTATCCCGAGGCGGGTGGAGAGTACATCTATGCGAAGACCGCATTCGGCAGGAAAGCCGCCTTCGTATGCGGATGGTTTATAGTTCTTGCATACTGGTCTTTGATACCCATGAACGCTACGGCACTTGCCATGATCAGCAGATATATATTTCCCGGTATTGTACAGGTTGGAAAGCTCTACAATGTAGCAGGCTTTGACGTATATCTTGGTGAGATCATACTTGCCTATGCCTTTATCATTGGTATAGCATTTTTGAATATCAAGGGTATAAAGGGTGCCGGTTGGCTTCAGACAGCTGTTGCCCTTACCATGGTGGCAGCGATCATATTCGCTACTGTAGGCGTGTGTCTTACAAAGGGAGATATGACCAACTTGAATCCCGGATTTCCTGAGGGCAAGACACCTGTAGCAGCTGTATTCGCTATTGTTGCCTATGCACCCTATAGCTTTATAGGCTTTGACTGTATCCCTCAGGCTTCTGAGGAATATGGTTTCTCTCATAAAAAGTCAAGGCTTATTATGCTTGGAGCAATATTTCTTGCTTCAATTCTTTATATCAGCGTTGCCATGATCACAGCTGCGGTTGAGCCCTGGCAAGATCTACTTGCATCAGATCCTTTCTGGGCTACAGGTCAGGTGATAGAAGAGTCTCTTGGAAAACCCGGTATAGCATTTATAGCAATCGCTATGTTTTGTGCCGTTGTATCAGGTATCAATGCATTTATGATTTCAACCAGCCGTCTTATGCAGGCTATGGCCAAGGAAGAGGTGCTTCCCGGAGTATTTGCAGAGATCACATCTACCGGTCACACCCCCAAGAATGCCATACTTTTCATCATGGGAATATCCCTTGTGGCTCCCTGGTTCGGAAGAAAGGTTTTAAGCTGGATAGTTGATATGACTGCTGTAGGAGGCGGGATGGCCTTTTGCTTTACATGTCTTGCCGCAGTTGTCATTGCCAAAAGAGAAAAGGATTTAAAGCAAATGTGGATAAGTATTATTGGATTTTTGGTAGCATCCATTTTTCTAGTGCTTGTCATGGTTCCCGGAATGCCGGGCTTCCTTTGCAAAGAAAGCGCCATTTTGCTTGTAATATGGATAGTTATGGGAATTGTTTTCTATGCGTTGAGGAAAAAGAGTGGTCATTTAGAATAAAAAAGATTTATGGTACTAGGAGGTTTAAAAATGAGGAACAATTATTGTAGTATCAAAAAACAAATTCTTGCCGGAGCATTTGCTCTATCATTTGCTTGTAGCTCTGTTTTTACAGAAGTTATACCAATGAGCACTGCATATGCGGCAGTTGATGAGAGCCAGCCGGGCTTTACCATCAAGGACGGAGTATTAACTGAGTATAGCGGTAATAACCCTATTGTAAATGTTCCTGATGGAGTAATAGCTATAGATCAAGGCGCTTTTAATAAAAAGAAAGCATCAGTTGAAAAGGTAATTCTTCCCGGTTCTGTCAAAAAAATCGAACGTTACGCTTTTTCTGATTGCTCGGCGCTTACTACCGTTACGTTTTCTTACAGATTGACAGAAATCGGAGACGGTGCTTTTTCTGGCTGTACAAATTTACAGTCTATAGATCTTTCTAAAACAAAGGTTGAAATATTAAAAAAGAACACCTTTAAGGGCTGTAAAAAGCTTACAGATGTTATTCTTCCTGACTCTGTAGAGGTGATCTCCGCAGATTGTTTTGCCGGGGATGAGCATTTGGGGCAGATCAATCTTCCCGAGGGCTTATTGAGTATAGGTGGTAATGCATTCGATGGATGTATATCGCTTAGTTCAATAGATCTTCCTGACTCACTTGTGAATATTGATAGTATGGCTTTTGGAGGCTGTTCTTCATTACAGTCCATAAAGATACCTGCAGGAATAACGGTTATTCCTTCGTATCTTTGTAAAGATGATTGCTATCTTGAGAATGTCTACCTTCCCGATACTGTAAAGATAATAAACAGAGATGCATTTCAAACTGATGGAGCCATTGGTCAGTCAAATATAAATGGTAACCTGTCTAAGATATATCTTCCTGATTCGCTTGAATATATTGATGAGAGAAATCTTGACAGATTTAGCGGATTGAAGACCTTTTCCGGTGCTTCAGAGGGAGTTGCAAATGATTTCTTTGAGATGGCAAAGGCAAGAGCTGATCAAAGAGGAGGTCAAACGGCAAGAACACAGGAGAACTGGCCTATAGCTTATGAGGAAGTTGTTAAGGATGCAGATATCTGTTTTGATGCCTGTGGTGGAAATATAGAATATGAAAGCAAAAAGGGTATCGTAGGTCAGATGTATGGATATCTACCTACTCCAAGTCTTATGGGTTATTCCTTTGCGGGATGGTATGCAGATAAGGGACTCAATAAGCAAGTAAAGACAACTACCTTGATCAAATCAGCTAAAAGTACACTCTATGCAAAATGGATAAAAGAGGAATCGGTGGTTGAAGGATATACAGGTAAGACCAGTGATTTTACGATTGAAAATGGTACCCTGAAAAAATATAACGGATCAGAGTTGACAGTAATCGTTCCTGATACTGTAAAAACTATTGGAATATGTGCATTTCAGGATAATATAAGTGTAAAGCGCATTGTTTTACCTGATAGTGTTGATAAAATTGAAAGAATGGCTTTTTATGGCTGTGAGAATCTTTTAGAGGTCAATATTCCTAAGGGAGTTACTTCAATTTCCGACAATACATTTGCAAAATGTTATTCGCTGACTTCTTTAGTTATTCCTGAGGGAGTGACGAATATTGAGAATGATGCTTTTAATGAGGCTAAGGCACTTAAAGATATTAGCTTGCCGAAGTCCCTAAGATCAATAGGTATAATGGCTTTTTCGGGTTGCTCATCCCTTATGGAGATAGAACTGCCTGAAGGTCTTCTTGAGCTTGGTGATCTTTGCTTTGATGGATGTATTTCACTTCTTGAATTAAGGATCCCTAAAAGTGTAACAGCAATACCTTCTAAGCTTTGCTATAATTGTTCTGCCCTTATGAATCTTTATTCGTCTGATTCTATCACTAGTATCGGAAAAGAGATTATCTTGGGCAATAGAGCTATGAAAAAAATATATATATCGAAAAATGCTACTCAAATTGATGACAACGCTTTTGCAAATACTAATCTTTCATCTCTCACAATAGTTGGAGTCAAGGACACAGAAGCATATTACTACTATCAAGGTTTAAAGAATTCCAACAGTCTTGGAAGTGATTTCAAGTTAAGCTTTGAAGAGGTTAAAACTTCTGCAACTATTTCATTCAATACCGGTATTGACGGACTATCGGTTGAGTCGATGAATTCATATACAGGTATGTCTTACGGAGCTTTACCAAAGATTAAGGCGGATGGCAAGATATTTGTTGGATGGAGTACGGATGGTACAGAGGGAAATATTGTAGGATCAACTGATGTTATTTCTGCTCAAAATGTAAATTTGACAGCTGTTTGGAAAGACAAGATAACTCCCGCTGAGAATGAACCTGTTGTCTATGGCGGTGGAGAGGATACTCCTGAGAATAATATTGTTGAAATATCCGATGCTGCCGGACTTGATGCAATTAGGAACGATCTTTCAGGTCATTATAAACTTATGAATGATATTGATCTGACAGATGAAGTAAAGGACGGAGGGTCACTTAATGTAGGCGATTTTGGATTCCTTCCTATCGGTGCAAGAAAGGAATCGGATGATGTGAATGCATCGTGGACAGCAGATGCATTTACAGGAGTATTCGATGGTAACGGACATAAGATAAAGGGGCTTTCAATAAAGGGTGAGGCACCCTATAAGGATGTAGGATTATTTGCAAGAGCTGAGGGTGCAACAATAAAGAATCTGACATTTGTGGATGCTGATATAGAGATAGGAACAGCAACTGTAAGAAGTGGTATTCTTGCCGGTTATGTTGCAGAAGATCCCGATACCGGAAAAAAATCAGAGATAAGTAATGTTACAGCTAAAGGTAAGGTATATATGACTGCCGGAACTGAGATAGTTGCTCAAAATGTTGCAGTAGCCGGTATAATAGGCTATCTTGGTAACGCATCGATCACAAAAAGTACAAACTATGCTGAGGTATTCTATTATACCAATGAGAAGGAAAGACCAAATGCGTCATGCTCCAGATTCTTAGCCGGTGTAGCAGGATATCTTGATAACGGAGGAACAGTTTCTAAGTGTTCAAATCAGGGAACTATTTCTGCATACAGATATTTCGATGGTATATTTGACTATGGCGAAGATGGAGATGTAGTTGAAAAGGCTTTGCTCGGAACCAGTGATTATCTTGTTGCGGGCGGTATAGTTGGAGTTGCTGCAAAATCAGGAAAGATTTCCCAGTGCTACAATACCGGAGAGGTTCGTTCACTTATAGACAATGTTCATACTCTGTTTTCTCTTAATGTTACCAGCACCTACAATGCCATCTCCGGTGGTATAGTGGGTACTTTGTATAAAAATACTTCAGTTATAAATTGCTATAACAAAGGAGCTATCAAGTCAGCAGCTCATACTAAAACATCACTTGTTGCAGGAGATATGGGTGACGGACTGATCGGAGCAATCCTTGCGATGCTTGATGGTATCACTGCCAGCGCCCCGGTTAATGCTATGGCCAGAGCTTATTCTGCAGGCATTGTTGGATTCTCTACCAATATAGCGTCCGGTCCTGTAAAATATTGCTACAACACAGGTTCACTGGATGGTGATATCAGTGACAGTGATCTTCGTGTATATGGTATTGCAAATGGAAATGTTCCCATATCATATTGTCATTATGCGGCTATGACAGCTACTGTTTCAGATAAACAATATACTTTGACCGGTTCACCTCAGGCTGATTCTCTTTCAACAGCTCAGTCAGTTGATGTAGAAGATCTTACCAGGCAGGAATCCTACAGAGGCTTTGATTTCAATAGTGTATGGTTTATGGTTGATGGCAACGATGATGGAACTACACCTATGCTTTATTCGAACCTTAAGGGCTCGGTATCTGATGTTGAGATTCTTGGTGAGCCTACGAAGAAGTCTTATAAGTATGGCGAAGCTCTTGATCTTACCGGCGTTTCTGTAAAATACAGACTTTCATCCATGGCTGATGAAGCTTTAGTTGAGCTTTCAGGAAGTGGAAGTACGGATTATGACCCTTATAAGACCGGAACTCAGATTATTACTCTTGAATATTTTGGAGAGACAAAGTCATTTGAGGTAACAGTAGGTGATATGTCACATATTCTTTCCGTTGAGAGTGGTGTGATTCGTGGCGAGAATGATAAGGTATATAGTAACAGATACTTTACCTTGGGTGACAGCTTCGATATTGAAGCAGATGAAGCCAAATCAGATTATTGTTTCTCAAGGTGGGTTGTACTTTCGGGTTCAGCTGAATTTGGTGATCCTTTATCAATGAAGACTACAGTTACACCGGGGGCAAAGGATACAGTTATCGGTGCAGAATATGAGATCGGGCAGTTGATCACTGTTAAGAACGGTAGGATCATTGAGGTAAATGGAAGAGCGCTTGATGATGGAGTTACAAAGGGCTACTTTGCAAGAGGAGCTAAGTTAAAGATCAAGGCCGATGCTCCGGCCGAGGGTATGCAGTTCGACAGATGGAAGATCAATATTTCATATGATCCTGTTCTGACTGATGAATTTGAGTATACGGTGGCAAAGGTTTCCCCTACATTTGAGGCAAAATATAAGACTGCGACAGCGAGTGGTGATGGATCTATGGGTGAAGGTGGAGACAATAATCCCAGTGTTCCGGGTGGAACAACTGATACTCAGACTGATCCGACTACAACCAATCCTCAGGCTTCGACAACAGATACACAAACTCCTGTAACACCTGTAGACACTACCACAGCTACAACACCCGTTGAAGACAAAACGGTTGTGACAGACGAGAAGGCAAAGGTTGTTGTTCCTTCTGTTGCTAAGGTAAAGGGCTTTAAAGTAACAGCAGGTAAAAAGAAACTTACAATTAAGTGGACTAAGCTTAAGAATATCTCAGGCTATGAGCTTCAATATAGCACCAATAAAAATTTCAAGAAGAGCAGGACGGTTAAAATTAAGTCAGGTGTAAAAAAATGCATTATATCTAAGCTTAAGGCTAAGAAGAAATACTATGTAAGAATAAGAGGCTATAAGACATATAAGACTGCTGCCGGAAAGAGTAAAAAGGCTTACGGAAAGTGGGTAAGTCTTAGTAAAAAGACTAAGTAGTACATTTAAGAATACGGGACTCTGCGTTTTTCGTAGGGTTCCGTTGTGATATGGAGGTATGAAGATGCAAAATAAAACATTACACAAGATAATGATAGCCTGCATAATGTGTATATCTTTCTTTTGCTTTTTCAAGGTAGATGCGTATGCTTGGATAAATGATACAACATATACTGTGTATACAGGAGGATATTTTGAAGGCACCAACAATCAATCAGGTGCCATCAATATGTATGTTGCAACCATTACGCTTGAAACTGAGACCACAAGAGTCAGATTTACTCACAGGGATAATAAGGGAAAAACACATACCATATATTATGCCGGATCAAAGGAAGTAGCAAAAAGCGGAGATATAGTTAACAGAAGATTCTTATATACTGTTGATCCTGATGGAGAAAGCTTAAGGCTTGATGATGTTTCAGGTGCAGTGTCTATAGGTTGGCCAAACTATGATGGTATGGAGGCTGACTATGAGAAGGGAACACCGGGAGCCAATCCAAATGAGGATGGACCAAAGGATACTGAAGAAGACAGATCGGCCGCTGCTTTACTTGAACAGCTAAAGCTTGATGGTTTGTTTTCCGGTGCCGGTATGATACTTTATACAGCTAAGACTGTGAACTCCATTACCGGTGATGATCCAGATACTATGGGTGCTGTAAGCTACTTGAATGATCTATTTAACAACAGCTATGAGGTAGGAGAACAAAAGCTCCCTATATTGCTTAATCATGAACCAAAGGATGATGGTACAATAGTATTTCGCATCATCTTTCCAAATGAGAACAGTAGCGGAAGTGATAAAAGTGCATTGGAGAAATTCTTTGTTAATGATAAGGCTTGGACTGATTATAAAAATATCTGTGATTATCTGACAAAGAGAATGGCTGAGGCTAAAAAAGCTAAAAAGGAATTGCAGGATTTTTCTGATGGGAAAAAGAATCCTCTTAAAATGGCTGTAGACGAGCAGCTTGAAGCTGATTTTTCGTTGACAGTTGGTAATTCAAGTGTCATAAAAGGAAGTCAAACTCTTTCTGAATTCTTAAAGCCTAAGCTTTCCGTTGCCGGATATCTTGAGATCACTACTGATACTGATTTTCGTATACTTGGCGGTAACGGTAAGGTCATAGGTATGGCAAAGTCTGACAATAAGCCTATGATAAAGCAGTATATAAAGCATATCGGACCCTTGTGGGTGCCATATTATTGGAAAATGGGCTTTGATTACGAAGGTGATATAGAAGTAGATTATAAGCTTAAGTATGACCATTATTATAAGCGAAATTCATTTGATGGTGACGGTTCCATAACCGGAACAGGAAAAGTAAATGCTCAGGTCGGACTTGGACTTGTGGGTATAGCCAATGTAAACGGAAATCTTGATATGAATTTTCAAGCAGGCATGTATCCAAGAGCCTATATGAAGACAGACGGTAAGCTTTATTTGGGAGTTAAGTTCTTAAACTATTACAAAGAGAACTTGCTTGAACCTTATACATTCAGAAAAACCTTATGGGATTACCAGGTTAAAACAGAATATATGCCTGATCTTTCTCTTGCTCCCAGTGATTTTAGCGGATTGAGGCTTACCGCTTATGAGGGCGATGTGTCTTCAGTTTTTGATGGTAGCGGAGAAACTGATTATTCGGTTGAAGGAAATGTTTCTACAAGTGGAGTCCTCCTTGATAAAAGTATGCCTGATTCAAACCCCACTATTGTCACTCTTGGTAGTAAGGAGGTTATGGTATATCTTACTATGAAGGAAAGTGGATCCCCCGATGCCGGACGACTGATGTATTCCGTAAAGACCAATGGTAGATGGTCTACCCCTTTGCCTGTTTGGGACAATGGTAAGGCTGATTATTATTCAGATATGAGAGTTGTAAACGGAAAGCTTTACTTAACTTGGCAAAAAGCAGGAAGCAAGGTAACGGGGCAAGAGGGAGAGGAACAGTTTTTAAATGCCATCTCCGGTTCTGAGATCTGTTTTGCAAGCTTTGATGAGACTTTAGATCAATTCACCGGTCAGACTTATATCACCGATAATGATCATGCTGATATTCAGCCGAAGCTCGTAGAGAATACTTGGATACCATCTGTAGTGTGGATTGAGAATGGTACGAATTCTATTGATGGTAAAAGTGCACCCAATCAAATAAAATACAGTAAACTGGATGGAACGAATTGGACTACACCAGAAAATCTATCAGAAGTTATCGGTACTGTTGGCAATTATGTAGTTGTTGAAGATCAGGATGATCTAAGGATGGTTTATTCTGTTGTGGACACAGCATATAGCGTGAATGAAGAGAGTGTTCCCTTAACCAATCTTTACAGATGGGATAAGGTAAATGGAACAGTCATCGAACAAGATCAGTCATTTATTTCCGGACTTAAGTATTCAAATGGAAAAATATATTGGTTAAATGGAGAAGGTCAGTTTAAGAGTGTTTCAGCCGATAGTAGCTGGTATATGGAAAGCTATGAGCTTGCTGATGGTGAAAGCATTTCACCTGATTTTACTGTGGTGTCAAATGATAAAAAGACAGCTGTTATCTCAAGAGTTGCTGTAGGTGAAGGCTTTGAGCTTAGAGCAGCTCTTATAAACGATGGTGTAATATCAAAATCATACAGATTATTTGAAAAATATGATTCCAATCTTTTTAGCTTTGATGCTGCGATAGATATTGACGGAAGATATGATATTGTTCTTGATGACGAGTTGGATTCTGACACAGAGCACAATAGAATAGCCGAGGTCATAAAGGAGGTAACTGATTCTTTAGATGTAGTTTCCGTTTATATGAGTGATATCAACCGAGATGCTGATAATAATCAGGGACTGAAGGTGTTGTTGAAAAATGATGGTGAAACCACTCTCAGCAAATTTTATCTGTCTGTATCATTGGGCAAGATCAAGTACGTGAATGATAAACAATTTAATCGTACCATAAAGCCCGGCGAAAGCATTGAATTGTCTACGGATTTTTCTATCAATAAGATTACACAGCCTACTGAATTCGTGGTTTGTGTTTATGCCGAGGGTCAAAACAAGGAGGAAGCAAAACATTTTAATGTAACGGTAGGATATACAGATGTTTCAGTGGAGGCTAACAAGCAGATCACAGAGGATAAAAAACGTATTAGATACAAGGTGACAAATAATACTGACTCCTTAACATCGGGAACAATAAAGCTTTATGATGATCTTAGTATGACTAATCTTGTTGCTGAGCTGCCTTTTGATTCATTGGATAAGGGAGAAAGTAATTACCTTTATTACAATCTTAATAAGGATAAGTTGTCATATAATGATGATGGTCTGGTTGCTTTACAAGCGGTAGTTGAAACAGAGGTATATGACAGTAAACAGTCCAACAATTACGCTGTAACGGCTGTTTACAAGAGTGAGATTGATCCAGATAAGGAAAATGGTCAGGGTCAACAGGGCTCAGATGATGTTATTGATATAAATCCACCTTCCGGTGGAGAAAGTGGGTCTGATCTCCCTCAAGAAGGGACAGACACAGCAAGTAATCAAAAAACGAATCAAACTGTACAAACAGATGATAAGCCTATAGAAGCTCCGACTACATCGACGGATGTCTTGGCTGATCCCGGAACACCAACCGATATAACAATTACACCGAAAGATAAATCTGAGAATAAAACGAGTACGACTGATCCAAAACCGGCTAATAATACGAAAAAGATAACTGTTCCATCTGTAGGGAAGGTTACATCATTTAAGGCTTTAGCAGGTTCAAAGAGACTTGTTCTTAAGTGGAAAAAGGTCAAAAATATTTCCGGCTATGAGATACAGCTAAGCACCAAAAGTAAGTTTAAGTCTGCTAAGAAGCTTACTGTAAAGTCATCAAAGAAAACTTGTACAGTGAAAAAGCTGAAGGCAAAGAAACTTTACTATGTAAGGATAAGAGCCTACAAGTCCTACAAGACAAACAATGGTAAAACAGCCAAGTCCTATGGAAAATGGGTGAAGATAAGTAAAAAAACAAAAAAATAACAATACTATTATGTCACGCGTAACATAATTTTAGGTAAATTCACCCGAATATGTCACGCGTGACATATTTTAATGATGGCTTTTTTTAGAAAAATATGGTAAAATGAAAATAACTCTGAGTTTGAATTGTTAGTTGGGAGAGTATGGTACACTTAATGGGGAACGCATCTAACATCAAACGGAACGATATATAGTATTATGGAGGGTCGTTCTGCATGCTGAACATATCTGTTCAATTATGTGGTTTGGTATTAGTTATATTGCTTTTTTATTTCTCGGTTACAGCGGAGAAGGGAGTGCTTGAAAGTGCGAAGATGTATATTCGCATTCAGCTCGCTACTATGTGCTGTATCTCTTTTGATGTTATTTCAATTGTCGCTATATATTATCTAGGAAATACGGCACCGTTTATCACAAAAGCGGTTTGTAAGCTGTATCTCATATCAATCCTCTGGGTTGGATATTTCACGTTTTCCTATGTTGTAAATGATATACCTACACTCAGGTCTACCAGAATACCAAGACTTGTTTTTATTATGATCTCTATCATTGCCAGCGTTGCTGTCTGTGTCACTCCGTTAGAGTATGTTTGTAATGTATATGAGGTATATAGCTATGGCCTTTCGGTAAATATTACGTATGGAGTTACTTCGCTTTTCGTTATAACTATTGTGGCATTTGTGATCATGTTTAGGAATCTCATGAATCCACACAGAGTTCAGGGAATCCTTATATTTATGGGACTTACTGTGCTTGCAGCGGGTATTCAGTTGATCAACAGAAATTTGCTTTTGATCGGGTATTGTATGGCTATAGGTGTTATGATCATTTTTGCCAAGATGGAAAATCCTGAAACAGATATCGACAAGGATACAGGTCTTATGAATTTCTCACTGTGTAGTGATTATGTGAGACAGCTATATCTGAACCATACTGCTTTTTCCGCTATTATGCTATATATTAATTTTGATAAAGAGGAAGGCAGAGAGCAACAGATACAGGCTATGGCAGATGTAGCCAGATATCTTCGCACCAATTTTAAAAAGGCTGAGATATTCAGGGGATCATCCATGGATTTTGTGATCGTATTTAAGTATCTCAATGATGCTGAGGAAGCGAAGGAGGTTATTGCTCAACGATTCAGGTTTCCTTGGAGTATGGGAGAGATATTAAATGAGACCATATTCTATGCACCGGATTGTTCGCTTGTAAGCTCGCTAAATGAGTGCATCGATATTTATGAGTATTCCAGAACAAATTCCGACCTTTCAAAGCATCAGATCATTATGCTTGACCGTGAGGTATATGACAAGGTTATCGCATTTAGGAAAATGCAAAATGAGATCGTGAAGGCACTTGATGAGGATAGGGTAGAGGTGTTCTTCCAGCCTATCTATTCCGTAAAGGACGGAAAGTTCCGTTCAGCCGAGGCTCTGGCCCGTATCAGAGGAAGAGATGGACGCATCATTATGCCCGGGCAGTTTATACCTATTGCTGAAAAGACAGGTCTGGTAGAAGATATTGGTGATCGTGTATTTGAAAAATGCTGTTATGCCATAAAGAATGATTCGCTTTTAGCTCTTGGCATACATTATATAGAGGTCAATCTTTCGGTTATTCAATGTGAAAAGAGCGATCTTGCAGAGAGATATTCAAATACCATAAAGGAGATAGGCATTGAGCCCAAAACCATCAATCTTGAGATTACCGAAAGCTCTGCTATAAGTAATCGTGGTGCATTGATCTCCAACATGAGCCACTTGAAGGATTTTGGATGTTCCTTCTCACTTGACGATTTTGGAACCGGTGAATCAAACCTCAATTATATCGTCAATATGCCTGTGGATATCGTAAAGTTTGATTATTCAATGACTCAGGATTATTTCCGTAATGACAAGGCCAAGATCATGATGAGATCTGTAGTTCAGATGATTGGGGATCTTAAGCTGAAGATCGTAGCAGAGGGTGTTGAGAAGAAGGAGCAACTTGAGGAATTTGCTAAGCTCGGTATAGATTATATACAGGGGTATTATTTCTCAAGACCACTTCCGAAGGATGAATTTTTGGAGTTCCTAAGAGAAAGGAATTCAGCTTGATAGAAGTATAAAAAAGAGGACCGAGGTCCTCTTTTTTATTACACATTTTAACTGTTAAAAGCTGTAGTGAAAAGTTACTATACATTTTCAATCTTGATCAGATTGGTGTTTCCTGATTGTCCGTTGGTTACTCCACCGGAAATGACTATCTTGTCTCCGGATTGAAGGTCAAATGATTCTACGGCAATCTTCTTTGCACCATAGAAGAGCACATCCGTTGAAGGGAAAAGCTCACACATTTTAGGAGTGACCGCCCAAGAAAGGGAGAGAAGTCTCCAGGTTTTTTCGTTCGTGGTAAGACCGATGATGTCCACCGGTGAGCGGAATCTCGATACCATGCGGGCAGTTCTTCCTGAAAGTGTACAGGCTACGATCACCTTTGCCTTGATATCTATCGCCATACCGCAGGTAGAATGTGAGATGGCATCCACATCATTTTGTATCTTGAATTCATACTTGTGGAAGCGCTTTGCGTAATTTATGTTACCTTCGGTGGCCTCGGCAATCTTGGCCATAGTTTCCACTGCCTGAACGGGATAAGCTCCTGCTGCGGTCTCGCCTGAAAGCATGATGGCGCTGGTTCCGTCATATACAGCATTTGCAACATCAGAGGTTTCTGCTCTTGTAGGACGGGGATTGTGGATCATGGATTCAAGCATCTCCGTGGCTGTGATCACGCGCTTTCCAAGCATACGGCACTTGGTGATCAGATCCTTCTGGATAGCGGGAAGCTGCTCGAAGGGAACCTCGACGCCCATATCACCTCTGGCAACCATGATGCCGTCACATTCCTCACAGATATCCTCTATGTTGTCGTAGCCCGACTGATTCTCAATCTTTGCGATCAGCTCTACGCTGTCATCCTTTCCAAGTGACTTGAGATGCTCGTGAACATCTATCAGATCCTGTTTTATCGAAACAAATGAGCAGGCGATAAAGTCTACATCATTCTCAACTCCGAAGCTGATATCCGATTTGTCCTGTTCTGAAAGATAGACCTGCTTTATATGCTTTCCGGGAAAGCTCATGCTCTTTTTGTTGGAAAGCTCGCCACCGGTTACGATCTCGGTCTCAATCCTTGTGCCGTCTGTGCTTAATACCTTGAACTCTAAAAGTGCGTTGTTCAGTAAAATGCGATCTCCAACATTGAGTTCCTTTGCCAGATTCTTGTAGCTTACTGATACAATGCTTTCGTCACCTTCGATATCCTCTGTGGTAAATGTGAAGTGCTCCCCATCCTTTAGGAAGACCTTTCCATTCTTGAATGTACCGATGCGATACTCAGGTCCCTTTGTATCAAGCATAATGGCGATGGGAAGATTCAGTTCTTCTCGAACCTTCTTGATAGTGTTTATCCTTTTTAAATGCTCCTCATGAGTTCCGTGTGAAAAATTCAATCGAGCGACGTTCATACCTGCCTTGCAGAGTGCCGCAACCATTTCCTCCGATTCACTGGCGGGACCGATGGTGCATACGATCTTTGTCTTTCTCATAATGCTGTTCCTTAAAAATAATAATGATCGTTGAACATTATACTCCAAAGTTTTGTGAGTGTCACTATGATATTTTAGGTAAATGGCAATATATCTACATATAAAGGTATTTTATGTTGTGGAGAATATGGACCTGTGGTAGAATATAATTTATATGTATTCAATTTATTCGGGAGTTTGACAGTTAAATAAATAAAAAATACCTTGCAGACCGCTTGTGGTCTGTGTTTT